>CANQEP010000021.1 GCA_947595235.1 uncultured Clostridia bacterium
CACAATATGATACCCCCCCCCCCCATACGATTGTCAAATGTTTTAAGGGGGTTTTGTTAAAAAAATTAAATTTTTTTGCAACAAAAAAGGGACACATATAATATGTATCCCTACTATTAAAATCTTTTTTGGTGGCTAACATTGTTGTGCGCCACAAGTGGCTCGCAACAAATACTATTTCTTGCCACCAACAGCATCGTCGTCAAAGTATTTGCCAGATGCGATAAGAGTTTCAAGTTCCTTAACTTCTTCGGCATATCTAACCTTTTCTTTTGTCAAATACTCGCGAAGTTTGAGGTTGTTCTCGTGTTTCTCTTTGTTTGCCTCAATGTAGTTCTCGGCATCTTGGATGCTTGCCTTAAGTTCAGAGATGTGGGCGGTCAACTCTTCTTGACGCGCTTTCTTCTCGGCATCAACATTCTTTATGTCGGTTACAGAGTACATAAGAAGGTTGAGGTTTGTCAGTTCCAATGCCCTACGGTCGAGCATCTTTTGGTTGCGCTCTTTTCTTCTTATGGTTCTTTCATACTTCAAGATTGCCCTTGTTGTTTTTTCAAGGTCGCGATCAATCTTTGCTTGACTCTCTTTGATTTTTGCAAGTCTAATTCTGTAGTCGAATTCAGGCTTGTTGTCGTTTGTTATATTATTGATAATGATGGTTGTTGGCTGTTTTTCTTCTTTCTTCTCTTCTTTTGCCTCAACCTTTTCTTCTTTTACCTCTTCAACTTTTGGCTCTTCTTTTGGCTCAGGCTCTTTAACAACAACTTCAACTTCTTTTGGCTCTTCAGCCTTTTCTCCCTTAGAAGCCTCTTCAAGTTTTGCGAGCATTTGGTCAAGGTCAATTTCGCTGCTTTCTTCTTCCTCTTGCTTGGTTTCAACCTCTTCTTTTGCCTTTGTGCAAGCCACAACAATGAATGCAATTGTGAACGCGATTGCCAAGAGCACACCCGCGCCCAAAATGCTTAATGCGACAATTTGATAAGTTGCTAACATATTTTTATATCTCCTTTTGTATTTTTTTATCTAGCGAATAAATTATTGATAACTTTGGTGGAGGCGGTGGGAATCGAACCCACGTCCAAATACACTCCCTGGCACCCTTCTTCCGCACTACAGCCGACCATAGAGTTTCGCCCAAGGTTTAATGTCGGCCTTATTCCATGGGCTATTTGAGAAATTTCTCGCCACAAAGTCCTCTCAAAACAGAAGTTGTGGCAACCCGCAAGTTTGACAAGCCTTGTTCCACGCGGGAGTGGAGACCGGGCCCGTGCTACACTAGTTAGGCAGCAATTGCAACGTTTTCGTTTGCGTTTATTTTTTGCCACGCTTTTAAGGTTGGTGTGACCGAAACCAGTGCGCTAGATACCAAGAACATATACCTGTCGAAACCTGTACGCCCCCGCGTCTATAGGGGCGAAAAACGCAAATTGAGGATTATTTCACGTTTTTTATCGCTCTTTGAGCCTCGCGTTTGAGGTCATTTTCTTTAATAGACTCCCGCTTGTCGTATAACTTTTTGCCCTTCGCAAGCCCCATTTCTATTTTGACTAAAGAGTCTTTAAAGTATGCTTTAAGAGGAATAAGTGTGTAGTTTTTTTCTTTAATTTTCCTTTCAAGTTTTGCAATTTCTTGTTTTTTCAAAAGGAGTTTTCGACTTCGCCTTTCGTCAAGGGCGAACGCGCTGGTCTTTTCATAGGTTGGAATATGTGCGTTTAAAAGAAATACTTCGCCATTTTTGATGATTCCATAACTGTCAGAAAGACCCAAATGGCCCGCACGAATAGACTTCACCTCACTGCCCTTCAAAACAAGCCCACACTCAATCTTCTCTTCTATAAAATATTCAAAGAACGCTTTTCTGTTTACCGCTATTTCCTTCATACTTGCTCCTTGATTATAACACATAAAATTTCACATTTCAAGGCTGTTTGGAAAAAATTTTATAAAAAATCGCATTTTTTTAGCCTTTTTTCATGAAAATATGGTTATTTTTGCGTTTTTGGGGCATTTTCTTGCCCTTTTATGGGTGTATATGGCACAAAATTGATATGTCTTTGAGTTATGTCAACTTCAGAAACTTTGACGGAAATTTTATCCCCCAAGGCATAGCGATTGCGTTTTCCAAGAAGCATATACCTCTTTTCGTCAAAGATGTACCTGTCGTCTGGAAGGTACTCCTTATAGATAAATCCCTCGATTGTGTTTTCAAGTTCAACGAATATTCCGCTGTCGGTCACGCTACTTATGTTGCCCTCAAACGTTTGACCAATTCGGCTTGACATATACTCGCACTTTTTAAGGTCGTCAACCGCCCTCTCTGCCTCGTCGGCATTCCTTTCGGTTATGCTTGACTGCTCACTTGCCTCTTCTGCCAAACTTTCCAAAACCCGCAACTTTTCGGCACCAAGTTCATTGTGCAAAGAATATTTTATAACCCTGTGGATGAACAAATCGGGATATCTTCTTATTGGCGACGTGAAGTGGCAATAATCTTTCAATGCAAGCCCAAAGTGCCCGAGATTTTCGGGAGCATACCTCGCCTTTTGCATACTTCTTAGCATGACCTTTGAAATTGGAATTGAATATTCAGTCCCCTTTATTTGAAGAAGAAGTTTTTGGAACACCTTTGGCTCATAACCCTCGTTGCCCGTTTCAAGTTTGAGCGCAAAACTTGAAATGAACTGCTTAAATGCCTTGACTCTTTCGGGAGTTGGGTCCTCGTGCACACGATAGACAAATGGCACGCCAAGTTTTGAGAAATGCCTTGCAACAACCTCGTTTGTTATGACCATAAATTGCTCAATAAGTCTGTCCGAGAGGTTTCGAGGTTTCTTTATAATTTCAGTTATCTTGCCTTCCTCGTCAATGTTGATTTGCGCTTCAGGAAGGTCGAAGTCAAGTTGCCCCGCATCATCTCGTCTTTTAAGCAAAATCTTTGCAAGTTCAGCCATTTTTTCAAGCATTGGAACAACTTTTGCGTATTTTTCGCGAAGTTCTTTATCGCCGTCAAATATCTTTGTGACGCTCGTATAGGTCATTCTGTAAGCCGAGCGGATGACGCCTTCGCAGATGTTGTAGTTTTTAACATTGCCCGTCTTGTCAATCTCCATAACAACGCTCATAGTGAGCCTGTCCTCGTTCGGATTAAGCGAGCAAATTCCATTCGACAGAACCTTTGGAAGCATTGGCAAAACATAGTCGGGAAAGTACACACTCGTGCCCCGTCTGAACGCCTCTTTGTCAAGGTATGAGCCCTCTTTAACATAGTTCGAAACGTCGGCAATGTGGACAGAGAGAACATAGTTGTCTTTATTCATTTTAAGGCTAATTGCGTCGTCAAAGTCGCGCGCGTCTTCTCCGTCAATGGTTATCGTAAGTTCTTCCCTAAAGTCCTTTCTTCCCTTCACCATCTCGCTGCTAACTGGAACATTGACCTTGTCTGCCTCCAAGAGCACTTCCTTTGGAAACTCCTCAACAAGCCCAAAACTTCTTATAACCGACAGAGTTGACACTTTGAAACTGTTGGGGTCGCCAAGAATTTCCATGACCTCGCCTTGCGCCATCTTTGTTCTTGAAGGATATTCAGTTATTTTAACAACAACTTTTGTGTTGCTCTTCGCCCCCAGTGTCTTGTTTGCGGGGATGAACACGGTGTCAGAAAATCTCTTGTCGTCAGGGATAACAAGTCCCCCGCCAACCGTGACAGTGTAGTAGCCAACAATGGTCTTGTAGCCACGGTCAAGAACCTCAATAACTTGCCCTTGAGTGCGCCCATGAGAGGCTTTTTTACCCTTAAACCTATAATTATTGCGATTTTTGCTTACAATTTTAACAAGCACGGTGTCGCCTTGAGTTGCCCCAAAAAGGTCGCGTTCGGCAACAAAAATGTCGTCGCCCTCACCAATAGGCCTTGCAAAACCAAAGCCATTTTCGTTCATGAGCATAACGCACTTTACCGCTCCAGCATTCTCGGGGAGCATATACTTGTTGCGCTTTGTGAAGACCAATTTTTCTTCGCGAACAAGGTCATTGAGCGCGCCCGCAAGTGCCTGCCTGTCAAAGCCCGAAACAAGCCCGAGATTTTTTGCAATTTCGTCAAATGCCATGAGTTTTTGCTTTTTGTTTGAAATCATCTCTATGATTTTATCTTTGAAGTTCACCACGATATTACCCCTTGCTAAGCATTAACAAAAGCATTTTTCTTTGCCTTTAAAGCCTTTTTCTGCAATTTTTCTTGTTTTCTTAGGCGTTTGCCCTGTTTTTTTTCATCTTTTAGTATGGATTTTAGTATTTTTTTTGCAAGACTATTCAAAGATGGAAGTTTTTTCTTCTGTTTTTGCGTTTTTTGAGCAGTTTTTTGAGAAAAAGAAGAGTCAACTGCCACATTTTCTGCAATTTGCTCTTCTTTTACATTACATTTTTTCTTCATAATTGTCATTATGCACCCCTTTATTAGTTATATTTTAACTCAAAAAAGTGCATATGTCTATTAAAATGAGGGATTTTATCTTCTACATCTCAAATAGAATGAACCGCGGTCAAGTTCAAGGCGGGCAAGTTTTATTAGTGTTTCGAACTCATCGTCGCCATCAATGACGTTCGCCTCGCTCTTTATGTATGAGTTTTTTAAGAGATTGAAAAAGTATGCAAACTCGCCGAACAACTTTTCACTTCTCTTGACTCCACCGCTCAAAATTTGGCTTGCACGAGGAATGATATACTTTTGCTTTGCAAGTTCGCACCCACTAACTGGAGTGAAAACATACTCACTCCCCTCTTTTGTCAGTTCCCCACACTCAAACTCTTTATAACACAAAACAACTTTCATTATTTTTCCTCCTTTTCTTCTTCGTTTTCTAGTGCTCGGTCAATTCTTCTCTTTTGCTTTTTTATGATGTCTTCTGCAAACGAGGCATATATCTCGGGAATTTTGTATCCGCTCGCTCTCTCGCCCCTCTTAACAAGGTCAAAAATGTCAAAGTTCATGCCCTTATAAAAATTGTATAACTTTTCATTATTTTTCATTTCAAAGGCAAAATCCTCGGCATAGAGCGAAAGCAAATTGTTGTTTGAGCGATATTCGTTATACTCGTCGTATGGCTCTTCGTCAACGGCATTCTCTGCAACTTCGTCAAAAGAGTGAAGTCTTGGAACAAGTATTGGCGCACTGAATATCTTTGTTGAATTTCTCACGTCGTCAAAACACCTTAAAACCGCCTTGTTGTTTGCTCCGCTTGGCAAGAGCGACAACTTGTAGACCGTGTTGTCGATGAAGTCAAGGCTAGACAAAAAAACTGCAATTCGGTCAATCAAAAATGATTTTTCATTGTCTATGGCGGGCGCAAGCCCTATTTTTCTGTCTTGCACAAAAAACAAAAGGTTATGGTCGTGGCGGTCTTGCTGGAAAGTTAAAAAGTCGACAAGCATCAACTTTAAAAGGTCAAGCCTGAGGTTTTTGTCCACCTCAAGACCATACACTTTTGCAAACAACTTAACGTTGTTGATGACCCCGTCAAGAGTGTAATACTTTGGCTCAATTTCGCTATTTGTTTGGGCGTTCATTTCTTTATAAGAAAAAACAAAGCCTTCTGGTGAAACGTGCTCGCTCAAAATGACGTCGGCGCCGTTAACGCTCCCAACATCAACATTTGCACAAGAAAAGCCACTTGCCTTTGCAAACGCCTCAAAAATCATCTCGGAAAAGATGTCTGACTTATAGAGGGGAACAAAGTCCTCTTCGCGGAACTTGACAAGCACTTTTCTTCCAGTCTTGTCCCCAATCCAACTCAAAAAGCGAGGACTTTCATTTGAAGACTTTTGAAAAAAATCAACTGCGTCAAACTCTGCCAAAGACCCCTTTGTCAGAACAAACCTTCCATATTCATCTCTTGGTAAATTCAGTCTAATCACGGACACATTGTACCACCAATCACCGCGCTCGTCAATATTAAATTTTTTTAAAATTTACTTGCAACAACACATTTATAGTGATATAAAGGACTTGGAGGAAAACAAATGAAAAGAGTTGCAGAATTTTATAAAGTATCATTTGAACAATTTGAAAAAGACTATAAAGCGCTCGTTAAAAGCGACATCGGGCACGCCGAACTCAAGCGCATTTATGACGGCATAAAACTCCCCGCACGCGCAACGACGGGCTCTGCGGGATACGACTTCTTTTTGCCCTTTGGCATAACTTTGAAGGCGGGCGAAGAAATAACCATCCCCTCGGGCATACGACCTTGGTTTAAAAGAGTCTACGGCCTGTTTATCATGAGCAAGAGCGGACTTGGAACAAAGAGCAGACTTCAACTCAACACTTGCATTTCTCTTATTGACAGCGACTATTTTTATAGCGACAACGAGGGGCACATGACCTTTCGAATTATCCACGACTCACGCGACCCCAAGGCAGTTCTCACCTTGCCAGCCGGAAAAGCATATTTGCAAGGCATATTCATAAAGTATGGCATAACAAAGAGCGACAATGCCGAAGGCGCGCGAAACGGCGGATTCGGTAGCACAAACAAATAGGGGCAAAGCCTCATTCCACACTCTCAACTTGTTGTATGGATGAAAAAACGCAAAAAAATAGGTAAACAATTAATGTTTACCTAATTTTTTTATCTGTTGATTGAGTCGTTGAGTTGCTTATAGGTCAATTTGTTCTTATAAACAACTTTGCCGTCGTCTTCAAACTTCTTCATAAGGCTGTTGCGGTAGTCGGTGAAGTATGTTCCGCTTGAACCAACCAAGTTCTCTTTTATAAGGTCATAGATATAGTCATAGTAAGTTTCGTCGGTCAGTTCAGAAATTCTTGTTCCTTTAAGAGCCTCAACAATCGCAGTTTGCTTTTCTTCGCTTGTCATGTCGCCAAAATTAAGGTCAATGACTGGTCCTGCCTCATAAACGCCAGTAAGCATCATGATGTGAACACCATAGTCAGAAACAACTTCGGCAATTTCGCCAATTTTAGCCCTACCCGACATATATTCTTCGAATAATTGCTTTCTTGCGCCATTTGTGAAGTCTTTAACATAACTTCCATGTTGGTCAGGCTCAGAAGAAATTGTGAACCCTAGCACGCCCGTAAGGTCATTTTTGAGCGAGCCCGTGTCTGAAGAATACTTGAATGAGTATTGTTGGAACAAGATTGCCTTGGCATGAATTTTGTCTTCCTCTTCCCACTCTGGGTGAGCAGCGACAAGTCCGTCATACTCTGTGTTAAATTCGTTAACAATTGTTGCAACAGAAACTTTCTTTTCTTTGTCAAGTTCTTCTCCCTCGGCGGATTTTTCATGAACAATGTTTCCGTCGGCATCTCTTTCAACTGTTGAAAGAATTTTGCCCTCACCTTCTGTCCATGAGCGACCCTTGTCGTAGTATTCTTTGCGAATTTGCTCATAGACATCTCTGTATCTTGCGTCAACCGCGGTGTCGTAGCCCGGAATTTCTTTTAAAATTTCAAGAGTTTCGGCATCGAATGGAACAAGGATGTGTTGAACGGTGAAATATACATATCTTCCATTATAATGATAGAGTGTAAGTGATGATGAAGAGCCGGTTATAACGCTCTTGTAGTTGTCTTCAAGGCTGTTTGCCTCTTTTGACGCGCTATAAAGTTTGACATAAAGGTCGGCAATCTCGCTGTCGGCAAACTTCTTTGCAAGTTCTTCGTTTGTTCCCGAAGTTATGTACTCTTGATACTCGCTATAAAGGGCAGACTCATAATAACTTTTGTAAAGCCTTTCGATTTCGGCTTTCAAAACAACGTCTTGTTTTGAGTCTTTTTTGTTTGCCTTTGCGCTGAACATGAGGTCGGCAAGATACTTGTTGAAAGCCTCTAACCTCACGGCTTTTTCGTTCTCGTCGGTGATGTAGAGTGGGGTTCTTTCTTTGTCTTCGTCGTCGGTGGTCTCGTCGTCTTCATAGTATGTATAAATGCCCGTTTGTTTGAGTTCACTTATCTTGTCTGAAATATACTCGGCGTCAACTTTTGGAGCTCTATCGCCCTTTTCGTACTCTTTGAGTTTGTTCTCGGCTGGGTCGTATGGCTCATACTTGTAGGCTGTTTCGCTTTCTGAAGTCTCTTTGGTTTGTAGTCTTTCGGGGAGTTCGTCCTCTTTGTTGCCGTTTTTCTGCAACAAAAGAGCCTTTTCAATGGTGTCTAGTTGGCCATTGACATAGTCAAAAACGTTGTCCCAAACCTTTTTCATGTCCTCTACTGAAAAAACAAGTTCGGGCTCTTCTCCATTTTCGCCCTCCATGAGCCTTTCAGCCTCAGAAAGAATCATGTATCTAGAAACAATAGAATCATAGAAGGTGTTAAGAATGGTCTCTTCATCATAGTACATAAAATAGTAACTATTTTGCTGATAGAAACTATAATAAGAATTGAGAAGTTCCTCACGCGTTATTTCACGCGTTCCAACTGTCATAACAACTTCTTCTGCGTCGGCATTGTCGTTCTTCACAAAGAGTGAACATCCCGTGAAGAATGAAAGGCACATGCATATGCAAAGTATTAAAGAAAAGAATTTAAGTTTAAAGTTTTTCATGTTGTCCCCTAAAATAAATGTATTTTAACTACTAAATTATATATTAGTGCAATATAAAATGCAATTGTTTTTGAAAATTTATAACTATTTTTTATACATTTGAAAGAAAGTCATTAAGCACTTTCAAGTTTTCTGTGGCATTTGCGCCAACATTAAAGCAAATTTTTGGTTCTTTTGAAAAGTCAAGGCTGCACTTTGCCCTATATTTATAGATAAGGTCGCCAATCATTTCGTTTCCAACAATGTCGTCCTTTTTCTCAAATATTATTTCCAATTTGTCCACTGTTGAAACAATTTCTTTGGCGTGAATTTTCTTTGCTCGCGACTTGAGGTATGCAATCTCAATGAGGTTCATAGTCTCTTTTGGAACTCTGCCGAACGCGTCTTGCAAATTGCTTATGACCTTGTTCTTGCTTTCAAGGTCCTTTATTGATGCAATGGTCTTGTAGGCTACCATTCTGTCTTCGCTCTTTGTTATGAAGTTGTCTGGAATAAACGCGTCAATCGCAATCTTAACAAGCACGTCGGTCTCCTCTTCAACCTTGCCCCCTCTAAGTTCGCTGACCGCCTCAGAGAGAAGTTTTGAGTAGAGTTCATACCCCACCTTTTCAAGGTGTCCGTGTTGCTCCGCCCCAAGAACGTTGCCACTCCCCCTTATCTCAAGGTCGCGCATGGCGAGTTTGAAACCGCTTCCGAATTCGGTGAACTCGGATATTGCGTCAAGCCTTTTGTACGCCTCTTCGGTCAGAACCTTTCCCCCGTCATAGGTGAAATAGGCGTATGCCATTTTGTTGCCTCGCCCCACTCTTCCTCGAAGTTGATAAAGTTGAGAGAGTCCAAACTTGTCGCTGTCACAGACAATAAGCGTGTTGGCGTTTTCAATGTCGATGCCGTTTTCAATAATGGTTGTGCAAACAAGAACATCCGCCTCGCCGTGATAGAACTTATAGACCACGTCTTCAAGTTCTTTGCCCTTCATCTGCCCGTGTCCAACAATTATTCGCGCAGAAGGAACAATCTTCTTTACCCTCTCAGCAAACCCATAGATTTTTTCAACGCTGTTATAAAGAATGAACACCTGCCCCGCGCGGGAGAGTTCTTTGTTGATGGCGTCGCGAATTAACTCGTCACTAAGTTCTGTCACATATGTTGCAATCGGGAGCCTCTCGCTTGGAGGGGTAGAGATGACTGAAACATCTCTTATGCCCGACAGTGACATATGAAGTGTTCTTGGAATTGGCGTTGCGCTGAGCGTTAAAACGTCCACATTTGGATAGACAAGTTTCATCCTTTCCTTGTCCTCCACCCCGAACTTTTGTTCCTCGTCAAGGATGATGAGCCCAAGGTCTTTGAAAACAACGTCCCCCGAAAGAAGCCTGTGAGTTCCCACCAAAAGGTCAATCTGCCCATTTTTGAGGTCAGACAAGATGTTTTTCACTTCTTTTGCAGTCCTAAAACGATTGAGAACTGCAACCCGAACTCCAAATTCTTTCATTCGCGCTTGCGCGGTGTTGAAATGTTGCTCAGAGAGTATGGTTGTTGGCGCCAAAAATGCCACTTGTTTGTTGTCAAGTATGGCCTTGAACGCCACCCTTAGTGCCACCTCAGTCTTGCCAAAGCCAACGTCACCGCAGAGTAGCCTCTCCATGACCTTGCCCTCTTCCATGTCTTTCTTTATCTCGCTAATACTTATGAGTTGGTCCTCGGTCTCGGTGTAGGCAAAGGCGTTTTCGAACTCAATTTGAAGTTCATTGTCTTTGCTATAAACAAATCCCTTTTTCTTCTCGCGCTCAGCATAGAGCGACAAGAGGTCGAACGCAAGTTTTTTAACTGAGGTCTTGACCTTGTCTTTTACTTTTGCGAACTCCTCGCCCCCAATTTTTGAAAGGCGCTTTGGAGCCTCGGCGCCCGAAAATCTGTCGAGCATATCCATTTGGTCAATGGGAACATAGAGCCTGTCGTCGTCGCGATACCTAACAACAACATAGTCCTTTGTTCCAAAGTTGCCCGACAACTTTTGAACGCCCTCGCAAATTCCAATTCCGTGGAAGGAGTGAACAACATAGTCCCCCACCTTTGGCACAGAAAACACATTCTGTCTTGACGCGTGAAGTTTGTTTGTGGCTGCCTTTCTTGGCAAGAAGTCGTAAGTCCCAAAAACTGCAATTTTCTCATTTACCAAAATGAAGCCCGACGCAAATTCAAGTGGCAAAATGGCGTCAGAGATTTCGCTCATCTTTTCGCCACCAATGTCATACTCAACGCCGTAGTCGTTAAGTTGTCTCTTAATCTCGCGCGCACTTGCTCCGCTCCCCGCAAAGAGCATATTTCTGTAGCCATTGTAGTCGTAGGCTTTAAGGTCCTTCGCAAGGTCCTTTATGCTGTGGGTGTACCTTGAAACTGGGTTGGACTTTATCTCAAAAACCACCTTTGGCTGAAAGAACTTGTTGGCATTTGAGAGTTTTTGAAAGGCTATTGCCTTGTATGATGAAATCTTTTCAATGACAGTGCTCTCGTCAACAAAGTTGCCCGTCTTTGACAGAAGTATTCCTGTTTTTTCAAGGTCTTTTATGCGACTTTTGTAGTCAGAAATGTGGCTTGAAAGCGCGTCAAAGACCATTTTGCACTCGTCAATAGCGCAAACAAAGTTCGCATAGTCAAATATGGTTGACTTATTTTTTACAAGTGGCATCAAGTAGTCAAGGTCAAAGAGGGTCGCGCCCCCGTCAAGTTTGAGCACAAGTTCGTTAACAATCTTTGTAAAGTCCTCTTTTATCGCCCCCGTAGAGAACTCGCGCTCTTGCATTTTTTCAAGAGTCTTTATAAGAGCCGCCCCTTCATTTTCTTCAAGAAAAACGTTCTTGCAAGGATAGACAACAATCTTTTCTACCTCTTTGCCCTTTTTCATGCTCTGGCCGTCAAGTTCGCTAATCGACTCAATGTCGCGGTCAAAAAAATCCACTCGGTATGCTATGTTTGCTCCGATTGGATAGATGTCCAAGATGTCTCCGCGCAAAGAAAACTGACCCGCCTCGCTTACAAGGTCCTCTCGCTTGTAGCCCGCCAAAGTCAACTTTTTTGCAAGGTTTGAGGGCTCAATTACCAGTTTTTTGTCTATTTTTACAATGTTTTCTTTGAGTTTTTGCGGATTTGGATAAAAATTCAAAACGGCAGAAATTGGCGCGACAATAACATCAAGTTCTCCAAGCGCAAGTTTTGAGAGCACAACCGAGTTGGCAATACTAACCTCACTACTCTTTGCGCGAGCATAAATAAAGTTGTCTGCCGTTGGGCGCAACAGTCCTGCGCGGTCGCCAAAAATATTAGAAAACATCTCAAAGCACTTTGTTGCAGTGCTAAAATCTGAAGTTATATAAAGTATCTTCTCTTTTGCAGAGGCGCAAAACACAACTTTAAGAGGAGTGACTGCACCAAAAACGGAACTAGTTTTTTCTTTTTCTAGTTTGTTAAAAAAATCGTCAACTGAGGGGCACACCCTCCTAAGGTCAAAAAAGTTTTTCATTTAGTTCACTTTCTGCATGATGTTTGCAAATGACTCGCCTCTTAAAAACATCAAACACGCCTCTTTGCCCTTTTCAATCCCCTCTTTAAGATGGGAGTCCATATGGCAAGAAGAAAGGACATAGTCAGCAAGGTCAACATTCTTTGGCGGGGGGTCAATGCCTATTCTAAGTCTGCAAAACTCGGTGGTGTTGAGGCATTCAACAACGCTTTTTAGCCCATTATGGGTCCCCGCACTGCCCTCAACTCGCATTCTCACTTTTGAGCGAGGCAAGTCAATGTCGTCACTTATTATAACCAAATCTTTCTTTAAGTCAAGACCAAACTTTCTAACAAGCCCTTTTACTGCAATTCCGCTCAAATTCATAAATGTCGTGGGCTTTGCCAAAATGACTTTTTCCCCCATATAGTTGCCCTCGGCGACCAAACTCGAACAATAATTTTTCTTAAAAGAAACACCAACCTCATGGGCGACCTCATCAAGCACCATAAAGCCCATATTGTGGTTGGTGTTGTCAAACTCTTTTCCAATATTACCAAGCCCAACAATAAGTTTCACTCTACTCTTCCCCCGCCGTTTACTCTTTGGTTTTTCTCAATAATGCTGTTTGCGTTAAGGGTAACAAAGTCGTCGATGACTGCCCCCTCTTTAATTTTTACCGCCTTGTCCGCCTTTCCGTTTATGAGACACGACGAGCCGATAGTCACGTTGTTTTCACAGTTCAAATAACTTATGCAAGTGTTTTTGCCAACCATAGAGTGCTCGCCGATAATGGCGTTACTAATGATGCACTCTTCACCCACCTCTGCGCCCTCTTTTATTGCGGTTTGAGAATAAATTTTTGCGCCATTTTTCACAGTTGCATTTTGCATAACAATTCCGCCGTCTATGTACGCGCCATAGATTTTTGCTCCCTCATAAATTCTTGCATTAACAAGCGACGACCTTGCGCCAATATAGGCATTTTCTTCAATAATAGTGTTTTTGCAAAGGCTAACATATGGCTCAACCACCGTTCGGGCGCCGATTGAAACATTTGCCTCAACATAGGTGGTGTCGGGGTCCTTAAAGTATACCCCCGAGCGCATATGATAAGAGATGATGCGGTTTTTCAAAACCCCAGCAACGATGTATAGTTGCTTAAAGTTGCACGCAGACATGAAGTCCTCTTCTTCAAAGTAATAGGTCGAAGGAGCATAGATCTCGTCGGCGTGCCTTATATACTCGTTATTGAACACCCAGCCCCTTGTCAGTTTCAAGACATTCAGTCCCTTGGTTTTTGCATAACTTAAAATATTCATAACATTTGCACGCGTCATGAGAGGAGTGTCTGAATAGAGGACGAGCGAATACTCGGTGTCCTTAATGTATGGGCGAATAGTTTGAATAATGTTGTTCCCCTCCTCAAAGCGGATGCACGCCGGCCTTGTTGGGCAAGCCCGAACAACATACTCAAACATGGAGTTGCCCAAAATGTCGATGTTAAAAGACCCGTCTTTGCAGTTCATTTCTTTGCTGTCCACCAAAAGAACAAAGCACGAAACACTAACATCCTCACTTTTGATGTTAGGCTCGCGCTTGGTTTCTGGCTTTTCGGGAATTATTTTGAAATCGTAAGTTCCTTTTTCTTCAGTCTTGACCTCGTCGGTGACTGTTAAATCATAAATCTTATCCATAATCAAAATTATAAATATAATTATGGCTTTGTCAATTTTTTTTAACCCTTTCGCTTAGTTAAAAAATATCCGGAAACGAGCGAAGAGCACTCGCCCTCCAACACTCCACGAACAATGCTGACTTTGTGGTTAAGTTCGGCGCGCTCGTTGAGTTCTTCGCACCTTATGGCGTTCTCTTTGTTTTGTGGCGCGCCAATATAAAGGTTCTTTATCCTTGCATTCAAAATTGCCCCAAAACACATCAAACATGGCTCCAAAGTGACATACATATCGGCGCTAAGCCTAAAATCGCCAAGTTTTTTGCACGCCTTCTTTATGGCAAGTATCTCGGCATGGGCTGTCGCGTCGCGACTGGACTCACGCTTGTTGTGAGCCAATGCGATGACCTTTCCGTCAAGAACAATGACCGCCCCAACTGGAACTTCATCATTTTCGTATGCCTTCTTTGCCTCTTTCAAGGCCCTTTTCATAAACTTTTCTCTCTCTGTCATTTTCATAAACCTCTAATATCTTTGGTAAAAGTTTTATTATGTTTCTGTTCCTCTTATAAATCTGCGCCAGTGCATCCTTCTTTATTGGATGCGAGAGGCTGTCTTTGCCAACCTCAATAGTCACCGCGGGGATGTTTAGTCTCTGAACGCACCAGTCCTTGTATCCCCCACTGCTCTCGGTTTCAAGGTTAACAAGTTTGTAGCCAAGCGACCTTGCCACCAACTTCGCGATATTTTTGTCCCTCCTAAAGTTTTCGGGGCGGTTGAAGAATTCATAATACACCTCTTGCCCCTTCGCGTGGTAACTTATTGTGAAAAACGGCCTTTGTTTTATTGTGAGAATTGCAAGTGCTCTGACTTCGGGCTCGCTCATGGGCTGGCTACCCATGTAGCCGTGTGGCGCGGGAACAAGCCCATTATATTTGCCACTCCCCCACTTGGCGTCAAAGTTGTTGTTAAGGTCAACGCCGTTCGCATTCGCCTTGAAGAGCGAAAAGTCGCTTGAGCCATTGTTTATCGACTTCAAAAACTTTTTCTTTCTTCCACCTTCAACGCTTTTTAGCCCATTTTCTACAAGTTCAACGCCGTCGGGATTGACCAAGGGAACAAACACAATGTTTGGCATGTTCATGGCCCTATACTTTTTATAGTTCTCGCTGACTTCTTTTATTTGAAGAACAATGAGGTCGGTCGTTATGTGCTCCCTTGCGTGGATTGAGCCTTGGATGATGACCGTTTCGCTATGCCCCATGTCAAAGGTTACGGAGTAGATGCTCCTTCTCAAGACCGATGAGCCAATAATATCGATTTTGGCATAAGGGATTTTCTTTTCAAGGAATGTTTCTAACTCGCTGTAATTCATTTTTTCACCTAATATATTCTATGAGGTGAAAACATTAAGGTTACTTCAAAAAGCCCACAATGAGCGTGCTTATCCAGTTAACAACAAGATAAGCAATGCCCGCCACGAACAAAACAATCATCAAGACATTATTCTTTCTCTTTTCTTCAACAGAGACGTTGACAGTGATGGTATCATCCTCGCTCTTCGCTTCTTCACTTGCGCTAGTTGTCTTTAATGCCAATTTTTCTTTTGCCTTTTTCTCTCTTTCTTGCCTTTGTTTTTTGAGTTCTTTAAGGCAAATCAAAATAAGATAAGTCGCAATGCAAGCCAGCGCAACCGCCGAAATTATTGACACCAAAACCGAGAGCGTGCTCGCGCTTGCCACGGTGCCCTCAACCTCAGATGCTGGCAAGAAGTTTTCGATGTATATCAGTGTTATTGCCGTGAAGTTATTGAAAAAGTGGATAATAATTGGAACGAGCAAACTCCCCGAATAGACAAGGGCATAGCCACAGATTGCTCCAACAATGAGTTGGTGAATGGTTTGGTCGGGGCCTCCGTGCATGAGCATGAATATGACTGCCGAAAACCAAACCGCTTTGTGCACTCCAAGAGATTTCATGCCGTTTAAGATGCACCCGCGAAAGCAAGTTTCTTCAAAAATGGCGGGCAGAAGGCAAATGGTTATAACATACAAAATATAAGTGCCAAAGTTTGGAACAACAACGTCGCTTACAACTTGGCTGTAGCCAAGCGACCCAAGAAACTCAACAAAGACGTTCGTGAGTCCGTTAAAGCCAAACAGACAAATAACAGACATTGCAACTGCCAAAAGTCCGCTCTTGTAGTCAATTTTTTTGTTGATTTTTGTTGCCTCAAAAAGTTCAGTTTTGCCAATGCCTGATGTTGCCCATGCGGCAAAAAAGAACACCGCCTCAACCAAAATTGATGCAAAGATTGCAAAAAACAAATTGGCTTTTAGGCTGGTTGGCACAATCCTATAAAAAAAATCAAAAAGGAACTGAAAAAGCACAAATAGAGCGCAACAAACGGCGCTGTCTATCAGTTTGAAGTCCTTGTTTTTAAGTTTTTTTACAACAATATTAGTCGTCATTATCCTCTCCAAAAATATAGTTGTTCCCTGGCTTGTCTTGGCGCGAGTATCTCAAAAACACATCTTTTTCTAAGACAAAGCCCTCTTTTTCAAGCGCCTTTGCTGAAGCAAGATACGCCAGCGAAATGGTGTTTGAGTGCTCAGATATGTGAGAGAGAACAAAGTGCTTTGTCCCCTTTTTTGCAAGAAAGACAATGGCGGATGCCGCTTGCTCGTTCGAAAGGTGTCCCCTGTCGCCAATGATTCTTTGCTTAACAAAGCGCGGATACATATTTGACATGAGCATATTTCTGTCGTGGTTGCTCTCGATATAAACAAGGTCGCATCCTTCAAGTTTGTTAAGTAGCAGGGTTGGAACAAAGCCAAGGTCTGTCGCGATGCCCACTTTTCTGTTTTTGTACTCAATGACGAACGACAAACACTCCATTGAGTCGTGTGGCACATAGACGGGCGAAACAAGAATGTCACCAATGTGGAAGGGGTATTCGCTAATTATTGAGATGCGGTCAAGAAGTTGCTCGTCGCTGATTTTGAAGTAGTCATAAATGGTGGTCTTTGGAGCGTACGCTCTCGCCTTGGTGCACTTTAACACTTGCAAAAAGCCCTTTATGTGGTCGCTGTGCTCGTGGGTTATCAAAATGGCATTGATGTTTTCTAGTTTTTCACCAACAAGTTCCAGCCTTGTTTTGATTTCTTTGAGCGACAATCCCGTATCTATTAAAATTTTAACACCGCCCGCCTCAAAGAAGGTGACATTGCCCTTGCTCCCAGACGCCAAATTAACAACTCTCATATTTTCCTCGAAAAAAGTATAT
>CANQEP010000022.1 GCA_947595235.1 uncultured Clostridia bacterium
TCAAAAAGGCGATTTCGCGGAAACGGTTTTTCAAGGTGTCATAATTAAATTCTGTCGTTTCAAAAATCTCGTCGTCGGGCAAGAAAGTGACCTTTGTTCCCGTCTTTTTTGACTCTCCAATAACTTGCAAGTCTCTTTGAGGCACTCCGCGGTTGTACACTTGCTTGAAGTGTTTGCCCTCTTGAAAAACCTCAACCTCAAGCCACTCGCTCAGCGCGTTAACAACCGAAAGTCCAACGCCGTGAAGTCCGCCCGAAATCTTGTAGCCTCCACCGCCGAACTTTCCGCCCGCGTGAAGTTTCGTTAAAACGAGTTCAACCGCGCTCTTACCTTCCTTTTTGTGGATACCAGTAGGAATGCCACGCCCGTTGTCGGTGACCGAGCAAGAGCCGTCTTTGTTAATCTCCACCAAAATCTCTGTGCAGTAGCCAGCCAGAGCTTCATCGATAGAGTTGTCTACAATTTCTGTAACAAGGTGATGAAGTCCCCTTTCATCTGTTGATCCAATGTACATCCCGGGGCGCTTTCTTACGGGCTCAAGACCCTCAAGAACTTGAATTTGCTCCTCGCCGTACTGACTTTCAACTTTTCCAATATCTTCCATTTGAAGTCCCCTTTTTGCTTAATTTTTGTACCTTTCTTGATTATAACAAAAAAGGGGATTTTTATGCAAGCATTTTTAACCCCTAAAATTTATTTTATATTATGTATTTATTATATATCGCGTACGCGTGCGCGAGGACGTTATGCCTTCCGCTCCTTAATGACGCCAAGCGTGACGTTCAACTTTTTATACTCGCTTTCTGGCCTAAACTTAAAGTTTGTGCCCGTTATTATTGTTTGGAACTCGCTCATCTTTTCATAGAGTTTTTTCTGGCGTGATGGGTCAAGTTCAGAAAAAACGTCGTCCAAGATAAGGACGGGGCTTTCGCCAATCTCATCTCTCAAAATCTGCATTTCGGCGAATTTTAGCGCAAGGATTATGCTTCTTTGCTGACCTTGAGAAGAGAAGTTGCGTGCGTCTTTGCCGTTAAGTTCAAAGTAGATGTCGTCGCGGTGAGGCCCAATAGAGGTGTAGCCAAGTTCAATGTCGCGGTCAAGGTTATACTTAAGGCTCTTCAAAAGTTCTTCCTTTATCTCTTGTGCCGTCGTTCCTCGTGCACCAACATACTCCATTTTGAGTTCGTCTTTAAAAGACGAAATGAACTTTATCGCCTCATTTGTTGGCTCTTTCAGTTTTTCAATAAAGCCCTTGCGCGTCTTGATAATCAGCGAGGCGGTGCTGGCAAGTTGCTCGTTCCAGACCTCAATTTGCCTTTCAAGGCTCTCGCGGTCTTTTTCGAATTTTAGAAGTTTGTTTCTCTGCATCAAAATCTTGTTGTAGCGCACAAGAAGGTTATAGTATGAGCCCGAAAGTTGAGTTATGTCGGTGTCCATAAAGTCGCGCCTAACGTCGGGAGAAGCCGAGACAACTCTCAAATCTTGCGGGCAAAAATACACCACCACAAGGTTGCCAAAGACTTCACTGAGTTTGCTCACTTGGTTGCCGTTTATGAAAAACTGCTTTTCACCCTTTTTTGAGATGACGAACTGAATATTGACTTTTCCAAAATTGCGCTCAACCTCAAACTCTGCCCTTGCCCCGTCTTTGCCGTCCAAAACAAGGTCACTAAGGTCGCTTGTGCGCGGACTTTTTGTTGTTGACGCAAAGTATATACTCTCAACAAAATTAGTCTTGCCTTGACCGTTTTTGCCCGAGAGCATGGTTATTCCTGTGTCAAGAGAAACAGACGCATCTTGATAGTTTCTATAGTTAGTAAGTTTAACGCTACAAATTCTCATAGTAAAATTATACCAAAGGCACAAAAAAATGTAAACCAAAGACAAAATGAAAAGCCAAAAAACTTGTTTTTTTGTTGCCACTATATTATAATGAAAAATATTGAAAGAAAGGGGACGCATATGGAAGAAGATTTCATCTCATCAAAAGCAAACATAGACATCGAAGGCGTTTGGGAAAGCGCGACCAACCTTATGTCAAGCGAGATGACTGCCGTTTCGTTTGACGTTTGGATAAAGACCATAAAGCCCCTTGAAATGAAAGGCAACTGCCTTGTTTTGGCAACCCCGTCACTTTCAAGCAAGAAGGTGCTGGTGAAAAACTACAAGACCATTATAACAAGTTGCCTCAACAGAGTGCACGGCGCGATAACGTCGGTCGAGTTCGTCATTGGCAACGGTGAGGACGCTCAGCCCGAAGAAAAAGAAGAAAAGCCCGAAGAGACAGAGGACGACCTTGTTCGAACAAGTTTCAACCCAAAGTACACTTTTGACAACTTTGTTGTTGGCTCGTCAAACCAATTTGTCTCTGCTGCGGCAAAGGCGGTTGCAACAACGCCGGGTGAAAAGAAGTTCAATCCCCTCTTCATCTATGGCGGTGTTGGGCTTGGAAAGACCCACCTTCTTCACGCCATTGGCAACCAAGTTAACGAAACAAAGCCCGCGCTAAAAGTTGTTTATGTCACTTGCGAGCGCTTCACAAACGACCTTATTGACAGCCTTTTTAATAACAAGCGCGGTTCAACGAGCGATTTTAGGTCGAAGTACAGAAGGGCGGACGTTTTAATAATTGATGATATCCAATTCATCGCAAAAAAACAATCGGTGCAAGAGGAGTTTTTCAACACCTTCAACGACCTTTTGGAAAAGGGAAAGCAAATTGTTGTTTCGTCCGACAAGCCACCGAAAGAGATTGACGGCCTTGAAGAGCGCATTCGTTCAAGGCTTGAGTGGGGTCTTATGGCGGACATTGGCGTTCCCGACACCGAAACAAAGACCGCAATACTTTTAAAAAAGGCACAAATTGAGCATTATAATGTATCGCGCGACGTCATTGAGTATATCGCAGGTGCGCAGAGCACAAACATAAGAGTGCTTGAGGGAATGCTTGCGCGAACGGTGTTCTATTCGGGGCTTCTTGGCGAAAGCATTGTCACAATTGACACGGCGCGCGAGGCCCTAAAAGACATGATTGCCCACGACGATGCCGAACTTGACGCCTCTGTCATTCTTGACTCGGTCTGCAAGTTCTATAACATAAGAAAAGAGGACTTGCTCGCAAGAAAAAGAACGAAAGAAATTGCCTATGCAAGGCAGATTGCAATGTATCTTATCTCCGACCTTATGACCATCCCCCTTGCCGCCGTTGGTGACATCTTTGGCAAAGACCACGCAACTGTCATCTATGCAAAGAACAAAATCGCCGAAGACATGAGCAAAAACAAGAAGTTTGCCACCGAAATAAACGACATAAAGGCAATGATAAAGGGCAAATAACCTAAAAATCGCACAAAATATCTGCAATCACTTGAAAAAAAATGCAAAATCAAATATAATTTTTACTAAAAGGAGAAAAATATGAAACTTATTTGTGAAGGATTAGATTTAAGCGACGCCGTTTTGAAGGTCATCAAGGCAACCGCCGTTCGAACCACAAACCCAATCTTGGAGGGCATAAAACTCAAAGCCAGCGAAGACACCTTGACCCTCAGCGCAACCGACCTTGAAATTTCTATTGAAAAGACCATTCCCGCCGACGTTAAGATTGCGGGCGAAGTTGTTGTTCCCGGGAAGTTCTTTGCCGACTTTATCAAAAAACTTTCAAGCGAACAAATTGAACTCACCTTGACCGACAAAAATTCATTAAAAATCAAGTACACCGACAGCGAGGGCTTTATTCAGTGCATGAACGCCGACGAGTTCCCCGAAATCAAGGACCTTGTTGACCCCGACACCGTTGTTATGAACAGAAAGGACCTTCGAGAACTCATTAACAGCACAATCTTCTCGGTTGCAACCGACGACGCAAGACCAATTCTTAAAGGTTGCCTCTTTGAGATTGGAACCGACCTTGTCACCTCTGTTGCCCTTGACGGTTATCGCCTTGCCCTTGCAAAAAGAAAGGTTAAGAGCACTTCAAAGCAGCTCAGTTGCATAATTCCAGCAAGAACCCTCGCCGAGATTTCAAAACTTTTGGAGGGTGAAGACGACGAGGATATCGAACTTCTTATTCAAAAGAACTACCTTCTTGTTTCGGTTAACAACACGCGCGTTATAACAAGACTGCTTGACGGCGACTTCATCAATTATCGCCAAGTCATTCCTCAATCAACCTCTTCAACCATAACAATCAACAAAAAGCAACTTGAGGAAGGCCTTGAAAGAGCCAGCCTTCTTGCAAGGATGGACAAAAATAATCTTGTCAAGTTCGAAATTCGCGACAAACTTTTGACCCTCTCAAGCCAGAGCGACATTGGTAACGTCACCGAAAATATCACCATCTCGCTTGACGGAAAAGACGTTGTTATCGCCTTTAACGCAAGATACATGAGCGAGTGCATGAGAAATATTGATGATGAGTTCGTGAAAATCAACTTCACCTCTGCCATCGCCCCTTGCACAATCACCGCGACCGACCACGACGACTACTTGTATCTTATCTTGCCAGTAAGAATTGTAAACTAATAAAAAGGGTATATATCTATGAAAAATAACACAGAAAAAAAATTCTCATTTTCAAACTTTCTTCTTTGGGCAGTGCTTGTTTTGAGTGTCGCCCACCTTGTTTTCTTGCTTCTTGGCGTCTTTAACGTTCTAACCCCAAAGTGTCTCACGCGCGAATACTTTAACTACATTCTTGCATTCGTTCTTGTTGCGCTGTGCTTGTGCCTTTATATATGCCTCATGGTTATTGAGAGCAAAAAGAAACTCATCATCCCCGAATGGTTCAAGGTTGTTTTCTATGTTGGCTTTTATGTTTTCACGAACGTTTACTACTACTTCGGGCTCTATGGCAGTGTTGCGGGTCTAATTGTGTTTTACGTGTTCTTTGCGTTTGTTCTTAACATCATCGCCCTTGCCGTGTTCTTCAATACCCAAAAGAGCGAAACAAATGTTTTGAAAACTTCAACAACCTTCACAACGCTCACAACCTTCACCTATGCAGTCAGCGCCGGCGCAATCTTGGAAGTTCTTGTTTCGGCAGTGAAGATGATATTCTTCTCAAAAACCATGTTCGCAACTTTGCAAATGATGATAATTGAGATGTGCGTTGTTATTCTTGTTAGCATTGTCATGGCTATACTATTCAGCCTAAGCATGATAAGAACAAAAGCGCTCATCAACAACTGCCTCATAAAGTTCTATAAAGAACCTCAAAGAAATAATAAGTAAGAAAAATCCCGCAAATCTGCGGGATTTTTACTTTCCTTTTTTCACCATTCCAATCTCTATGTTTGGCTTGGTCTTGCCGTGAAAGTCACTGCCAAGAGTGATAATGAGTCCTCTTTTGTTTGCGAACGAGACAAGATGCTTGATTTTTTCCATGTCATAGAGCGAGTAAAAGCACTCCATCCCGTCTGCCTTAAGACGTACAAGTTCTTCCCAAACCTTCTCTGCCTCGCCCTCTGAGATGTGGTTCTCGGTCGCGATTTGATATGGGTGCGCAATGACCACTATTCCGCCAGCCTTATGAACGGCGTCAATGACCTCTTTCGTTTCTAGCCTCAAAAGTTTCTTGCTGTCAAGATACTTTCTTATTATCTCGCCAATAGACCCCTCGGCGCCGTTTTCTTTTATGCATTGGGCGATATGTGGCTTCCCAACATTTTCAATGGCCTTCAATTTTTCCAGTTGCTCGTCTGTTATGGTTGCGCCAAGACTTCTTGCCGTTTCAACCTTATAAAAAAGGTCTTCCTGCCTCAACTTTTGCGCTTTTTCAATAAGATGAAAAATCTCTTTTGAGGTGTGGTCAAAGTTGTAGCCAATAAGATGAAGTTTGAGCCCATTTATCTTGCACGAGAACTCGGTTCCAACCCAAACTCTAACGCCGCTCTCTTTCATCTTTTTTGCGAGGGCGCTCTCTTTGACCTTGTCAAATTGCTCAATGGTGTCATGGTCAACGATTCCAACAAATTTTAGCCTTTTTTCTTTGGCTTTCATAAGAATTTCATCAACAGACAAGTCTCCGTCTGAGCAAGTTGTGTGGATGTGCAAATCCACAAGTTTTGTCAAATCAACCATTATTTTTCTTCCTCTTCTTCAAGCCTATTGTAATCCAAAATGTCGTTTATGTCAATTGGTATCATCTCTTCGCCTTGCTCAACATCGTTTGAGAACGCAGAATATTGGTCAATATATGGGCTGTGCTCCATGAGAAATTTCGAAAAGGTTTTGAAGGGCTTGTCGTCTATGTTTTCAATGACGTTGAATGGCACAAGCCTTGATGGAACACCCTGTTTGAGTTCGTAAATAAATCTGTAAAAATTCCTCTCAACGCACTTTTTAATGGGGAGATCAATGTAGCAAAGCATTATGTTGTAGCCCTTGGACTTTAACAACCTTGCAATTTTGTCAATGCTAGAAAACTCTGTCCCCGCCTTTGGAATGACAAGGTTGTATCCAAAGTTGCTCATAAGGTTTAAGTACTCTTTTGCAAGCATACTTGCCTCTTCGTGTATCATGTCGGTGCCACGGCCGTTGTCAAAGTCGCTTTTCAGCGCCTGCATAAATCCATGCCCTTGCTTTATGAAGTCAACGTCAACAATGGCGTTCTCTCCCCCATTTTCCAAAATCTTGCAATACGAAGTTTTTCCCGATGCAATCTGCCCCAAAACAATGACTGCTCTTCTGTCTTTTCTTGCATCTTGATAAAGGTCAATATAGTCTGCCAAAATGCTCAGCCTTAGCGCCTTCCTTTCGTCGCTATGGTCGTCTATGGTTGGATGAAGTTTCCTTTTTGCAATCTCGCCTTCTTGCTCACTTATGCGCGCCTTCAACTGCTCTTTGTCAATATTCATAATTTGCGCAACGTTGTTCAGCCCCTCACTCAGCCACTCATTCACATCGTCGTATGTGTAATTTTTAAGACTATGCTTTTTGAAATCTACCATAATTTTTAACCCTCCATTTTTTCTTTTTTAATGTGTATTTTTTACGCTTTTGTTGTGAAAAATAATGCCACACAACTATTTTGTCATGCCCTAATTTTCGCCACTATTCACATCTCGTTAAACCTCTTGAAATTCCAGCCACTATGCTCGCTTTTTGCAACCATATAACACGCCTTGCGGTTTCTTATTGCAAAAACATCATTTTTTGCCTATGATTTTAAAATTATTAAAGTTCCCTCCCACCTCTACCTTTTGTTAGACACTTGTTTCACCTCCTTTTTTCAACTTCTCTTTTCTTATTTTTTGAATGTGTAATTTTTACGCTTTTGTTGGGATGAAAATACGAGTTTTTGCTAAAATTTTAACAAAACTCGTAAAGTTTTGACGACTTAACGCCCTTTGTTACGCTCAAAAGTCCAGTATCTTTGATGACATTATCGGCAATGAGTTTCTTTCGAAAGTTCCTTCGGTCGATGTTTTTTGCCAAAATGCACTCATACGCCTTGTGAAGTTCGGGAAGGGTGAAGCGCTTTGGGAAAAGTTCTTTTAGTATCCCCTTGTCGCTGATGTGCTCCCTCAAAAAGTCGATGCCCCCTTTAACAATCTCGTCGTGGTCAAAAGCAAGGTGCGGAAGGGCGGTGATGTCGAACCACTCTGCGTCGAAGGTGTGGGTTGTCTCTTTCAAGACATCCACCTTTGAAGAGTCAATGACCGAGATATAAGAAAGAGCAATCATCCTCATCTTGGGGGCGCGATTTGGAGAAGAGTATATTCCAAAGTGTCGATAGTTTATGCCCTTTATTCCCGACTTCTCAAAAACCTCTCTTTTTAGCGCAGTCTCAACATCTTCATCGTTATAGACCGAGCCACCAACCAGCGACCACACGCCCGCAAATGGCTGGTTTTTCCTCTTGATGAGTAGCACCTTAAAGACCCCATTCTTAACTGTGAATATTGTGCTTATAACGTGTATGCCTTGCCCTTTATATCTTGGATTTTTGTAGTCCATGGTCTCTACCTCTGCCCCTATTATATGCGTAAAAAATACACATGTCAATAGCAAAAGAAAGTTGCACATTATTTTTGTGCAACTTAAACATAAAATGTTACTTTTTTAATCGTTATAGGCGCGTTTTGGGGCACCTTCTTCGTCCTCTTTCTTGCGCTTATCTTTGCGGTTTTTGAGTTTTATAACAACGTAGCGGTTTGGCTCGTTGCCCTTGCTCTCGGTTTCCACCTTTGCGCTGTCAGAGAGAGTTGAGTGAATAATTCTTCTCTCGTTTGCGCCCATTGGTTCAAGGCGAACGTCGTGGTTCTCGCGAACTGCCTTCGCCGCCATACGCTGTGCAAGCACCTTCAAAGTGTCTTCGCGCTTTTCTTTGTAGTTATTGCTGTCGATAACAACCTTTTTGTACTCGTCGTGCTTCTTGCCCTTGTTATAGATTGTGTTAACAAGGAACTGAAAACTGTCAAGATTGTCCCCTCTTTTGCCAATAAGAAGTGCCGCGTCTTCGCCCGTTATGTCTGCAACGAACTGGTCTTCTTGCTCTTCAACGGTGACTTGAAGATTAAGGTTCATCTTTTTAAGGAGCGTTTCAAGAAAGTCGGTGAGTTTTTGTTCACTTTCACTGCTTTCACCAACCGACAACTTAACGCGCGCCTTGTTGAAAAGCCCCGCCTCTTCCAAAATTGATATCTTTACTTTGTCTCTTGTTGTTCCAAGTTTGTAAAGGCCAAGTTCAATGGCTTGGTCAACGGTTTTCCCTTGAGTTTCAATACTTTTCATAAACTAACTCCTCTTTTGACTCTTTTGACTCTTTTTAAGAGATTTCATTGCTTCCTTTTCAAGTTCAGCATAGACCTCTTCTTGCTTTTTCTTAAAGCAAGCGTTAACGATAACTCCGATAAGTGCGCTAAGACCAATAGATATCAGCGAACTCACAACGATATATATGCCAAACGCCGCCGAAGACGTTAAAACGAAGATTATCATGAGCGCTGGAAGAAGTATCTTCATGAACTTCATCATGCCACCTTGCGGATTGCTCTCGTTAAGGTACTGGTTAACTTGCTTTCCGCTTGGCCTGTTCATAAGTTCAGAAATCCACTGGCTCAAAAACGACAGAACGCCCGCCAAAACTGCCAAGATGAAGTATCCATTCCAGCGATTGTTTTGCGCATGGACGGCAGATGTAACCGCGCCATAAAGGTCTTTGTCAATGCCCGAAACAAAGGTCTTGTACTCCTTTATTTTTGAACTATTTGCAAGGCTAACAAGGTCGCTATAGGTCGGAACGGGGCTCTTGTAGTTGTCGGCAACCCAGATGTTGCCAACCCAAAGCCAACTGTCTTTAACGTTTTTCCAAACTTCGCTCGCCTTTAAAGCGGCTGGCTCTGTTGCCTTTTTCCCGCTCTCGGTGAGAACACTTACAACTTGAACGTGCTCGCTATTCTCTTGGTCGTCGTTTCCAAAGAACAACAGCGAGAACGCACTTTGTTCCTCGGTCATTCCGCCGCCAATAATATAGAAGTTGTCAAGAAGCCCCAAAGTTCCGTCGCCCGAAGTCTCTTCAAAAAGGGTGACAAAATTTTGGTAACTAACATCTTTATACTTTAATTTTAATGTGACGGTGCCGTCTTCGTTCTCTACTTTTTCATAGAGGTTGTGATAGGTGTTTGCCGTTTCATCAAATCTTGTTTTGAAGTCGGCTTTTGCCTCGCCTATGTGAAGAACATACTCGCTTGTGTAGGCATTTTCAAGTTCAACATATTGATTGATTGCCTTATAGGCAGACATCTGCCTAAGGGTTGAGAACAGCGAGAAGAACACAACAAGCGTCAAGACAAGGTTAACAATCATGACAAGGCAAGAGACCACAGTTCCCGCTCCCTCGCGTTTATAGAGCATATTGGTCTGTGCCTTTGCCTGTGCGGGGTCACTAGAGTACTTTTTGTTTATTCTTGCTATTTGCGGTGCAAGTTTTTGCTGAACAAGTGTCTGCTTTTTTGAGGTGAATCTAACAAGAAAGTCAAGCGGAGACATGCAGACTTTTATGAGCAAGGTAAACAAAATAATGACCCAACCATAGTTAACAACGCCCTTTTCAATCCAGTTAAGAATGATTGCCCAAAGTCCAGTTGGGGCTTTTATGGCAGCGCTGGAAAGAAATGTAACTACATTAGCCATTTAAAATCTCCTTTAAGATTAGGTTTTACTGGGTCAACGCCCCCCTTAGAGAATGGGTTACAGCGAAAAACCCTTTTCGTGGCAAGCCAAATCCCTTTAAAAAAGCCATATTCACCAATGCACTCCATAGCATATGTGCTACAAGATGGAGTGAACCGACACGCGTGTGGCAAAAGTGGTGAAATGCACTTTTGATAAAAAAGAACAAGTCCTTTTGCAATGTATCTCGGGATGAACAAAATAACATCAAGAAACTTTTTCATAAGAGAAGGTCTGCCTTTTTCAGCGTGCTAAAAACGTCATCTTGAACGGCGGGGGATTTCATGCCCTCAATGGATTGCTTTGCAACAATGATGATGTTGAAGTTCTGCTTTATTTTTTCAAGATAGGGCGAAACCCCTTCTCGAATGAGACGCCTTGCACGATTGCGCTTAACAGAGTTGCCAACCTTTTTGCTGACAGAAATGCCAATTTTCACATTCTTGTTTTTGCTGGGACTAAAAACCAACAAAAGAAACTTGCCGTGACAAGTCTTCCCCACTCTGTAAACGTAGTTGAATTGATACTTTTTTTTAAGTCTATACTTTTGTTTTAACATCTTTAACCAACTATTTTGGCTCTACCCTTGTTTCTTCTTCTTGCAAGAGTTCTTCTTCCGCCCTTGGTTGCCATTCTGGCTCTGAAGCCATGAACTTTGTTCTTGTGGGCCTTCTTGGGTTGATAAGTTCTTTTCATGATTTCTCTCCTTTAATTATTTGGCAAGTGCCATAAAAACGGGACATCGCCCGAAAAGTTAATATAAACATAATAACAATAGTGAACAAATATGTATATATAACTTTGTTATTATAAAAGAAAACCCTTGACATTGTCAAGAGTTTTTTGTTTTACGCTTTCTGCATTATTCTTCGCCCGGTTGACCACTCTCGTCGTCTTTTGAGGTCTCAGCGGTTTTTGCCTTTGCGCCCTTGTTTGAAAAGCGACGGCGCGAGATGATGTTAAGCGCCTTTTCGTAGCCATTAGGATAGAAGTGTGGCCTTATTGTCATCGACAGCATACTGAGACTTTTCAGCGACAGCCCATCAGACTCGGCACCGGACTGATAAGTTCCATTCATGGTGTCATAGGTATAGGTCGTTGCCCTAAGTTTTCTTATGGTCTCAGGAGTGCAGTTCGCCTCGTTATAGTTGGGAGCGCCCATAACGAACCTATAATCATAACTAGCGTATCTCTTCCCGTTCTCTAGCGACCTTTTAACAAGGTTCTTGTAGTCCTCCATTTCGCTATAGGTGATTTTTAATGTCCCCTTGGGAAATGACAGCCTTTTTAGATAGAATGCCATATAGACCAAAGTGTCGTTGTGGATATCAAAATATTCCATATAACTTGCCCCTTTTTGTGTACTAGAATTATATTATACTTTTCGTCGTTTGTCAATATGTCAATTTTTATATTTTGCCATTGCCATAATAAGAACAGAGATGTCGGCGGGATTGACCCCGCTTATGCGACTTGCCTCGCCAATGGTGAGTGGCCTTATCTTTTCAAGTTTCTCAATTGCCTCTATTCTTAGCCCATGAACAGCGGAGTAGTCAAAATCTGTTGGAATTTTTTTCTCTTCAAGTTTTTTCTCGCGCTCAATCATGAGGTTTTGCCTTTCAAGATACCCCTCATACTTAACGTCAATTAGCGCAGTCATGACCTCGCTGTTTTTATAGTTTTTGAACAGCCCCAACTTCCTTTTGAGGTCAAGCGGAGCAACATTGCTCCTCTTTATGAGCGCATCAATGCTTATTGGCACATTAACGGCGCTCTCGCCCACCGACAAAAGATAATTGTTGAGTTTCTCGCTCGGTCTTATGGTCTTTCGCGCTTGGCTCTTTATCTTTTCAATGTTCTTTTGCCTTTCTTTAAACTTTTCGTATCTTTCGGCAGTGACCAACCCCGCCTCATGGCCAATCTCGGTCAGCCTGAGGTCGGCATTGTCTTGCCTTAAAAGTAGCCTATACTCCGCGCGCGAGGTCATCATGCGGTATGGCTCAATTGTCCCTTTTATGGTGAGGTCGTCAATGAGAACGCCAATATACGAACTGTCGCGAGGCAAGATTATTTGCTCTTTGCCCCTCAAAAATAGGCTTGCGTTGAGCCCAGCAACAAGCCCTTGCGCCGCCGCCTCTTCATAGCCACTTGTTCCGTTAATTTGCCCCGCCGTGTAAAGCCCCTTAACTTTTTTGCTTTCAAGCGTTGGATAAATGTCAAGAGGATTTATGCAGTCATATTCAATGGCATAGCCGTAGCGCACAATCTTTGCCTTTTCAAGCCCGCTTATGCTTTCTGTCATCTTGCATTGTATGTCTTTTGGCATACTTGTGCTCATCCCTTGAAGATAAATCTCACTTGACGATGCGCTTTCGGGCTCAAGAAATATCTGGTGACGCTCCTTGTCTTTAAAGCGCACAATCTTTGTTTCAATGGACGGGCAATACCTTGGACCAACCCCCTCAATAACCCCGTTATACATGGGCGCCTTGTCAAGGTTTTCAAGGATGATTTGCTTTGTTTTTTCACTTGTGTAACCAAGGTAGCAAACGTGCGTGTTCTTGTTTTGTTTTTTCGTTAAAAACGAGAAGGTTTGGATGTTATAATCGCCCTTTTGAACCTCGAACTTTGAGTAGTTTATGCTCTTTTTGTCCAGGCGCGGAGGAGTGCCCGTCTTGAACCGCCTTATCTCGTAGCCCAATCTCTCAAGGGCACGGCTCAGCCCCCTTGCGTTCTTGAAGCCCGACGGTCCCTCGTCTTTTATTATTTCCCCCGTTATTGTTCGCGAACTTAGATACACCCCCGTTGTCACAATGACCGCGCGCGTCTTATACTCTTTTCCGCTCGCCGTGACCACACTTGAAACTTGACCCCCAGCCGCCTTGATGTCAACAATTTCGTCGTAGATGAGGCTGAGGTTTTTTTGCTCTTTTAGTGTTTTTAGCATACTCTCGTGGTACGCGTGCTTGTCCACTTGTGCCCTTAGTGAGTGCACGGCAAAGCCCTTGCCCATGTTGAGCATCCTTAGTTGAAGGGTGTTTTTGTCGGCGGTTATTCCCATTTGCCCGCCAAGGGCGTCCACCTCGCAAACAAGGTGCCCCTTCGCCGTTCCGCCAATACTAGGATTGCACGCCAAAAAAGCCACTCCCCTCTCTTCAAGGGTGAAAATGGCAGTCTTTAGCCCCGTTCGGGCAAGCGCCAAGCACGCTTCACAGCCCGCGTGACCCGCTCCAATAACAACTGCGTCAAACTCCATACTACTTCCCCAAACAAAATTTGCTAAATATCGCGTCAATGATTTCCTCGCTAGAGGTATTGCCCGTTATCTCGCCCAGCACTTGATAGGCGAGATTGATGTCTATGGTGACGATGTCAATTGGCATACTTTCTAGCGACGACAATGCGTCCTCAAGATGACTTTTCGCTCTGCGAAGAGCGTCAATGTGCCTTTCGCTGGTAAGTATTAGTCCCCCGCCAACACTCTTGCCCTCGGTCGCCAAAGCAAAGAGTCTTTCAGTTAGCGCGTCGATGTTCACTCCGCTCACCGCAGAGAGGTTTATGCTTTCACCTACCGAATAGTCTCCCGTCTTGTCTGCCTTGTTCTTTACATATATAACCTTTTTGCCTTTTATGAGTTCTTCAAGTTTCTTGTCCTCGTCGCTTGCAACGTCGTCCTTAACAAAAACAACTATGTCTGCACCCTCAATGACCTTTTTTGCCCTTTCAACGCCAATCTTTTCAACCTTGTCCTCGGTCTCGCGAATGCCCGCCGTGTCAAAGAGGTTGAACTTTAACCCTTTTATGCTCATCGTTCCCTCAATGATGTCGCGCGTTGTTCCCGCAACTTCGGTGACAATGGCTCTTTCGTCTTTTAAGAGCGCATTCAAAAGACTGGACTTGCCAACATTCGGCCTCCCAAGAATGGCAACAGAAACTCCCTCTTTTATGAGTCGCCCAGCCTCTCGCGAGTCAAGTTGCTTTTCAATTTCGCTCTTAATTTCAATCAAGGTCTCTTTCGCCTTTGCCCTTGTAACTTGCTCAATGTCCTCTTCGGGGTAGTCAAGCGACACCTCAATGTCGCTTAAAAGGTCAACTAGCCTTTTTTGCATGCTGCTTGCCTTTTTGCTGAGTTGCCCCGTCAAAAGGCTGTAGCCCGCGCGTATTTCTGCCTCACTCTCGGCGCCAATCATGTCCATCATTCCCTCAGCGTCCGACAAACTCATCTTGCCATTTAAGAACGCGCGCCTAGAAAACTCGCCCGCTGTCGCCATGCGTGCCCCATTTTTTAGAAGTGCCGACAAAACCCCTTTTGTCAGCATGACCCCGCCGTGGCACTGAAACTCGACCATATCCTCGCCTGTGTAACTGAAAGGCGCCTTAAAAACAACGCACAAACATTGCTCTTTGAACTCGCCCGCGTCGAACTCGCCAAGGGTGAGCATCCTCGGCCTTAAAGCCGACGGCCTCTCCCCTTTTTTTGACAAAAACACCTTGTCTGCAACCTTAACCGCATCGTTTCCCGAAACGCGCACAATAGAAATGGCTCCGCCCACCAGCGGGGTAGAAATGCAGGCAATGGTATCCCCGATTTTTTCCATACCCCCAATTATAATATACCCGCCCAACATTTGCAATACTTTTTGTTTGATTGCGACCAACTTGTTGGTCGCTCAACCATCCACAGCACCTAAGTGAACATTGGGTGAGGAGGTTCGAAAAGAGAAAAGTTGTTTTTTATTTTTCATTTCCAACCTTGGCGTTTCTCTTTAATTTCTTTCTGTTCTCTTAATTGTCGTTGCTAGTGGATGATTTATCACCCCTTTTGGTGCAAAGCACCACCTTTCCCCCGTCAAGGGGGCACTTGTGGTGGATGTACATTTTATATGTCACTCTTTGAGACTCCTCTCTAATTTCTCACTGTTCTCTTATCAACATTTTTAAATTGATGTTTTTCCCAAACTTATATCTCAAATCCCTTGCGTCCTCACCAAGTGCCCCCTCCCACGGGGGGAAGGTGGTGCCTTCGGCACCAAAAGGGGTGATTTTTCATCCACTTTATAATGTCAATGTAGAGTTTAGTTTAATAATAATTGAATAGAAGCACCAAAGTGCGACACTTAAAATAAATATCAACTTCTTTCCCTTTGAACCGATACATTCGAAGACGCGAGGGAGCCTAAGAGGCAAATATTGCGTAAAGAGCGAAGAAAACAAAAGCCAATAGACCTTTGCGGTCATTGGCTTTTGCTTTTCGATGCTATTTGCGTGATATTTGGCTCTTAGGCGGGGAGTGAGGCGCGCGCGACAAGTCGCACGCAACTAAATCGATAGGTGCAAAGCCGGACGAACCCCGTTGTCTTCAGTGACACTTCTGGTGTAGTTGAGGGACCCAAGGCCGTCGACGAGACACGCGTTAGAGTACGTCGAGCCCGCCGAACGCAGCCACCAGTAGCACGTCCCTGTCCTATAGTTCGTCGTGTCTCTCGTTGACACACAATAATTACTTAATGCAAAGTCTGTCGGAGAACATAGTCTGTTCGCTGCGGTTCCTTTAAACACCCCAGCACTATTACTCATCTCATAGTAACTCTTGCAATATACATAGTCCTCTGTATCCGCCCCCGTCCATGTGTCTGGGGCTTTATTATATTCTCCTGTTACATTATTCTTGTTCTTTGTAAGGGCTATTAGTTCTCTCTCGTTATCGTTAAATGCACTATTTAAAAATTCATTGTTTAGCCACTTCTGTAGTTCACTATCCTTCCAGTTATTCCTGTCGCTCGTTGACGGGTTGAACCTTATATATCCTGTCAATGCTAATTCACTCAACAACTCTATATCTTCACCGCCACTCTGCCATGCGTCGTAGTTCAAAATGTACCACTTTATTGGCTCTACCTTGAACCACACCGCTTTCCCGCCGGATTTGATTGTCGTTCCGTCATGGTATGTGTAACTTTTGTCATATGGCTTACTTGTCCCTCTTACATATTTTTCACCTTGATATTCATATGTTGTCCATACTTTATCTCTTATTGTATATGTTTGTCCCGCTGGCTGATTTGAATACCAATTCTCTAGTGTCGTGTTCAATGAATCGCCCACATATGTCTGCGGGTATGTACCAAATGTCATTGTCCTTAGTTTTAGCGAGGAACCATATATGCTACCAACAGTCTCCTCTTCACCCATTATATATAATGGTGGCGTGTAATAATCAACTTTGTTGCCGTCCACAACACTTGTGCCGTCAATGGTGAGGTTGCCACCCTCTTCAACATAGATTGCGGG
>CANQEP010000023.1 GCA_947595235.1 uncultured Clostridia bacterium
CCCCTATTAACGCAAAGAGGAATAACAACCCCCAAAGTGATTGCCACTATAAGCACTATTGGAATAACAAAACACAAAACTTTCTTAAACTTTTTCACGACCATTTTCCTCTTTCTTTTATTATTGTTTATCTTCCCGATTTCTATTCTACCACACGCAAATCTTGAACCTAAGTACCCTAACAGATACCAAGTGCCAACTTTTTTATAAGTCACTACCCGCAAGCCCTTTCCTACATATATAGGATACCCCCCCCCCCCATATTAAAGTCAAGCGTTTTAGAGGGGTTTCGTAAAAAAATTAAATAAATTTTTTTATAACAAATAGACGTTACAATTACATGTCCGCTGACGCGGAATTACATATCGCCTATGGCGAATTACATGTCGTTTTTTACAAAAACGAATTACATATCAAACTGCGTTTGAATTGTTGACGCGAGGAATTTGTATGTTGGTTTAGAAAAAACATTTAAAATATGTATCCACTTCTTTCCCTTTGAACCGCTTTGTTCGAAAACGCGAGGCAGCAGATAAGCCAGAGTTTAGGTAAAGAACAAAGAAAAGGAAAAGGCCGCTGACCTTTTTGGTCGCGACCTTTTCCTTTTCAAAGTTATTTGCCTAAAATATGGCTTAGGTGCGGCGAATAAGTAGCAAAGCCATGTATGGCTTCGCTACTTATAACTTTTTAATATAACAAATCTTTCTTCGAATGGCTTGGCGGTCGAACATGTCAAGGGCGGAGATGGCGGAAATGTTGTCTTCAAGTTGGCAACCCGTGTCGCAATAGACAATGCCCTCTTTCATCATTCGACCCTGCATATTTTTTATGATGAGGGCGGTGACGCCCATCTTTTGATATTCGGGCTTGACGGCAATAAGGCCAAGTTCAAGCACTTTTGGATGCTTGATTGCCCTCAAAAGACGAAAAATGCCGAAAGGAAGATATCTTCCGTGGCTCTTGTTGAGCGCGCGTGAGAGCGACGGAAAGCCAATTCCATAGCCGATAAGTTCGTCGTTTTTGTTGAATATGAGGCTAATGTACTTTGGGTCGATTATAAGTTTGAATGAGGCGATTGTCTGCTTCACCAATTTTTCATTGAATGGGATTGTTCCATAGATGTCTTTATAGCACTCGTCAAGGAGCGAGAAAAATTGCATTCCGTACTTGTTTATGACTTCATTTGCCGACTTAAACTTCTTTTCATGAAAGCCGTAGCGCTTTTTAACCATGTCGGCAACGCGGTTAGCGCGCTCATTGATTTTGTCGGGAACGGGGATTCTCCACTCCACCCACTTTGCGTCTGGGGTGTAGCCATTGTCCTCAATGAACTTTTGGTAATAGTCCATGTTGTAACTTGTGAGGTAGCAACCTTCTTCGTCAAAGCCCTCGACCATCAAGCCCTCTCTTTCAAGGTCGTTGAACCCAAGAGGTCCATGAATGGAGTCGCAACCTTTTGCCCTTGCCCAGTCCTCGGCGGCCTTAAGTAGTTTGTCGGCGACCTCGTGGTTATTGATGCACTCAAACCTTGAAAAGCGGGCGCGGTGCGCGTTGTTTTTCTTGTTGTAGGCGTGGGAAATTATGCCCATAATTCTTCCAACGACCTTCCCGTCCTCTTCGGCAAGAAAATATGCCGCCTCGCTCTCTTCAAAGCACGCGTTTTTCTTGGGGTCAGTCAAGTTAAGTTCGTCAAGTTCGAACGGAGGAACATAGTTCTTGTTGCCCCGATACAACTTGTCGGGGAACTTCACAAACTTTTTGAAATCTCTTCTCTTGTTTATCTCTCTTATGGTTACCATAATTTCACCCTTAGCAATATATATGCAATATTTTAAAACAAATTTGCGTCAAAAACAAGCGATTGATATAAGTGAAGTGCATATTTTGGAAAAAATAGCCGAATTTTGAACAAAAATTGGCTTTTTTCATAGTCAAAAGGGGCGCGCCATATTCATTTATTGAGGTTAAAAATTATGAGGCGACTAATAAAAGCGGCAATGACCGTTACCATATTTTCTGTGCTGACAAGGGCGCTTGGCTTCTTTCTAAAAATCATTCTTTCGCGCAAACTTGGAGCCGAGGTGCTTGGCTACTACCAAGTTTCAATGAGCATTTTGGGAGTCTTGATGACCCTTGTTTGCTCGGGACTTCCGCTGGTCGTTTCAAGGTCTGTTGCCTACAAAAAATCCATAGGCGACAACGACGGCGCCCACAAGAGCGTCACCGCCGGGCTGGTCGTCTCTCTTCTTATAAGCATTGTTGTTTCTGCACTTCTCTTTCTCTTCCCCGGTCTCATCGACCTCATTTTCCACAGCACGAATGTGACAAAGATTGTCCTTTACTCTCTTCCCGGGCTTGTTGCTTCGGCAATCTACTGCGTTTTGAGGAGCGCGCTTTGGGGAGAAAAACACTTCTTTGCCATAAGTTTCACAGAGTTTTTTGAGCAAATTGTAAGAATTATCTTGTGCTTTGTTCTCTTTTCAAGTTTTGTTCTTCCTTCCATGGGGCTTGGCGAAAAGGCGGCGCTGTCGCTTTCACTCGCGTGCGTTGCCTCGTGCATCTTGGTTGTTGTGATTTATTTTGCGCTGAAAAACAAACTCAGCCGACCACGAGGAGCATTTAGGCCTCTTCTTAAAAGTTCTGCGCCAATAACCGCCCTAAGGACCGTGTCCTCGCTGGTGCAGTCGCTCATTGCAATAATTATTCCACTTCGCCTCACGCTTTTTGGCTACTCTTCAAGCGAGGCGATGGCGCAATTTGGCATGGTCATGGGCATGGCGTTCCCCCTTATCATGATACCATCAACCCTCATAAGTTCGCTTGCCGTGACGCTTGTTCCCGAGATAAGTTCAAAGACGGACAACATCGACGACAAGACCAAATCTGTTGACAAAACATCTCTCAAAAAGCACATCAACCTTGGGCTCAACATGAGCGTTCTTATAAGCATGATGCTTGTTCCCGCCTTTCTCACTCTTGGAACTCCCATTTGCACAATACTCTTTAAGTCCAGCGAGGCAGGGAAATATGTTACTGCCGCGGCTATTATGATGCTCCCACTTGGCATAAACCAAATTTCGGGAAGTATGCTCAACTCTTTGGGGCTAGAGGTGAAGAGCCTTGGCAACTATGTTGCGGGCGCCACCTTCATGATTGCATCAATATTCTTCCTTCCAAAGTATATTGGAACATATGCGCTCATTGTTGGCATGAGTGCCCTTGCCCTAACAACGGGCACGCTCAACCTTGTTATGCTAAAAAGACGCGGACTTCTTGAAAACAAATTCCTTAAATACGCGGGGCTTTGCATTGTGTTTGCCCTTGTTTCTAGCCTTGCAGGGTGGCTCGTCTATAAACTCTTCATAAACTTTGCATCAATGTTTGTTTCTTGCTTGGTTTCGGCAATTTTGAGCACGGCATTCATGCTCGCACTGTACCTTGTTTTTAACCTTGCTGGCATACGCGGATTTTTGTCATTAAAAAAGAAAAAATAGTCATAAAAAATATTTTACAACTATTTTTTCATCATTCTACAGCAAGTTGCTGAGTGACAAGTCGAAGTCCGCAGAATAATGTTGGACGTAGTCAATTAGCGCGTTGAGTTCAGTCATTGCCTCGGTGTAGTCGTTTTCTTTAGTGTAGGTCATGACCCTTGAAAGCCCGTTTTCTACCTCTTTAAGTCCCGTGTGCCAAATGAGGGCTTTTAGGCCGTCCACCTTTTTGTGCCAAGTTTCATGAAGGTCACTTATATATTCAATATTTTCTTGCTGGTCTATATTCTCCTCGGTCTCCTCTAGCATTGGCCTAAATTCTTGCAAACTCTTTTGAAGGCTGTCGAACGAGCCATTGACGAATCTATACTCAAGCACGCAAGACACGACGAGCGCCACAAATATGCTGGCAATAATTATCCACTTCTTTACCACGCGTCTCCCCCCTTAAAGTCCACCGTGAACGTCACGTACTCGCTGGCGTTCTTGGCTTGAATAAAACAGTTGCCATTGTTGTCTAGAGTGAACAAAAGCACTTCTTTTATCTTGTTGACCTTTGCCTTTTCAAGGCAAGAGTTTATGAACTTGTCGTCAATTCCCGTCAGCGCGACATTTTCTTTGAGTAACTTGCCGTCCATGATGATATTGACGGGCAGTCCGTTCGGCTCAATTTCAACATTCATATCCTCTCTTGTTGGTGGCTCAATGGTCGCCTTTTTTATGACACACATCTTGCCGTTGGTCTCTATTATTGCATATGCAACGTCTTCGATATTAAAGACGTCGCAACCGCGCATCGCCTCAATGAGGTCATCAAGGGTCATGTTAAGTTTTTTGAGTTCCATATAGTTGATGCCATGCGGACTTATTAAAATGGCGGGTCTCCCTGAAAGAAAGTACCTAAACTTCATGCTTTTTCTTGAAAAAACGCATATGAGAAAGTGCACAATAAGTAGCGCAAGAATGGGAACAATGCCATGCACCAGCGGAACGGCAAGTTCTGCCATTGGAATGCAAGCAAGGTCGGCGATTATGAGGGTTATAACGAACTCAAAAGGTTGCATCTCACCCACTTGCCTCTTGCCCATAAGACGAATGACAAAGAGAACAAAAAGGTAGATAACTATTGAGCGGATAAGCATTATACTCATAAAACAAATACTATCCTTTTATCTACCTTCTAAACAATTTTATTCGTTAAGTTGTATAATTTTGCAAAATTTGACAAATTTCTTACAACTTCGCACTCATTTTAAGTGACTTTCAAGCGCCTGCGCGGTGTATGACTTTTTGATATATTTCTCAACAAGTTCTTCGGGAGTGCCCTCGGCAACGATTGTTCCACCGCGGTCGCCCCCCTCGGGACCAAGGTCGATGATGTGGTCGGCAATCTTGATAACATCAAGGTTATGCTCAATAACGACAACCGAGTTGCCCGCATCAACAAGTCTGTTAAGAATGTTCGTGAGTTTGTGAACGTCATAGGTGGAAAGGCCAGTTGTTGGCTCGTCCAGAATATACATTGTTCTTCCCGTGGCGCGCTTTGAAAGTTCGGTGCCAAGTTTCACCCTTTGCGCCTCGCCCCCCGAAAGAGTTGTTGCGCTTTGGCCAAGTTTTATGTAGCCAAGGCCAACATCATAAAGCGTTTGCAACTTATTGGCTATTGCTGGCACGTTTTCAAAAAGTTTCAATGCGTCTTCAACCGTCATTTCAAGAACGTCGTTTATGCTCTTGCCCTTGTACTTAACTTCAAGGGTTTCGCTGTTGTATCTTTGACCGTGGCACTCGTCGCACGCAACATAGACGTCGGGAAGAAAGTGCATTTCAATCTTGTGGAGTCCGTCGCCACCGCACGCCTCACATCGTCCGCCTTTAACGTTAAAACTAAATCTGCTCGCCGTGTAGCCCCTTGCCTTGGCGTCAAGAGTGGATGCAAAAAGTTCGCGAATTGGAGTGAAAACTCCAGTGTAGGTTGCGGGGTTGCTTCGCGGAGTCCTTCCTATTGGAGTTTGGTCAATGACTACAACCTTGTCGAGTTCTTCCACCCCATAAACCCCTTGGCAGTTGCCATAGTTGAGTTTTTTTGCGCCGTTGAGTTCAGTCGCCAAAACAGGATAAAGAATTTCATTGACAAGGCTACTCTTTCCGCTTCCCGAAACACCAGTAACAACGGTCAGTTTGCCGAGCGGGAACTTGACATCAATGTGCTTGAGGTTGTGCTCGCACGCGCCCTTGACCTCGATATACTTGCCCGTTCCCTCGCGCCTCTTCTTTGGCACTTCAATTTTCTTTTCGCCCGACAAATACTTGCCAGTTATTGACCTTTCACTCTTAATGATGTCCTCGACCGAGCCAGTTGCAACAATCTCGCCGCCATGCACGCCCGCCTTTGGTCCAACGTCAACAATGAAGTCCGCCGAACGAATGGTGTCCTCGTCGTGCTCAACAACAATGACAGAGTTCCCAAGGTCGCGAAGGTGCGTAAGCGTGTTAATTAGTTTGTGCGTGTCGCGAGGGTGAAGTCCAATGCTTGGCTCGTCAAGAACATACAAAACGCCAACAAGCGCGCTTCCAATTTGAGAGGCAAGCCTTATTCTTTGCGCCTCGCCCCCCGAGAGCGTCCCCGCACTTCGCGAAAGTGTTAAGTATTCAAGTCCAACGTCTTTCAAGAAGTTGAGCCTTGACTGGATTTCTTTTGTTATGCTCTCGCTAATTTTCTTCTCTTTCGCGGTGAGTTCAAGTCCGTCAAGCCACTTGCTGACCGCCGTCACGCTCATGTCGGTCACATCGGCAATGTTCTTTTTGTCGATAAAGACGTTCATGGCTTGCTCGTTCAGTCTCCTTCCGTGACACAACTTGCAAGGACGTGGTGACATATATCTTTCAATGTCCATGCGAATGTAGTCGCTTGACGAGTTCTTGTAGCGCCTTTCAAGGTTAGGAATAAGTCCCTCAAAATCTGCAACATACGAGCCCGAGAACTTCGCCGTGCTGTACTCAAGTTCAAGTTCTTCACCTTTCGTGCCATACAAAATGATATCCTTTATCTCTTGTGGCAAGTCCTTGTATGGCGTTGAAAGGCTAAACTTGTATCTTCTTGCGAGCGACTGCAAATACATCTTTGAAAATCCACCGTCTATCCAACCCGAGATGCTTATTGCCCCGTCGTTTAGGCTCTTTTCGGGATTTTTGATGATGAGGTTTTCGTCAATCACCAACTTGTAGCCAATGCCCGAGCATTCTGGGCACGCGCCGTATGGAGTGTTGAACGAGAACATTCTTGGGCTGATTTCGTTGAAGGAAAATCCACATTCGGGGCAAGAGTGACGAGTGGAGTACAATTTCTCTACGCCGTCAGTGTCTATAACGACCAGCCCGTCCGCCAGTTTCATGGCGTTTTCTATGCTGTCGGTCAGCCTTGTCTTTATGTCGTCGCGCACAACAAGGCGGTCAACAACAACGCTTATGTCGTGCTTTTTCTTGCGGTCAAGGTCGATGTCGTCATCAAGAGAATAGACCTCGCCGTCAACCTTAACTCTCACGTATCCGCTCTTTTTAAAACCTTGAAAGAGTTTGTTATACTCCCCCTTTTTTCCCCTTATAACGGGAGCAATAACCATGATTTTGCTCCCCTCTTTGCTTGCAAGCACCTTTTTTACTATGCTGTCAACCGTGCTTGGCTTGATTGGAATGTGACAATTTGGGCAGTATGGCACGCCGATGTGCGCAAACAAAAGTCTGAAATAGTCATAAATTTCTGTTATTGTTCCAACGGTTGAGCGAGGGTTGGCGCTGGTGGTCTTTTGGTCTATGGCAATGGCGGGTGAAAGCCCCTCGATATAGTCCACATCGGGCTTTTGCATCTGCCCCAAGAATTGCCTTGCATAAGAGGACAGCGACTCCATATACTGCCTTTGCCCCTCGGCAAAAATTGTGTCAAACGCGAGCGAACTCTTGCCCGAGCCCGACAGCCCCGTGAAAACGACCAACTTGTTGCGCGGAATTTCAACCGTCACGTTTTTGAGGTTGTTCTCTCTTGCTCCAACTATTCTCATTTTCTTTTCCATTGTTTTCCTACCCTACTCTTATCTATTTTTTCGCCCTTAAGTGCCAGCAACTTGTCTCTTAGTTCGATTGCCGACTCAAAGTCTAGGTCTTTGACTGCAAGCGCAATTTGTTTTTCTAGTTTCTCAATGGCTTTCTTCTTTTCTGCCTCACTGAGCCTGTTTTCTTCTTTTATCTTGCTAGAAATTGTTATTGTGTTTGAAATGTCCTTTATGATTGTCTTTGGCGTTATGCCGTGCTCTTTGTTGTACTTTTGCTGTATCTCGCGGCGACGATTGGTCTCGTCGATGGCGCGTTTCATTGAACTTGTTATTGTGTCGCCATACATAATGACCCGCGCTTCGGCGTTTCTTGCCGCACGCCCAATAGTTTGGATGAGTGCGCCCTCGCTTCGCAAAAAGCCCTCTTTGTCGGCATCAAGAATGGCAACAAGTTTGACCTCGGGAAGGTCAAGCCACTCGCGAAGAAGATTTATGCCAACAATAACGTCGCACTTCTTAGGCTGTTAATAATCTCCATGCGCTCCATGGTCTTTATCTCTGAGTGAAGATACGTTGTCTTCACGCCATGCTCTTCAAGATAGACCGACAAGTTCTCTGCCATTTTCTTGGTGAGCGTGGTGACAAGCGCGCGACCCCCAGTTGCAATGGTCTTATTGAGTTCGCCCAAAAGGTCGTCAACTTGCCCATTGACGGGGCGCACAATAATCTCGGGGTCAACCAGTCCCGTTGGCCTTATTATTTGCTCAACAACGTTGTCGGCGTGCTTCATCTCGTACTCGCCCGGCGTCGCCGAAACGCAGATGAGTTGGTCAAACTTCTTTTCGAACTCGTCAAAGGTCAGAGGTCTGTTGTCGTATGCAGATTTCAGCCTAAAGCCATAGCCCACCAAATTGTCTTTCCTTGCGCGGTCACCATTGTACATGGCGCGAATTTGCGGAAGAGTCATGTGGCTCTCGTCAATTATCATGAGGTAGTCATCTGGAAAGTAGTCAAGAAGGCAGTATGGCGCCTCGCCCGGCTTTCTTCCGTCAAAGTAGCGGGAATAGTTCTCCACCCCACTGGTGTAGCCCATTTCTCGTAGCATCTCAATGTCGTATGAGGTGCGTTGTTTGAGGCGCATTGCCTCAATAAGTTTGCCCTTTTCTTCAAACGCCTTGACCTCTTCTTCCATGTCATGCTCAATTTGTTTTAAGCAATCTTCCATCTTTTCGGGACTTGAAACATAGTGGCTTGCGGGATAAATTGCAACGTGCTCCAATCGGCTAATTTTCTTGCCCGAAATTGCCTCAACCTCATAGATGCCATCAATTTCGTCGCCGAAGAAATCAATTCTTATGCTGGTCTCGTTGCTTGATGCTGGAAAGACCTCCAAAACGTCACCCCGAACTCTAAAGTTGCCACGAATGAACTCAATGTCGTTGCGCTTGTATTGGTTATCAACAAGGCGTTCTATGACCTCTTCGCGACTGATTTTCATGCCGGGGCGAAGAGAAATCGCCATTTTTTCATACTCACTGGGCTCGCCAAGGCCATATATGCACGACACCGATGCAACAATGATGACATCTCGCCTTTCAAAAAGCGAGCAAGTCGCAGAGTGGCGAAGTTTGTCAATCTCGTCGTTTATGGCAAGGTCCTTTTCAATGTATGTGTCGCTTGAGACGATATACGCCTCGGGCTGGTAGTAGTCATAATATGAAACAAAGTAGTTAACCGAATTTTCGGGGAAAAACTCGCGAAGTTCGTTGCAAAGTTGCGCCGCGAGAGTCTTGTTGTGGGCAATGACAATGGTTGGGCGCTGGACTCTTTCAATGATGTTCGCCATGGTAAAAGTCTTACCGCTGCCCGTAACCCCCAACAACACTTGCTCTCTAAGGCCATCGTTCAGCCCTTCAACAAGTTTGTCGATGGCTTGCGGCTGGTCTCCGGTTGGCTTGAACTTTGAGTGAATTTTGAATTCCAATTTGTCCCCTCTTCTTATTTTGCCCCGATATTTGGCTATTATTTATCTAACTTTTCTATTTTAACACCATTTGCCTCTATGTGCAATCATTTTTTCACTTCTGTCAAACAAATGTTTGCAGGCTCTCAATCAACGCAATTTGCGAAACAGTTGACTTTGCACTCATGTTCAATTATACTATAAAATATCAACTTAAAAGGAAGGCAAAATATGAAAGACTTAACAATGGAAAAATTAGTGAACCATTGCAAAACAGTTGGTTTTGTATATCGCGGGAGCGACATCTATGACGGCCTCGCCAACACTTGGGACTATGGCCCCGTAGGCGTTGAACTTAAAAACAATATAAAGAAGGTTTGGTGGAAAAGATTTGTTCAAGAGAACGACAACACCTTTGGCGTTGACGCGGCAATCCTCATGAACCCACGCGTTTGGGAGGCAAGTGGCCACACCACAAGTTTTGCAGACCCAAAGATGGATTGCAAGGAGTGTAAGAGGCGCGAAAGAGCGGACAACCTCATTGCCGACTACGCAAAAAAGCACAAAATCGACATCGTTGTTGACACCATGAGCAACGAAGAAATGGAGGCGTTTATCGCCAAGCACAAAGTTGCTTGCCCAACTTGTGGCAAGTGTAATTGGTCGTCTATTCGCCAGTTCAACCTCATGTTCGAAACCTCGCGCGGGGTCACCGACGAAAGCCAAAACAAAATTTATCTTCGCCCAGAAACCGCTCAAGGTGAGTTTGTCAACTTCTTGAACGTTCAACGCACTTCAAGGGCAAAAATACCATTTGGGATTGCCCAAATCGGCAAAGCGTTTAGGAACGAGATAACTCCGGGCAACTTCATCTTCAGAACCATTGAGTTTGAACAAATGGAGCATCAATTCTTCTGCAAAGAAGAGGACTCAATGAAATTCTATGAAGAGTACAAGCAAAAGGCACTAAACTTCCTTTTGGACCTTGGCTTCAAAAAGGAAGAACTCCGCTTCCATGACCACGACAAACTTGCCTTCTATGCCGCCGCCGCTTGCGACATTGAATACCTCTTCCCTATGGGCTGGTCTGAGGTCAATGGCATCCACAACCGCACCAACTACGACCTTTCTCGTCACCAAGAGTTCTCGGGCAAGGCCATGACATATCTTGACCCAACCACCAACGAGAAGTTCGTGCCATATGACATTGAGTACTCTATTGGCTGCGACAGACTTCTTCTTGCCTGCCTTTGCAACGCCTATGACGAGCAAAAACTTGACGGGGGCGACACAAGAATTGTCATGCACTTCCACCCCGCAATCGCGCCATACAAGGTTGCCGTTTTGCCTCTTCAAAAAGACCTTAACGACAAGGCTCGCGAAATATACAAGTCACTGCAAAAACAATTCATGGTCACAATCGACGAGGCTGGCTCAATTGGAAAGCGCTACCGCCGTCAAGACCAAATTGGAACTCCGCTTTGCTTGACTGTTGACTTTGACACTCTAAATGACGGAACGGTCACCCTCCGCGACCGCGACACCATGGAGCAAGTGCGCGTCAAGACTGAGGATGTTGCAAAATATGTTCAAGAAAAAATAGCATTCTAGAAATTCCACCTTCAAAAGGTGGTTTTCTTTTGCCTTTTAAAAATTTTTCTAATTAGCCTCACACCAACAACAAGAAAAATAAGCAAGCCAAAGCCAATCAAGATATAGAGTTCATACCCCTTAAGAATGGTGCACAAAAGAACAACAATACCCCCGCACACAAAATTGCCAACAAGTATGCACACAAGCGAAGAAAAATACGAGAACCCCATAACGCTCGCGACTATTGAGCCCGTGTATACCCCCGTCAGTGGAAGGGGCACGGCAACGAACAAGATGAGTAGCAAATAGTCTTTCATCCTCTTGCCATTTTCACTTATCTTGCCCGCCTTTGCTTTATAAGAACTTTCAAGGCGCGAGGACAATTTTCTTAGCGTCTTTCGTTTTTTTAGCCATGACACAAGCCTTGGAAACAAAAAAACAAGAAAAATCGCGGGCACAAATGCTCCCGTGCTTGCCGAAATCCACGCCGATAGTGGCGACAGCGCCCCGCCCGAAAAGAACTCTTGACTCATGCCAAAGGGAATGGCGCCCTTAAGTTCGATGAGGGGCAACATAGAGATAAAGAAAGTGGCAAAATAACTATTGCCACCAAAAATCTTCAAAACAAACAACTTTATTGCATCAATCAAATCACACTATAAGACTTTCATAATTTGTCCTTAGCATTTCAATTCTCTCACGGCAACTTGCCGAAAGGACCGTGTCGCCTTGCGCCTCGTAAATGTTAAGAAGAGTGTAGTTTATTTTAAGGCTTGTATAAACTCGCATGATGCGGTCAACCTCGCTGGTTGCAGCGGCGTCCACTCTTGCAAGTTTTGTCTGTATTCTTGACTGAATGTCCATCACCTTGCCCTCGGGAATCTCTTTATAGAGCGCGTCAAGAACTTGACCAAGGGTCCCGTTTTCGTTTAGAGCCTCATCAAGAAGAAGGCAGTCAACATATCCCCCGAACGCGAATGAATAGACATTTTCTGCATCGTCACTATAAAGGTCCTCAATCGCTCTTTGCTTTGCCGATGCCTTGTCTCCACTTCTGTAAAGGGCGATGACCCTTTGGCTTAAAAGGTAACTATTAACGTCGGCAACATAGACAAGGTACTTCTTTTCTGACTTTTCAATGGCAGCCTTGTTGAGTTTTGTTGCAAAAGTCTTGTAGTCTGGCCTTTCAAGAAGTTTTGTTATGTTGTTTGCTGCCTTTTTGTAGTTCCCACTGCGAAGTTGCCTTTCAACAAGGTTATAGAGGTCGATGCTCTTTTGTGACCTTTTGTAGATTTGTTCATAGCAAGTCGATGCGGGGCCGTCAAGCCCGATATCATCGAAGAATTTTGCCGCGCTCTTTGGCACAAGCCCCACCATTATTGCTTCAAGATAAAAGAGCAAAATAACAAAAACCGCAACGCACTTTAGCGCCGTGAAAAGAATTGTAAGGCCATAGTTCGCACTGCTCTGCCCTCTTTTTTCATTTGTTTTGTTCATTAAATTTTATTACCTCTAAAAAGATTTTAAAACTGAGATTTCAATATTTCCTCTTGCTTTTTGACGCGACGAATGTGTCGCCCCCCTTCAAATGGAGTGGAAAGAAACCTCTCAACAATTTTCATAACGTTCTTTGTTGGCTTAACGGCAAAGACGCCGTCGTCGTAGCCCGCCGCCATAACAAGCACGTTGCAGTTCTCATGACGCCTTGCAAAATACGCGTCTGCCTCGTCTTTGGCAATGGCTGCCCTTATGCCAAGTTCACGGTTTGCCGCCATATACATCCCAATTCCCGTTCCGCACAAAAGAATGCCAAAAGAGTTCTTGTCCTTCTTCACCTTTTTGCAAACCGCGGTGGAGATGTCGGGATAGTCGTCGTCGGGCGTGTTCGCCTCAAATGGCTCGTTGACCTCATGCCCAAGAAGGACAAGTTCCTCCATTAGTTTGTATGCCATTTTGAGGCATCTGTGATCGTAGCCAATGTAGATTTTCATTATATCTTCCCTGCCTTTAACAAATTTTCAACAATAATGTCGCTCGCCTTGTCCAAAAGTTCGGCGCACTGCCTATATTCCTCTGTGCTTCCCCCGTATGGGTCACTAATGTCAAAACCCACGGTCTCTTTCATAGAAAACACCTTATAAAAACACTTGTCGCCAAAAAGTTTGTATTTTTGAGACTCAGTCATGGTGAGCACGGTGTCCACCCTTTCAAGGGCCTTTAAAGAGAGCATTGTCGGTTTGTGCCTTATAACAAGTCCACGCTCTTTCATAACAGCGCGTGCAAGGTCACTTATCTTTTCATCAGTCACATATAGCCCCGCGCTCTTAATTTCTGCCGTTTTATTAAGTTTTTTAATCTTGCTCTTTAAAAGGCATTCAAGCATAGGACTTCGACAAGTATTGCCCGTGCAAACAAGAAGTAATCTATACATAACTCACCTATAATAATATTATTAGTTTTAGAGAGAAAAAGTCAAATGAATTGAGCCTAAAAACGCGATGCTGAAATTTGCATAATTTTGACGAAAAAGTTATAAACTATTACCGAGGTGAAAAATGGAAATTCCAACAAGTTTTATCGGCTACAAAAAAGAGGTTGTGAACGAAATAATAAAAGAGAAAGACAATAAACTAAGCGTTCAGCAAAAGGACATTGACTATTTAAGAAAGCAAGTGACGGACCTTGAAAAAACCTCAAAAAAATTAGCAAAAATTTCAGTCAAAAATTCGTCTAAAAATTGAGCAATTTTCAAATAAATTCTTTAATATGTCAAAAAAGCAAAGGGAGGCGCGTGCCTTCCCTTTATTGTTGCGGTGCGATAATTCCAAGACCCTCGGGCGTTAAAATAAAGATATTCCCGCTAACTCGGTGTATGCTCCCCGAAAGGGCATAGACTGCGCCACTTGCGAAGTCAAGCATTCGCTGTGCCTCGCTGTCGGTTATAGAGTCAAGATTGAGCATGACCGACTCGCCATTTCGAAGGTAGTCAATTAGTTTTTGAACCTCGCTGTAACTCTTTGGATAAAAGAATATGACGTTTTTGTTGCCATAGCCCGCCATGGTTGTTTGGGCATAGTCGTCTCCGTCGTAGCCACCAGTGGAAAAGTCCTTGCCTTGCGCAGAGATATTGTACTGGTCGGGGTCAAAGGTGCTCACATTTTGGAATGGTTCGGGCTGAATAAAAGTGGGCTCGCCACCGTCCTCAACCTTGCTAAGTTTTGCATTTTTGGACTGTTGCCTTGCCAGTTTTTTTGCGAGTTTTTGTTGTTTTTTTAGTTCTTTGGCTTTTCGTTTTTCTTCTCTTATGGCATCTTCTTTCTCGGCAGACTCTTCGTTCTCTTCAAAACCGATGCCTTTCATTAGCCAATTAAATAGCCCCATGGTCACCCTCTCTTGTATAAATTATAGCAAAATTTGAGAAAAATACAAATAATTTTTTATATATATTGCGTTTTTTGGCACATTTAGGCAAAATTCTTGCGCATTTTTATGTCAAAAAGGCACGTTTCTATCAAAAAGTAGTTGAGGCGCGAGATAACCCTCTCACTTTTATAGACCGCGTCCTCGCAATTTTTCAAGGCACTTTCCACCTCGTCAAGCGCACACAAAAAAATACTTTTATAGTTCTCTTCAATCCCGTCGGCCGCACTGATGATGTTCTCTCTTAGCACTGCCAATTCTTCTTTTTGCCGCTGAAAAAAAGTGAACACCCTCTTCAGCGATGCCGACAGCATAAACGAGTCAATTTGCTCTTTCACTTTTCTTGGCTCACTGTGAAAAAACTCAAAAACCTCACAAAGCGCCCCCACTCTCAAAAGGCGCGACGCACGGCTTGGCAAACGATTTTCAGAAAAACAGACAACGCTCGTGTCAAAGCCTATATACTTTTTTTTCATCTCGCTAACCTCACTTTCGTCAAAGAGCGCAAATGCAACAATATGCTGTCTTTCATTAAAAGAGAGAACATATCCCGCCCCGCCGACGCCCTCCACCTCTTTTATAAGGGGCAAAGAGAGGGATTTTGCACTTGTTTGGTAGAGCGAGAGAAAGTAATAATTGTAAGCATAATTGTAATTATTTTTGAGACTGAATAAATATGAGAAAAATATAATTATTATTGTAATCATCATAGCAGTACAAAAAATTGCGAAGTGGCAAAAATGAAATTTCTTTTGTCCATGTTTATTTTTTTGAAAAAAAGAAGAAGTTGGCAGTCGCATGACCTTGTTCCCCGCTAGGATAATATAATAAAAGGTGGTTAAACAAATATATGCTCTGCCCCAAGAAAATATATTTTTTGACAAAAACAAGAAAAAGAAAACAAAATTCACCTTAGGCGCGAGCGCATATAAAGACCTATAATAAAAAGAGAGGGAGAAATTATGAAACTAAAACCACTATTCGACCGCATCATTGTTGAGGAAGAGAGCGAAGAGACCTCAAAGGGGGGAATCTATCTTGGAAAGACCAACAAGGGCATAAAGATTGGCAAGGTTTTGTCGGTTGGCGACGGCAACGAGAAAAACGACGGGTCACTGTCAAAAATGCTGGTTAAGGAGGGCGACAGAGTGGTCTTTTCGCAGTTCACTTGCGCCGAAGCCACAATACTTGGAAAGTCCGTGCTGGTTCTTAGGCAAACCGACATCTTGGCAATAATTGAAAAATAACAAAGGAGAAAGAAAAATGAGCAAACAAGTTCTTTATGGTGACGACGCAAGGCGTGCCCTTGCAAGTGGAGTTGAAAAAGTCGTGGATGCCGTCAAACTGACGCTTGGACCAAGAGGAAGAAACGTTATTCTTGACCGAAAGTACGTTTCGCCCCTCGTCACGAACGACGGAGTTACAATAGCAAAAGAGATAACCCTTCCCGACCCCTTTGAAAACAT
>CANQEP010000024.1 GCA_947595235.1 uncultured Clostridia bacterium
CCAAAACAACCAACTCATTGACCGCCAAAAACATGAGAACATACCTATTGTTTAACGCGTTTTTCAACTTTTCAAGGTTAAACAGAACGGCAACAAATTTCACCACGGCATAGATGCAAAACAAAAGAAGGGTTATGTTTGTGTAGTATGTCAAATACGCGTAGCCACTTGGAACAGCGTCTGCCAAATACGATTCTTCTTGCCCTGAAAATTCTGCCCCGCGCGGAATGGCATAACAAATCTGCATAATAACAACCGTTATTCCAACAACTCCAATCAAAAAGGCAACCAGCCCCACCCAAAATTCTTTTGTTTTCAGTTTCTGCATAATCTTACCTCACCACCACTATACCACACTTTTCGCCATTTCTCAACACTTTTCACCCCCACTCGCGCAAAATAAAAAATATTACATTGTCTTTCGTCTCAAATAGATTGAAAATAGGCACCACTATGATATAATAATTTCGATAAAGAACACACAACATATTGGGGGCAATATGAAAAAACAAAAAGAATGCGATGTATGTGGAAAATTGGTCAATGTTGATGAATGGGGCAATGGCAAATGCAACCATTGTGGATGGTTTCAAAATAGCGACTGTCTAAAATTTCCCAAAGTGGCAAACCCACCAAACTTTATCTCGCTAAACAAGGCAAAACAAAACCATGCAAAAGGAAAAAACTTTATGCCCTCGTATAACGAATTTTTAAACCTCATAGAACGCGGATTGGAATTTGGTTTTGTTTTTAACGGCAAAAAATATCAAATATCTAGTGATACTCTTTGGCAAAAGGGCTCCAATAATTGTCAAAGTTTTTCCTCTATGGACGACGTAAAAAACGCAAAACTTGAAGGAAAATTGTTAAAAAATAATTGGAAAAACATAAAAAATCTCGAATATGAGTGCTGAGAAGTATATTGAGAAGTAGAGAGTTGATTGAATTTTATAAACTTCACGATTGCGATTTGGAAAAAATTGAATATGACGAAAAATTGCACACTTTAAGTATGTAAATTGTTTTAGAAGTATCGATAAAAAATGAACTAAAATATAATGAAAATAAAATTAAAATCACCTTTGACAATGTCAAAATAATAAATGTCGATGGTGATTTCAATTATTTAAAAAATCTTGAAATTCTGAATATCAAAACAAAACAATCTAAGAAAAAAGACTATAAAATTTATGACTTCTTTTTCGTTGATTATTTTGCCAAACAAAAAGACCCAACCTTAAACGATGAGGAGTTTTATTCCTTGGTTTTTGAAGGCAAGTTGATACAAGGGTAACATTTTTAAAAGTATTTTTAACATTTGCTTTATTTTTGCGCGCGTGGTATATTAAACATATATTACAGGAGTTCATTATGTTACTTGAAGAGCACGACAAAACAAAAATCGCGGTTATAAATCCCACAACTTTCCACAGCAAGGTAAAGAATTTTCCAAAGACTTGCGTGTCCTTTTTCTCAAAAAAACTAATTGCCGAGATTGTTGCAACCTATAATCCAAAAGAAATTGCTCGCCTTTCAAATGCAACAGTGGAGTTCCCTATCTACGAAATCAACTTTTGTGGCGAGACAATAGCGGTCTATCAATCCCCTGTCGGCGCGCCGGCGTGCGTCATGTGCTACGAAGAGGCAATTGCACTTGGAGTAAAGAATTTCATTTTGGTTGGGTGCTGTGGCTGTCTTGACGAAAAACTAGAGGACTATTCAATCATTCTCCCAACAAGCGCCATCCGAGATGAAGGAACAAGTTATCACTACCTTCCCGCAAGCGACGAAATATCGCTCGACAAAAAGTGCATTTTTGCCCTTGAAGAGGTGTTAAAATCGCACAAAATTAGTTACAGCAAGGGCAAAACTTGGACAACCGACGCTTTTTATCGCGAAACCAAAAACAAACTTAGCGAAAGAGTTAAGTCTGGTGCGATAACCGTTGACATGGAGTGCTCTGCCATGACCGTTGTAAGTAAATTTAGAAAAATCAACTTTGCACAAATTTTCTACGCTGCCGACAACCTTAGCAGCGAGACCTATGACCCACGCAGCCTTGTTGAAGATGACTTGGTCTCAAAAAAATCCAAGATAATTTCCCTCGCCCTTGAGTGCGGCGCACACTTTAATAAATATTTTTGAGGTACTTATGGAAGAAGTTATAAATAATTTAATATCAATGATAGATGATAAATCGGCCTACACCGCCCCAACTTCAAAAAAAGTCAATGGGGTTATAGAAATTGGCTATACAAATTACAATGAGAAGTTTTACACTTGCCTGACTCAACTAACCAGAGAACTGGAATCCTACCCCGACTATAAGTACTCAAAACATATAGCAAAAATTCTTAAAAAGCCCATTCAAAAACTCAAAAAGTCTCACATCTCCACCTACATCACATGGCTTTTGCGCGGCGAACGAATAACCGATGGCCTTATTGCCAGCGAGATTGACAGCGGACGCTTCAAAGAAATTTTGCTCCGTCTAAAAGAACTCTACTGACCCCTTTAGTAAAATATTAAAACGAAAATCCCAAGCATAAAAAAAGTTCGAATCATTCATGCCACGCCACACAAGACTCGAACCCCTTGTCGCGGGCCATACTAATCGCCCAACTTTCACAACCAAGTCTTTATAAAAGAGCCAAACAAAAAGTCCAACCTTACGGCTGGACTTTTTGTTGTTTGTTGGATTCCAAATTTTTCAATTATAGAAATATTGCTTGTTAGTCAAAAGCACATTTACGAAAAACACATGATATTATTTTAATGCGCAATAAATATTTTAAAAACAGGGATAATTATGGAAAAAGGACCAAGCGAATATGCAAAATATTGGACATCTACTTTTAACGAACTTGCTCATTTTATTAGACATGGCAAACAAATGGGTTATAATAGAATAAGTGATTATTCAAAAGCCGCCCACGAATTTGCAAAAAGTAATAACCCAAACAAACTGTCTTTCATAGGTAGAGATTTATCAAGATATATGTATAATCAAGAAACAAATGAATTTATGATTGTAAATGGCGATGGTTTGATAGTCACGTACTTCCCTCCTAGTCGAGGAATTGATTATTTCTACGAACAATTTGAAAAATATGGTTTTTTTTGGGAGTAAAAGGAGATAAAAATGGATAAATATTTAACTAAAAATCATTTACCGCCATATAAATGCAAATTATGCGGATTAGGAGACATAAAAGAAATCCACGATATATGCGAAATATGTGGGTGGGAAGATGATGCGGTTCAAAACGATAATCCCAATTACATTGGTGGAGCAAATATGATGAGCCGAAATCAGTATCAAAAGTTTTGGCTTTTAAACAAGGATGAAATATTGAAAAATATTAAGGGCGATCCATTTATATCAATAAAAAAATCTCAAGAATATTATGAAAAAAATATAAAAAAGTAAAGAAGCATATATGCTTCTTTTATTAGGAGAAAAATTTGAATAAAAGAAAAACCCAACCCGTTGTTCGAGTTAGGTATCGTGTGGCTCCCCGGACAAGACTCGAACTTGTGACATCCTGATTAACAGTCAGGCGCTCTACCGACTGAGCTACCGAGGAATAAAGATATTGAATTGTTTTGCTGAAAATTTAAAACAAAGTGCAAGCGATTGCAAAACACTGGTATTATATAATATGATTTGCGGTTTTGCAAGCGTTTTTATAAAAAACAATAAAAAATCCGCCATTTTATTGGCGGACTACTCTTCTTGTTTGGATTCGCTTATCTTAAAATTATTGTTGAACTGGTTGGGCAGATTTCGTCGCCCTCGCTCAAAACAATTTCTTGCCCGTGCTTGTACTCTTTAACATAAAGGCCAATTCTAATGTTGAATGACGACTCGTTTTCATACGCCGACAAAACGGTGTACTTTCCCGGACGCAAAGGCCCCTTTTTGTCAACGGTCATCATTTTTCTTGGCTTTAACACAATGTCTTCTTTGACATAAGAAATGTTGGTGTTGCCCTCTTCGTCTTTAATTTCGGCGTCGCGAGTGTACCTCACGCCCTTCTCCACAACAACGGGCTCAGCCTCGGTTCCTTCAGTTTGTTTTTTTTTATTGTGTTTCTTCACCATTTTAACAATAGTTATTGTCGCGCACAAAAGCACAATAAATCCCGCAAGGCCATAAACAATATACAAAATCCAACCCATAGTTTTTTCTCCTTTTATACTATTTTAGCACATTATCTTCTTTTTTCGCAACACTTTGCCTAACAATTGCTCTATATTTTTTAATTTTTTCTCTTTTAATAACTATGCTGACAATGGCCGGAATAGTAAAGATAACCGTCAAAATTGCGAGCAGCACAAGATATGTAAAGAAGAAGTGTGCTCCGGGGAACAAATTAAATGGCAGCCCGTTCTCTCGAAGAAACAAGAAGTTTGCGCCCTCAACAAGGTTGTTCCCTATTTCAGCATAGCCAGCAAGCATCAATAAAAACAGCGGAATTTGCCAAAAGTCTTCAAGTTTAATCTCAAAGTATCCACTTGCGATGACACCCATAACAACAGTTGGCATCAAGAAGTGAAGAAGCAGACTTTCAATTTGCAAAAAACTCAAAACGCCATAGCAATAGTAATCGCCAAAAACAAAGGTCAAGATTCCGCCAAACAGCGTCACGCACACGATTGGAAGAAAGAACTTTTTTGTTTTTGTGAAGTAAAACAGCGGAAACACTATCGCCATGATGTGGCAAAGATGCCAAGGCATTGCGCCAATAAAACTTGTTTTGCCCGTCACAATAAGCAAAATCATTCTAAAAATTCTTGAAATAAGCATAATCCAACAACAAACATAGGTGGCTTTAAGGGCGAAGTTTTTATATTTTCTAAAAATAAAGAAGCAAACAACAATCCACGAAAAAAGTAGCACCATCAAACATATGTGAAGGGGTGACCAAAGTCCCCCGAGCCCTGTTCCAAGGTCGCCCGTTTCAATGAGCCAATCATAAAAACTAAATGCCAAAAATCTATTCATGCCCCGCATACACCTTTTTGTTTTTTAAGTATGGTCTGAGTTTTTCAATGCTCTTTTCAAGAAGGTCCTTGTGTCCGTCAAGAAGGTCGCAACGCCCATAGACTCCTTCCTCAAAATACGTGTCCCCCGTAAAAATCTCATTGTCATGGATAATTACGCAACTTCCCGATGTGTGCCCCGGGGTGAAAACAACTTCAAACTTTTCACCAAGAAACTCATTCTCGCCCTCAACAAGAAAACCGTCGGGCAAAACTGGCTGGCAATTCACGTTATAGAAAAAGCCCATGCAGAGTTCGTTGTCCAAAAGTTTGGGGGCGTCAACCTCGGTTATAAAAATCTTTGCGCCCATATCTTTCAACTCCTTGCACGAATAGATGTGGTCGAAGTGGCCGTGGGTCAAGAGCACATATTCGGGCTTAAGCCCACGAGAAGTCAACTCGCCGATAATCTTGTCAGTCTCAATGCCGGGGTCAATTATTATGGCGCTTTTATCTTTTTCAAGGATGTAACAATTCTCTTGAAGGAGGCTGTTGGTTATTTTTGTTATCTTCATAATTTGTCCGCCTTTTCAATGATTTTTAGGGCAACCTTTATGCCGTCGACCGCCGAAGAGACAATGCCTCCCGCCATGCCTGCGCCCTCGCCCACCATATAGATGTTAGAAATGTTGGTCTCAAGACTCTCGGCTCTTGGCACCATGAACGGCGCGGACGACCGAGTCTCAATGCCCGTCAAAACGCCGTCGTCAAAGCACTTGATTTTTTTTGTGAACTCAACAATTCCCTTCTTTATGTCGTCGACCAGCACCTTTGGAAGAAGAGTTCCAACATCTCCAAGAAAGAACCTTGGCTTTATCGTGGGCTTGACCTTTCCAAGTTTATAACTCTCTTTGCCCTCCAAAAAATCTTTAATGTTAGAGACCATAAACTCTCCACGCCCCTTCTCATAAGCCTCTTTCTCTAACTTTTCTTGAAAATCCATGCCCGCAAGAGGATGGTCCGAGCCATAGTCGCTTTCAAAAACGCTGACCAAAATGGCGCTGTTTGAGTTCTTCCCTCCGCGGTCGTGGTAACTCATGCCGTTGGTGACAATCTCACCAACTTTGCTGACCGCTGGAACAACCTCACCTCCAGGGCACATACAAAAGGTATAGACCCCTCTTCCGTCATCAAAATGGGTTGCCAACTTGTACTCAGCGGGTGGCAGAGGCAAATCGTCACTGCCATATTGAGAGATGTTGATGTCGCTTTGCAAGTGCTCAATTCTGTACCCCACCGAAAACGCTTTTTGCCTATACTCCATGCCCCTTTTAAAAAGCACTCGATGAGTCTTTCGCGCCGAGTAGCCAAGGCCGAGCACAAGGTCGTCACAATCAAGAGTTATCTCTTCTTTCCCCTTTTTGCAAACCACTTGCACTTTGTTTTCTACTTTTTTAAAGTCCACGAACTCAGTCTCAAACATGAACTTTCCGCCAAGCGCCATGATACTTTCTCTCATGTTAACAACAACTTCTCTTATGATGTCTGTTCCAACGTGCGGACGACTTTCATACAAGATGTCATCGCTCGCGCCGTGGTCAACAAAGATGCTGAGCACCTCAAAAACAAGTGGAGAGCCAATGCCCGTGTTAAGTTTGCCGTCCGAGAATGTTCCAGCGCCCCCTTCACCCTCTTGAATCGTGCCAAGTGGGTTCAATTTGCTAGTTTTTTTATATGTTTCAACACTAATTATGCGTTTTTCCATAATCTCACCCTTTTCAACAAGGGTGACATTTGCTCCGCTCTTTGCAAGCACATAGGCCGAAAACAGCCCAGAAGGACCGCTTCCAACAACAACTACATCGCGCTTTATCTTTTCAGTTTTTAATCTTTCGGGCGCGGTGTACTTTTCAAAAAACGCATTTTTCACTAATTTTTCGTCAATTTCCACTGCAAAATTGCAATTATAGGCAATTTTTTTCTTGTTGCGGGCGTCGATGGACTTTTTCAAAATCTTGATGCTCTTTATGTCGCTCAGCTTAACTTTAAGAAAAGACGCGACCGCATTTATTTGCGCATCACGGGAAAAATCTATTGGAACTTTAACATCAAGAACCTTTATCAAAACCTTCTTATTTCCTTTCTTTTTTCTTTTCTTATGGCTCGCAAAATCCCCATGTATGAAACGTACACTGCCACTGCAACGCATATTCCCAAAATCGCACCGGCAAGCACATCAGTTGGATAGTGAACGCAGAAGAATATTCTGCTGAGTCCAATGAGCACTGCAAGTGCCATCGCGCCAATTCCAATCTTTTTGTGGAACAAGCAAATTATCATTGCGCAGTTGAAAGAAGAGAATGCGTGCCCCGACGGGAATGAGTAGCCACTTGGAAGGCCAATTCCCATGCCCTTTATAAAGTCCGCAAACTCGGGATGAACGGCAAATGGTCGTGGACGCGAGAATATGAGTTTCAAAACAAAGTCGTTAATTATGTAGCCAACCAGCAATGAGGAAAGCATAACAACGGCGCAAGTTCTTGTTTTTTTGAAACAGAGCAAAACGCCTGCAAACACCAGCCAAACAAATCCGCCGTCCCCCAAAAGGGTTATGAATTTCATGAGCGAGTTAAAAAAGCCCGACGAGTGCAAATTGTTAAAGACAAAGACTAGCCCTTCCATTCTACCATCTATTCTCCACTCTTTCTGCAAAGCCAATTATGTTTTCTAGTTTTATTTTCTTTCCGTCGTCAAGAGTGAGTTGCCCCGAAAATCTGCCAAATACTTGATGAGGGACGAACTTCAAAACAAGGGCATAGAACGGGTCATATCTGTCAAGAAATGGCTCAAACACAAGTTCAACGCGCCCGTCACTTGTATAGAATGTCCATGGGTTCAAATAGTCGCGTTTGAGATTTTTCTTGCCAATATATATCTTCACGTCTTCAAGTTTGTGGGCAACGCCGTTCAAAAATATCATGTTCTCGCAAGCGTCTTCGTCGCTTCCAAACGCGCGCCCAAGGTTAAGACCAATTCGCGTGTCGCCCACTCTTGTTTGGATGTTCGCCCAATACCAATGAGTGTTGTATGGCAAGACGCCTCTCCCCCAGTCAAGTGTGGCAAGCGTAACACTCTCGTCAAAAACGTAGTTCTTACCTTTAAAGGTGAATATCCCTCTTGCGGGCATACAGTTCTTTTTTTGATTGTAATAAAAATGATGTTTCCTTTTGAAAGGAGTTGCCTTTACCATGCTGTCGGGGTCAACGTCGTCAATGGTTATGTTGAATTCAAGGTCACGACTAAGGCCATTGTCTGAAAAGAAGTTAAAAAACTTTCCTTTAAGTGTCCTTGTTGCCCCATTCACGTCAAAAGTGAAGTTGGCTTTTGCCGTTTCAAAGACGGTAGAGCCCTCAAAACTTGTTGTTGGCATGAACTTTGTGTTTTTTGGGAAAAACTTTATCGAGGTTTTGTCGTAGTGTTTTTTCTCATAAAAGTCAATGACAGACGCCGACAAAACCGCCGCATAACTGAGGTTCGAGATTGTCAAGCAAAGCGCATAGTGATTGTCGCTAACATAGTAGTAGTCCCATTCTTTTATGCGACCTTTTTTTGCGATGTCCTCTCTGTTATACTTCAAAATCATCTTCTTTGCGTAGCCCACATTTTTCAAGTGTCCGTTCGCCTCAAGAAGATTGTCAACCTTTGTTATTTCCTTTTGCACCTTAAAAAACCTCACCTTTGCTATTTGTTTTATCATAGCATTTTTTTTGCGCCATTGTAAAATAAAATAGCGCACCCCCCACAAAGAGTTTGCCACAATTTGAAAAAAATATATAATATAGATAAGGAGAAACAATTATGAAAACAAAAAATCTCATGATTTATCCAAATATTTGCTTCATAATGGCGATAGTTGTCTGCGACCTCGTGTTCATGTTTGGCAATGTCGACCCCTACATCATAAAGACCCTAACAAGCGCGCTGTTCGTCTTGATGGGAGCATTCAACCTTGCACTCGCCCTCTACTTTTTCAAAGGAAAAGAGAGTTTGAAGTGCATTTGCCTCTTTGTTGGACTTGTGTTCGCTTTTGTTGGCGACGTGCTCCTAATTGACCACTTCATGTATGGCGCGATATTCTTTGCAGTTGGTCACATATGCTTTTTGATTTACTTCATACTTCTTCAAGGAGTCTCTTGGCAAGACGGCTTATTGTTCGTTTTGATAAGTGTGTTTGCACTACTTCTCATATTCCTTTACAAGGGCTTTAAGTTTAAAGGCGACCAAGCACTTGTCATCGCATACGCTGTCGTCATATCGCTCATGCTGGCAAAGGCTCTTGGCAACCTTGTAACAAAGCCAACAACCTTGAACCTTGTTCTGTTCGTTGGTGCATTCCTCTTCTTCTTTTCTGACCTCATGCTCATGTTCGACCTCTACACCAACATCTCACCCGTGTTTGACTACTTGTGTCTTGCCACCTACTACCCCGGAGAGACCTTGCTCGCGCTTTCCCCACTCTTGATAAATTTTAAGGACACTCCTTTGAAATCAGCCAAAGTCAATGACGAAAACGGCCAACCAAAGGCCGATAAAAAAATAACCGAGCAACCAACGGTAAAAGAGGAAGAAAAACCAGAAAAACAAGAAAAAGTTAAAGAAATCGAAAAGCCAAAGCAACAAGGCACCAGCAAAACAAGAAAAACGGCAAAGAAAACATCATCAAAATCTAAAAAGTGAAGTTGACAATAAAAATAAAAAGTAAAGACGGCACCCGCCGTCTTTATTTGCTGTATGAAATGGAGCCTTGCCCACTTGCGAAGTTGTCGGGCACTCCCTCAAAGATTGAAAAAGGAAGAACTTGACTTTCATAAACGAACAAGTTAAACGTCTTTATCTCGCCATCGCCCGCAGTGTACTTCCCTTGCGAAACCGAGTACATCCCCTCGTTGTATATGGAAATTTGAAAGGCGTAGCCGTTTTCTATTGAAAAGATGTCAACAACAAAAACAATTCCTTCGCCTCTCGTGAGTTTCCCCTCGTATCCATCCATGTTGCTTGCAAAGTCAATTACAAGTTGTTCAACTTGCTCATCGGCAACAATGTCCAAAACGAACTTCTCTTGCGTGCGGTCAAGCGAGATTTTTGAGTCGTCACTTTGATACTTATACACCTCTCCGTCTTTGCGAAGGGTGGTTGTGACGCCCGTCTTTTCATATGCCTCAATCATGAGGTTCATCATAAGGAACATTGAAAAATAGGAATTGATCTGCTTTATGGAGTCGTTCACCTTGGTGTATACCCTTTGATTTTGAAGGGTCTCGCCCTCAAACCTCTCTTCAAGAAAGTGGCTTAGTATGTTATTTGATTCTGCCGAATGGGTCACAAGGTTATTCTGCGCATCAAAGTCGTGATTTTCTTTCACGGCAAAACAGCCCGCCAGCGCAAAAACGGGCAAAATCAACAAAACCGCAAAAATATATTTGAGTTTCTTCATTAAAGGTATTATATATCAATTATGCGAAAATGTCTATTGATTTATACTCACGGTTGCTTCAAAACCCACCTCTAAGAGCGCGCTGACAATCTCTCCGCCGTCAATATGAGTTTTTGATGATGCCGAAACGGTCTTGTTTTCAAGGTCAAAACCCGTGACTTTGAGCCCCTTTATCTTCTTGAGCGCCCCCTCGGCTCTTTTAACACATCCCATGCAGTGCATATTTTCAATTTTTATTGTTACTTTTTCCATATTTTCCTCCCAAATTCATAGTTGATAATCTCAGCGCGTTCAAAACCACTGTGACGCTACTAAGGGTCATCGCAAGCGCGGCAATCATTGGGCTTATTGTCAGCCCCGCGAACCTGAACACCCCCATGGCGATAGGTATCATCAAAGCATTGTAAAAGAACGACGCAAAGAGGTTTTGCTTTATGTTTCTTACCGTCTTTCTTCCCGCCAAGAACAGTCCGCCAAGCCTAGAAAGGTCGTCGCTCATCAAGACCACGCCTGCAGAGTTCATTGCAATGTCTGTCCCCGTGTGAACGCTAATGCCAACGTTACTTAGTGTCAGCGCTGGGCTGTCGTTTATGCCGTCGCCCACCATGGCAACAATGTGGCCATCGCCTTTGAGCCTCTTTATTATCTCTGCCTTCTCTTTTGGAACGACCGACGCAAACACCTTCTTGATGCCCAGTTCTTTGGCAACGCGCTCGGCAACTTTTTCGTTGTCCCCAGTCAGCATAACAACATCTATTCCGCTTCTCACAAAGTTCTCAACCATGGCTTTTGCGTTCTCTTTCAAGGCATCTTCAAGATAGATTGTGGCAATCAGCGACTTGTTTTTTGCAACATAGACAACCGTCATCTCTTCTTCAAGGTTTTGAGTGGCCTCTATGCCAAACTTGTCCATGAGCGCCTTGTTACCAACAAAGACCTTGTCTCCACCAACCTCGCCCACAATTCCCATTCCGCCAATCTCTTGAACCTTGTCTGCCTTTTTGCCTTCGACGTTGTTTTCTTTTGCAAAGTCTTTAAAGGCGCTCGCTATTGGGTGATTTGATGCTTTTTCCATCGAAACTGCGATGTCCATTGCCTCGTCTTGGCAAGTGGAAACGATCTTCTTTATTGTCAGTTTGCCCGTCGTCAAGGTGCCCGTCTTGTCAAAGACAATGGTGTCAACCTTGTTCACTCTTTCAAGCACCTCGCTGTTTTTAACAAGTATGCCATTTTTTGCCAGCGCACCCTCGCTAACAACGATGGCAACGGGGGTTGCAAGCCCCAGCGAGCAAGGACAAGCGACCACCAAAATTGTTGTGAATGTGGTTATCGCGTCGGCAAAAGGGTAGCCCGCAATGAGGTATACGGCAAACGTGATAAGTGCCAAAGAGAGCACGACCGGAGTGAACACCAAACTTGCCTTGTCGGCAATTCGGCTGATTTTCATCTTCGTGTTGCTCGCCTCAACAACCATGTTAACAATCTTTGAAATTGTGGAGTCTCTGCCGATGTTCTCTGCCCTATATTTTATGTACCCGTCAAAGTTTATTGAACCCGCAATGACCTTTGACCCAATGCTCTTTTCGGCGGGCTTGCTCTCGCCCGTTATAAAACTTTCGTCAACGTGCGTCTCACCAAAAATCACTTCGCCGTCAACCGCAATCTTCTCCCCAGCCTTGCAAACAACGATGTCGCCCTTTTTTATCTCGTCAAGAGAGACAACAACCTCTTTGTTGTCTCTCAAAATGACCGCGCTCTTTGGAGTTATTTCAACAAGCCCTTTGACTGCGCTCTTTGTTTTGTCTTTTGACAGTGCCTCCAAGAACTTGCCGAGTTTTATGAAGTAGATGATAATTCCCGCGCTTTCAAAGTATAGGCTGTGGACATAGTGCGCATTCCCAAGGCAGACCATAACAAATGAGTACAAACTAAAGCCAAAACTTGCAAAAACCCCAAGCGTAACAAGGCTGTCCATGTTTGGGTGAAGCCTAAAAAAGTTCTTTATTCCCCTAAAGAAAATGTCCGCGCCATAGAAAATTAGTGGCAGTGTTAAACCAAGCGTGACGCTTGCGAGAACAACCTTGCTATTTTTAATAAAATAAGGAACGGGGAGCCCAATCATGCTCCCCATTGAAATATAGAGGAGTAAAAACGCAATAACGCCAAAAACCGCAAGGTTAATCTTGCTTTTTTTCAGCGAGCGCTTTGAGTCCTCGGGCTTATAGATGCCCGTGCTCTTATACCCCGACTGCTTAATAAATCCCTCAATTTGCTTCTTTGTTAAAATGGTTTCGTCAAAGACTATTGTCGCATACGCCATAACAAGATTCACGGCAACGCTTTCAATACCCTTTTGCTTGCCAACATAGTGTTCAATGGCAGAGGAGCAAGCCGCACAACTCATCCCCTCAATGCCGAGCAATATTTTTTGCATTAAAACCTCTTGAACAATTCAACAACTTCCTCAACAACTTCTTCATTTGAAGTGTCAAGTTGTTTTTTAACGCAACTTCTAAGATGATTTTCAATAACCAAAGTTGCAAGACTCTTTGCCGCGCTAGAAACGGCCGAAAGTTGAATAAGAATGTCGTTGCAGTATCTGTCGTCGTCAACCATTTTAATTATTCCAGAAATTTGACCAGAAATTCTATTGAGTCTGTTCTTTATGATTTTTTTGTCTTCGTCACTTCTTTTGGTCAGTTTTTCCTTTTCTACTGTCTTTTTCACTTTATTTGCTGTCTTCTTTTCCATGTATCTCTCCTTGTTTACTATATGTTATACCCCCCGCGTGTATTTGTCAACTACCAAACGCAAAATTTTGCATTTTTTTTGAACTTTTTTGTAGATTTACCTCAATTTTTGTACAATTTTTTGCACCATATGAAGTTGTTTCTCTTTTGCTTGACAATTTCATTTGGTTAAGTTATAAATATTGATATAAAAGAGGTAACAAAATGAAAAACAAGTTCTTAACAATATTCACCGCATTGCTTTGTCTTTTGTGCTTGCCACTTTGCGCTTGCAAGAAAGAAATATCAGGCGGACCGCAAAACAATCTCAGCCGAGAAACAACAACCTTGGTTTTGTACTTTTCAAGAACGGGCAAAGTCTCTGCCCTTGCCGAAGAGATTGCAGATAATCTTGACGCCGACATCTACAGAATTGAGCCCCAAATCGCCTACCCCGAAGATGACGAAAGCGCAAACGAGATTGCAAGAGACGAGTTCAACAGCGACGAAAGGCCAACCATAAAGAACAAACTTAGCGACTTGTCAAAGTATGACGTTGTGTTCATAGGGTTCCCCGTTTGGCTTGACAACCTTCCAAACATTATCCTTTCAATGACAGAAAACAACTCATCGTTCGAAGGGAAAACAATCGTTCCTTTCTGCGTTCATAATGGCTCGGGAGCGGACAGAGCACTTGTCAGTTTGCGAACCGCCCTTTCAGACAACAGATTCTTAAGTTTGTTCTCTGTGCTTGAAAGTGAGGCAGAAAGCGAGCAAACAAAGACCGACCTTGACAACTGGCTTGAACAAATATTGTGAAATATAAATAGTGAAAAATGAGCCCCGCAAATCGCGGGGCTCATTTTTAATCACCAAGTTCGCCGTTTGGCTTTTCTCTATTTTGTATAATCAAATTTGCAAGATATGCTCTTCCCGTGCCTTTATACTTATCCTTGACCGCTTGATCCATGCCTTTTGTCTTCTTGTCAATGATACGTTCAAGTGCACTATAAGCCGCGGTCTTAACACTCATTGCCCCATCGTTCAAACTGAAAATGTTCTCGGGCAAAACTTTGTAGTATTTTGAGAACTGAACCATGTCAACATCCTTCAAAACTTCGGGGTTGCTCTCAATTGTTGCAACATACGCCCTTATGAACTCTTCAACAATGTTCTTGCCAATAATTGTGTCAACGCTCTTTAAAGGCAAGTGCTCAACGTCCTCAATGTTTTCAAACTCCGAAATAACAATGCCGTTTGTTCCATTATAGTGCACGTCATAAGGTCCCTCGCAAAGCACAAGCCCATCATCGCTCTCAGCAAGTGCGCACCCCTCGAAGTGCCCATTTGTTATTTGGTAAACGCAAGTTTTCTCACCAAAAAAGTCGTCTGAAAACCCATCATATTGCACATTTTTCATGCTGTAAGCACCAGCGTCAACCACCTCAGCCTCGTCAGGCAATATTGTTGTTTCATCTCCATCTTTTAAAACATACACCTTTTTATAACTTAATTTTTCCATATTTTCTCCTATTTTTTAATGTTTTTTCACACATTTTTATGAGTTTTTGCGTTTTTTATTGCCTTTTTACCCCAAATTGCTTGAATTTTAACACATTTTGCGCAAAACCACGCCCTAAAACATCAAATTCACCCATGTTAATCAATATATTATAGTTCCGTGCTCTCAATATTCTTTGTCTTGCACTATTTTCTTCGCCCTAAGGTAATTTTGCCATGCCAAATATCGCCCAATTAAAGTAACCCAACAATTAGATTATATCACCACAAATCGAAAAGTCAATATGCGCCTTTAACAAACCTTTCACAAAACAAAATAAAAACTATGAAAAAAATGTAAAAAAACATTGACAAAGCACCCACGATTTGCTATTATATGAGAGCGTTTTGATATGGGGGTATAGCTCAGTTGGCTAGAGCACCTGCCTTGCAAGCAGGGGGTCAGCGGTTCGAATCCGCTTACCTCCACCAAACCGCTTTTTAATTTGCAGAAACATTTTAAATCCATAATGTTCCCTATCAAGTCTGAGCACCATCATGCAACATTCGACGCAGTCGAAATAAGGTGGGGGTCGGTGTAGCGACATTCCCCACCGACAATCGGCAAATTAAAAAACAACTTAATAATTAATGGGATGTAGCTCAGCAGGTTAGAGCACCACCCTGATAAGGTGGGGGTCGGTGGTTCGAGTCCACTCATCCCAACCAA
>CANQEP010000025.1 GCA_947595235.1 uncultured Clostridia bacterium
TGGTTCTCTTTTCAAACTTCTTCGCCCAATCTTACCTTAAGTGCGGTGAGGTTTGGGCGCGCGACTGGTCGCACGCAACACAATGTGAACCTCTTCGCCCAATGTTCGCTTAGGTGCGGTGGATGTCGGGGCGCGCGACCGGTCGCACACGCAACAAAAACGATGGGGTTAGAGGGTGAATTTACTTCACCCTCGCGAGATTGGTGTTGTCTTTCTTGCGGTCTTGGAGGGACTTGATTGGGTTCTTCTTGTCCTCGTAGCGGTAGTCTTTGCCAAGTTTGGCAATGGTCTTTTCGATGATTGTGTGGCTGGCGACGTCGCTCTCGTTTTTTATAAGAAGGCTTTGGTAGTTGAAAAAGTCGGCGTCGCGCGGAAGGTCGGCAATGTCGATATAGTCCTCGCGGTTGCCCGTTAGCGTTATGGTCTCTTCAAGCACTTTTCGAATATACTCTTTGTTCGTGCCAAGTTTCAAGGGCTCGGGGAACTCGCCACTGCCACAAATTTTTTTGTAGTCGGTGTTCTCGTACTTTTTAAGAAGTTCGCTGGCGCGGTGAAGGTGGGCAACTTCCATATCAAAGTGCTCTTTGAAAATGGACTTGATGTAGGGGTCGGTTTCCTCTTCGTGGAGACTATAATAAAGGTAGCACTCGGTGTACTCGTGCATAACCCACATTTCAAGCCACGTTGCATTCGGGTCTTTAAGGCTCTCGTATTGGCTGACGTGCTCCTCCTCGACCATGGCAATCTGGGCATAGAGTTTGCGCCACAGGTCGTTTTTGTACCACTGGGCGATGTTCATGTAATAGTTCATGGTCTGTTGTTCGGCGGCGGTTATGATGTTTGCGACCAGCACAGAGAAAAGGTCCGCCTTTTTTGAGTTAAGGTGGGGCTTTATGTTGTCTTTGGCGTAGCGGTAGTGGGCAATGGTTGGGCGCCCCGGGGTTATCTCGGTGAACTTGCCAACAAGGGGAGCGCCCTCTTCACCCTTGTCTAGCATAAGAAGGTTTGAAAAGCGATAAAGGTGGTCGAAGTCCTCAAGAAGGGCAAAGTCCAGCGCTTTTTTGTTGGTCTTGTCCTTTTCTCGCTGGGCGAGGGTGGCGGTGAGGTCGATTGCAAGTTGTTCATAGGCAATGGTGGTCTCCAAAATGCTCTCGCTGATTGGCTTCAAACATGAGAGGCGTTTTTGTTGCATCTGTTCTTGGTTTCGAATGACCGCGAGTTCTTTCTTTATCTCGGGAACGTCGCAGTGGCGCGCGAACTGGTGCATAAACCAAGTTGCTTCGAACTCGCAACCATTAAGAAGAATTATCCTTGTCTTTGTGTAGGGCGATGTCTTTTGTTTGTTGTACGCTTTGGGGTACATCTTTTTCATGTCGATGACAATGTCGCTAATTGGCGCGGCTTCAAGTTTAAATGGGTTCATAGTTTCCTCCAAGGTTTTTCTTTAAGTTTTGTCATCCGCCGCCAATTTTAAACATTCATTGTTGACAAATTCCAAGAATTGATTTATCATTAAGAAAAAAGGAGGATGGGGGCATGAGAATAATCGCCTAAGTCCTATCCTAAAAAACATCTAGGATAGGTTATTAAAACTGAATATTGGAGGTAACTTATGTTAGATGTCAAAAATCTTAGCATTTCAATTTTCGACAGCAAATTTGTTGAAAATCTCAGTTTCTCGCTGAAAGAGGGCGAAAAACTTGCAATTATTGGTGAAGAGGGCAACGGCAAGTCCACCCTTGCAAAGGCGCTGTGCTTTGGCTCTCTGCCATATGCCACTGTTAGTGGGCAAATCAACTTGTATGGTGGGCGCATCGGCTACTTTGAGCAACTGACCGACCCGCGCTTTTTTGAAGATACTGTTTTGAGTTATATCTTGAAAGACTCACCCGAGGGTGACGAGGACTTTTCTTTGCTTGAAAACTATGGCGAACTTATGACGTGGCTTTCGCGCTTTGGCTTTGACGAGAGCATACTCGAAAGAAAAATTAAGAGCCTTAGCGGGGGAGAGTGCGTGAAAATTAGGCTTGTGCGACTTCTTTTGCGCTCGCCCGACATTCTTGTTCTTGACGAGCCAACCAACGACCTTGACCTCTCTTCACTCGTGTGGCTAGAAGAGTTCATAAAGGGCGAAAAGCGAACAATTATATTCATTTCGCACGACGAGACCTTGCTTGAAAATTGCGCGACTGCCATACTTCATCTTGAAAGACTTAAAAAGCGAAGAGAGTGCAAGGCGACTTTCGAAAAAGTGGGGTACGGCGAGTACACAAAGCGACGCGCTGACCTTTTCGACCGTCAGACTGAGATTTTTAACAAGCAAAATGAGAACATGAAGAAAAAAGAGGCGCGTTGGCGCGAGATTTATGAGAAGGTCAACAAGTCGCTAAACTCCATTTCAAGGCGAGACCCGTCTGGGGGAAGGCTTCTAAAAAAGAAGATGGCAAGCGTCAAGGCGCAACAAAGAAGGCTGGAAAATCAAAGGCAAAGTATCGCCGACCAGCCAAGCCAAGAAGAGGCAATTTTTGTTAAGTTCTCGGGCGGCGGCTTGCCAACTTCAAGGATGCTTTTAAACGAAGAGAACATGGACCTAAAGATTGAAAATAGGTATCTTGCAAGATACATAAATTTTTCACTGCGCGGGCAAGAAAAAGTTGCCATTGTTGGGGGCAACGGGGCGGGGAAAACCACGCTTTTGAAGGCGCTTTTGCAAAAACTTGAAAAGAAAAACATCAGTGTGGGCTATATGCCACAGACCTATGACGACATTCTGTCGGGCTACAAAAATGTGGTTGACTTCGCGTTCGAAAACGCCCCTTCAAAAGAGGACAAAACACGGCTTTTGACCTTTCTTGGTTCATTAAAATTCACCCGCGACGAGGTTATGGGAGAGGTGAGTGCGCTAAGTGGCGGGCAAAAAGCAAAACTCTTTTTGGCGGTCTTGATGTTCAAAAAAAGCGACGTGCTTGTTCTTGACGAGCCTACCCGAAATCTCAGTCCGCTCTCTTGCCCCGTCATTCGCTCTGCGCTTAGTGACTATGCGGGCGCCATTATTTGCGTCACTCATGACCGCAAACTACTTGAAATCTTTGACCGAGTCTTATGCCTTAGCAAAAACGGGCTGGAGTGATGCATTAAGCGTTTAAAAAGTCGGCAAGATGAATGATTTTTATGCCGTTAACATTGCCACACGCGTAGTCGTCTAGGGTGACCACCATCTTTGGGTAGTTGTCTTTAATTTCCATAAGATTTGCAAGTTCGCGGTCAGACTCTTTCGGCATTTCGCGACAAACTTGAATGTACTGCCTTTCATCGCGTTTTACGGCAACAAAGTCAATTTCTTTGCTTGCGTTTTTGCCGATATAAACGTCAAAGCCACGGCGTTTGAGTTCGAAGTACACAATGTTTTCCATAACAGATGCAATGCTCGTTGGGTTAAAGCCATAGAGCGCGTACTTTATGGACTGGTCCGCAACATAGAACTTTTCTTGCGTTTTAAGAACGCTCTTGCCTTTAAGGTCGTATCTTTTACAGCGATATATAACAAAGGCCTTTTCCAGCCACTCAAGGTAGTTATATATAGACTCGACCGAGATTGACCTTTTTTCTGACTTCAAAAAATTCGCTATTGAATTTGCCGAAAAAGTCTTTCCAACATTCTCAACAACAAACCTCACAACGCGGTCAAACATATCAATGTTCGATATTTGATGCCTCTTTGTTATGTCGTTATTAACAACAGAGTTATATATGTCGCGAACAACTGAGTAGGCAACATCTTCGCCAAGATTTGAAGAGGCAACAAGTGGGAATCCGCCAAGGCGAATGTAGTCTTTCAATTGTTCTTTCACGGGCGTTGTTTGGTCATTTTTGAATGCCAAAAACTCTTTGAAAGAAAGGGTATAGACGGGAATTGTCACGTATCTTCCCGAAAGAAAAGTGGATATCTCACTGCTCATGAGTTTTGAGTTTGAGCCAGTAACATAGATATCGCTGTTGCAGTTTTCCAAAAGGGTGTTGATTGCTTTTTCCCACCCCGAGACCTCTTGAAGTTCGTCAAGAAGAAAATAATATTTTTTTCTGTCTTTTATCTCGCCCTTAAGTTCTTCATACATCTCCTTTGACGACAATGGAAGGTCGCGGTCTTCAAATGAGTAGTTTCGCACAACGATATGACTTTCGTCAACTCCACGTGCCAAAAGTTCTTGCCTTAGCATTTCAAGAATGGTGGACTTGCCACACCTTCTTATGCCCGCAAGAATCTTAACAATCTTTACATCAATAAGTGGTCTCAACTTTTCCAAATAGTCTGGACGAATAACCATATTTTTTCACCTTACACTCTAAATCTTACCAAAAAACTTTGCAAAATGCAATAGTTTTTCGGTTTCAGACATAAAAACTTTGTGAAAATCAATACTTTTTCGGTTGTGTTTGGTGAAAATTGGTGGAAAGGGGACGAGTGAGGTTGGGGCGTGCGACAAGTCGCGCGCAACAAAAATGGCGCGACTGGTCGCGCGCAACCCAAGTGCGGGTTATTGGTTGCAAGAGGGGTCTTTTTCAAGGTTGAGGCGCATTTTCATAAGGGTGTTTTTGAAGGATTCAAGTTCGCTTTCAGTTATGCCAACAAAGAGCATACTTGAAAGTTGGTGGATGTTTTTTTGAAGGTCAAGTTTGAGACTTAGCGTCTTTTCGGTGGGGATAATCTCTTTAAGGCGCTTGTCGGTCTTTGACTGAACGCGCACAATTGCTTTTGCCTCTTCAAGTTTTTTTAGGGTCTCGGTCGCGGTTGAACGGCGAATTGAAAAGACCTCTTCAATGTCTTTTTGATAGATTTTTTCTTTGTCTTGGCGGTCAATTATGTAGGCAAGCATCATGGCTTGCGACCTTGATATCTTGTTGCCGGCGAGTTTCTTTGACCTTTTTCCAAGTATCCTTCGCGCAAAAAGATTGCTGAGTTTTTTGAGTTCATAATAGATATTTTCTTCTTGAGTAGCCATATCTTGACCTCCATTTGTTAGGTTCCTAACATATATCACTATGGGGACGACGGTGTCAAGTAATTGAAAAAAAATAATTTATTTTGCTTGAGTGGGGCATAATATCTACTAGTATTTGACGAACTTATTATGATTTGTTATAATTAAAGATAAAGAAAAGGGCGGAAAAATGAAGAAATATAGTATAAAATGGTGGATATTCTTGTTTGCGGTCATATTTGTTGTGCCTCTTTGCGTTTTGGCGGGTACACCCGATGCGCTCCACGAGGCAAGTGTTGACGAGGGCAAACTCATTGTGAGTTCGGGCTACGACAATGTTAGCCTTGTTCACGGCGACTTTAACAACGTCAAAGTTCAAAATAGCGGTGACGTTCTTGATATGCTTGACGACATGAGAGACACCTTCAAGTTTTCTTCAAGCCGTGAAAATCTTGCGTTCGAAAAGACCATAAACGACGTTGACGGGCTGGTTTATAGGTTCAATCAAGTTCACAACGGCTACCGCGTTTATGGTGCGCAACTCAACGTTTCAACCAACAAAAATGGATATGTTTCGTCAATCAGCGGAAAGTACTTTTTCAATCTTGAATTTGACGACACAATTAACTATAAAGTTGAAGACGCCTTAAAAATGTTAGAAAACGAGAGCGAACTCTCAATTGTTTCATATAAAGAGAGCGTTTACTATATCGACGAAAATTCAACATACTTAACTTATGTTTTTTCTGTCGCTCAAGCGCTCAGCACAAGGACGGTGTTCATAAGTTCAAGAACGCTTAAAGAGGTGAGAAGTGTCAGCGAAGACAGTGGCTTTTTGACAGATACTTTCGATGACGATGGCTACATTCTTTCTCAAGTTGAAACAACTCAAAAGGGTTTGTCGGGCGACGTGCAACTGGTGGTTGACAAGTACACGAAGTCAAGTAGCGACTACTTTTATATTCTTGCCGACAGCAGTCGAAATATTTGGGTGACCGATGCCAAGAACGCCAGCAACTACTCCTACTATTACTACCAAACCTACAACGAGAACGGCAACTTTCTTGACAGCAATCGCGACTCTAGGGTTGCGGTTGAGGGCTTTATGAACCTCATAAAGTGCTATGACTTTTTTGCCGACCCGGACAGTTTTGGAGTTCCAATTGTGGGACTAAAAAACATGGCGGGACAACCCATAAAACTCATTGCCATTGTGCACTACGGAAGCAAAGAAGAGAACGCGGGCTATGTTGTTAACAGCAAAAACGCTTCGCAAGGTTTCTTTGTTTTTGGCGACGGGGATTATGCTAACGGAACGCGCGAGTTCGTGCGTGCGCTTGACGTTGTTGGGCATGAGTACACCCACTGCATAACCGACAGCATCACCGCCCTTGAGTACTTCAACGAGTCGGGGGCGCTCTGCGAGGCGTATGCCGACATCTTTGGTTCAATCATTGAGGGGCACAGCATGGACGACCCCAAATTCTGGAGAATGGGCGAGGACCTTTTTCGCACCGATGTTTTGATGTACCAAAACAAAGCGTATAGGGATATGTCAAACCCAAGGCTTTATGATTGTGCAGACTCGTGCGACGATATGTTCCCGCTCTGCCATGAAAAGCACGACCACGACGAGGCTGGATGCGACAATGGTGGCGTGCATCACAACAGCACCATAGCAACGTATGCGACCTACCTCATGTATTGCCAAGACCCCGAGTTCTTCAATGAGTATAACATTCTGCGCCTTTGGTACAAGACACTTACAAAACTTACAGAAAAGGCAACATTCAAAGACTTTGCCGACGCCATGGTTCAGTCTGCCACCGAACTGGACGGCGGAACGTGGCAAACAAACACCATAAACGAGATAAAGTTCGCGTTCGCATCGGTTGGCATTGAGGGCTACAAAGGGGAGTACATTTGGGGCAACAACACCCTCACCGCCCTTTATGGCAGTGGAACTCCAACAAAGCCATACATCATTTCGGACGCGCAAAGCCTTGCAAGTGCGATGTACTATATCAACAACCTTAATGACGAATATGACTTTTATCGAGAGGCGACATACCAAATGTCTGCAAACATCTCGCTCGAGGGAGTTCCTTGGACACCAATTGGCACAAGCGAAAAGCCGTTTGAGGGAATGTTCAACGGCTCGGGCTACACCATTTCTGACCTCAACCTCAAAAACGGCGAGCAAGATTTTAATGGACTCTTTGGCTTTGTTGGAAAAGAGGGATATATAGTAAATGTGAATATCGGCAAGGGCTCAACCGAGGCAAACGGCGAGTTTGCGGGAGCCATTGTTGGAAATCTTATGGGAACAATCAACAACTGCAGTTCAAGGCTGTCGCTGTCGGGCAAGAATGTTGGCGGGCTTGTTGGGCTTGTGGACAACTCAACGGGGGGCAAAATCATCACCGATTGCTACGCCGACTGCAACATTGTTGGCGACACCGTTGGTGGACTTGCAAGTTACTTTGCAACTTCTTCGTTCAACGCCGACGAAACACACAAATCGGGCATGGTTTCGGGCTCGTATTTTGCGGGCAAGGTCAGTGGCAACATCGCTGGCGGATTTTTTGGACTTGCAAATGGCGTTATGCTCATAAACAACATCTCTGTTGCAACACTAGAGGGCGCAACAAAGAGCGGATATATCGGCAAAATTGCCTTCAAAAATGTCTATGTTCCAAGCGACACCATAAAGACCACCGCTCCCGTTTTGAATATGTTTTTGAATTGCTACTTTGCGGGCGCGGGCGAAGAGGGAACATTTGGAATTTTGTTCGGCTCGGTTGACGAGATGTGCTCAGTTCAAGAGGGCAACATACTTATTGACAGATGTATCGTCAAGAAAATTGGAGAGAACGAGAAACTTTATAACAACTCGAACAAGGCAGTTAATATAATCGAAAAAGACACCGTATATTCGGCTGACCAACTCTATAGCGGTGCGTTCAACTTTGACGACATCAACTTCTTCAAAGAAGACAACTTCATTGCCTTTGAGGGCGCGTCCACCTTTGACACCACTGTCTATAGGGTCAATGACACCTTCACAATGCCAGTGTTTGTCAACTCATACACATGGACAAGATATGCGTCAAATAGTTTCAATGGAGGGGACGGCTCGGCTGAGCATCCATACGAGATAGACACCGCCGAACAACTCGCGCTTCTTGCCTACTATGTTACATATGATGCCGACGACTATGCAGACAAGAACTATATTTTAACAAGCAACATCGACCTTGAAGGGCGAATATGGATGGGAATTGGCTACTCGGTGTACACAATTGTGGACGGCGAAAGCGACCCATCTCAAAGTTATATTGTTCCATTCACGGGAACGTTTGACGGAAAGGGGCACACAATTTTTAATCTCACAAGCGTTGGAATGGCGTCAAGCACTGCACTGAACTTGCAAGGCACGTCGTATCGCGTGAACCAATATGGAACGGCGCTATTTGGAGTTGTTTCGGCAAAAGACAAATATTCAACACCAGTTATAAAGAATGTGCGCATAGAAGACGCCTTTGTTCAAGGGAGCATTGCGGGGGCAGTTGTTGGCGAACTTCTTGACTGCGCAACAATTTCTAACGTTTCGGTCATTGGCGGAAAAATCACGGCATCGCAGATTGCGGGTGGCGTTGTTGGACTTTTGGGCGGCGGCACGGATGTGAGAATTCAAGCCAGCACCAGCATTGACGACTGCTTTGTTGACAGCACTCTTTCGGGCAAGATTGTTGGGGGTGCGGTTGGATATGCTGTCAATAGTCCCGCGCTGACTGGCTCCACACTCTCGGTGAAGAACTTCCTTTTGAAGGGCACAACAAGAATTGTTAATATGTCGCTTACTGACAACGCATACGAGAGCGAGGCGCTGTTCGGGGGCGTTGTTGGTGGGCTTGCTATTGACGAATTGTTGGTCACGAACAATATCTTGATGGGCAAGGCAATGGGCTACACCAATAACTCGGTCTTTGGCGGGTTTGTTGGAAAAATTGGTTCAAGGTTTGGCGCGTCGTCAAGCAATGTTAACATTGACATAAAGGGCTCAAAACTCTTGACCGCGTTTGAGTATGTGCTCTCTGGCAAGAGTGGGGGAATTGTTCCATTTGGAGTTATTGTTGGAACAATAGACAGCACGTTTGCCAGCGGAAAGAGCGTTTCAATAAACGTTTCAAGCAACACTCACACCTCGCTTAATGGCGACACGATTTACAGAAATTATGGGCAAGCAACAATAAACAGTAGCATTGTCTATAACCCAAAAAGCGCCTACACCAGCGGGCCGTTCGACTTCTATAACAGAAGTATCTACGCAAGCGCGAACTACTTTGAGCAAGACAGCGTTTGGACCGACAGCCTCATCGACAGAATGTATATCGTTCTTACATTCCTTGATGACGACGGCAATGTCATAAAAGAAATAATGCTGAAAGAGGGCGAAACTCTTGACCAAAGCCTTGTTCCAACGGTAGAGAAGGCGTCAACGCAAGTGCACGACTACATCTTCAATGGCTGGAACAAGTCTCTTGATAACATCACAAGGAGCATGACCCTAAGGCCAAACTTTGACGACCCACTTCGCAACTACACCGTTACCTATGTTGACGAAAATGGCAACACCATTGAGGAGCGCACAAGGTCATTTGGCTCGTCAATTGAGCAAGATGTTAAGGCTCCCGAAAAAAAGTCATCGTTGTTCTTTTCGTATAAGTTCACAAGGTGGGGCAAAAAAGGGCAGATTGTTCTTGGCAACACGATTGTGAAGGCTGAGTACAAAAAGTCTCTCACGGGATTTGGCATTGCGTTCTTCGTCTTTCTTGCGGTCATGATTGTTGGCGTTGGAGGAACACTTATATTTTCAAAAAAGAACAAAAAGGTCAAAAGGAAAATTCCTTTTGACGAGCAAAATTAAAAAAGGCATATTTGACGAGCAAAATTAAAAAAAGTGATAAAAAAAATTCCACCATTTGGTGGAATTTTTTGATAATTACTTACCCTTTTTGTTAACTTCTTCTTTGAAGCTCTTTCCAAATTTAAGAGATGGAGCGAGGCATGCTGGAACTTTAACCTTTGCACCTGTGCTAGGGTTGGTTGCAGTTCTTGCTGCTTTCTTCTTTGCCTCAAATGTTCCAAATCCGATTAAAGACACTTTGTCGCCTTTCTTCATTGCTTTGCAAACAGTTGTTACAAATGCATCATAGAAAGCGTTAGCGTCCTTCAAAGTTGTTCCGGCTTCGGTTGCAACGGCTCTTAAAAATTCTGTCTTGTTCATGGAAAATTCCTCCTTAAAAATTTGGTCTTTGACCTTTAATTAAAAATATTTTAACTTAATTTTTGCGCTTTGTAAAACGATTTTCATTGTTTTTCAAGCAAAAACACGATTTTTCTTAGAAATTTAGGGCATTTTGACCACTTTTTTCACATTTTTGAGCATCGCGTCATATTTTGTGTTATAGACTCATTGGGTCTATAACTTTCAGTTTTGGGAGCGTTTATGGGATATATTGTAATTGACTGCGCAACAACTTTTATCGACAAGGCGAGCGTTATAAAAGACGGGGCGGTTATTCACCCTTTCACCAGCATTGTGGGTTCAATAATTGAGAGCGGGGCAATCATAAAGAGTTTTTCCTCTGTTGAGAATTCCAACATTGGCAAAGGCGCGGTTGTTTTTGCTTCGGTCATAGAGAACTCGGTTGTTGGTGAGGGGGCGACTATTGGTCCGTTCGCTCACCTTAGGCCAGAAAGCAAGATAAGAGCGGGCGCAAGGGTGGGGAACTTTGTTGAAATAAAGAACAGCACCATTGGAGAGAAAACAAAGGTCGGCCACCTCTCATACGTTGGCGACGCAGATGTTGGAGAAAATGTCAACATTGGTTGTGGCGTTGTTTTTGTTAACTATAACGGCAAAATAAAACAGCACACCAGCGTTGGCAAAAACTCGTTCATTGGCTCAAGCGTGAACCTCATTGCTCCCATAAAAGTTGGTGAAAGTGCGTTCGTCTGCGCGGGAACCACCCTTGACAAGGACGTTTCAAGCGGAGACTTTGTTATTGGGCGCTCAAAAATGGTTGTAAAGCCTCAGCGCGCCAAAAAATATTTAGGAGAGTAAGATGTCGGTTTTTTTTGGAACAGACGGACTTAGGGGGATTGTTGGGCAAGACCTTAACTTTGACGTTGCCTTCAAGTGTGGCAACTCGCTAAGCCAAACACAAAAAAAGGCAAAAGTTCTTTTGGGGCGAGACACTCGCACAACGGGAACATACCTTTCTTGCGCCATTGCCTCGGGACTAATGGCGGGCGGAGCAAATGTTGTTGACGCTGGCATTATCCCAACCCCCGCGGTAAGTTACCTCACAAAAGCAGAGGGCTTTGACTATGGCATTGTCATAACTGCAAGCCACAATCCAATGGAGTATAACGGAATAAAGATATTCTCTCGCAAAGGAGAAAAATTAGAGGATGCAGAAGAAGAAAAGATTGAAAGGGGGTTCATAAAGTGCGTGCAAGTGCCAGCGGCAGAGGTGGGGACGCTAAAAGTGGACAACACTTTAAAAAACAAGTATATGGACTTTCTTGTTGGCACCGCGTCTTGCTCGCTTGAGGGGTTGAAGATTGTTCTTGATTGCTCAAATGGAGCAAGTTACTTTCTTGCGCCAAAGATTTTTAGGCGTCTTGGGGCAGAGGTCATAAAGACTTCTTGCAGGTGTGACGGCGCAAAAATCAACCACGGCTGTGGCTCGCTTCACCCCGAAAGACTTTGCGAAAAGGTGAAAAGCGAAAAGGCAGACGTTGGGCTTGGTTTTGACGGCGACGCCGACCGCCTCATTGCTGTTGACGAAAATGGAAACATTGTTGACGGCGACAAGATAATTGTTGCGCTGGCGCGCGCGTTAAAGTCTAGGGGCGAACTCAACAAAAACCTTGTTGTTGGAACAAGCATGACCAACATGGGCATTGAGGCTGAACTTGCAAAAGAGAACATAAAACTCTTGCGCGCCGACGTTGGCGACAAGTATGTTGCCTCGCTCATGTTCTCGCAAGGGCTGTCGCTTGGGGGCGAGCAGTCGGGCCACATAATTCTTAGCAAGTTTCTTCACACGGGCGACGGCATCTTGTCTGCCATTCAACTTTTGTGCCTTCTTAAAGAGAGCAAAAAACCTCTTAGCGAATTTGCCTCGGTCTTTATCTATCCTCAAGTAATTAAGAATGTTGTTGTAAAAGAAAAGTTGCGCATTCTTGGGAGCGAAACGCTGGCAAACGCAATTTCTTCTGTTCAGCAAGAACTTGCGGGCGAGGGCAGAGTGCTTGTGCGCGCTTCGGGAACAGAGCCAAAAATCCGCATAATGGTTGAAAGCGAGAGCCAAAAAAAGAGTTTGAGCCTTGCATCCTATCTTGAAAGCATAATCTCAACGCTAGAAAATTCGGAGGGGTCACCATGTGCGGAATAGCGTGCTTTGTTGGAAAAAACGCGGGCATAACGTGTTTTGAGATGCTCAAAAAACTTGAATATCGTGGCTACGACAGCGCAGGCATGGTTGGGCTTTTTGGCGATGACTTCAAACTCTTCAAAAAAGAGGGGGGAGTGGACAACATAAAAAAGTTTGCCCAAGGCCTTGACAGTTCGCTGGTCATCTCTCACACGCGCTGGGCAACCCACGGCGACACCACCGAGAAGAACGCGCACCCGCACATCTCTTTTGACGGAAGTCTTGCCCTTGTGCATAACGGAATTATAGAGAACTTTCTTCCATTAAAGAACGAACTTGAAAAGAGAGGTATAAAATTAAAGGGCGAAACGGACAGCGAAGTTGCGGTCAACATCTTTGCCCTTGAAAAGGGCGACCTTCTTGAAAAGGGGCTCCGCGCAAGGGAAAAACTTGTTGGAAGTTACGCGTTTGCAATATTGTCAAGAGAAGAAAAAAAGATACTTTTCATGCGGAAAAAATCTCCGCTGTACCTTGCAAAAACAAAAGACGGAATAATGGCATCGAGCGACATCGTTTGCTTTTTTAAGGTCGCGTCAAATTATTACTCTCTTGGCGAAGACGAGATTGCCATTGCCAGCGAGAGCGGAATTGAGATATATAACAGCAGAGGCGAGAGGCAGAGCGTGACCATGACCGAACTTGACAGCACTTTTGAAGAAATCTCGCTTTGCGGACACCCGCACTTTATGGAAAAAGAAATCAGCGAAATTCCCGCAATCATAAAGAGGCTAGAAGCCGAGTACAAGGGGGGAAGGGCGCTTGAAAAGGTAAGGTATCTTTTCTCAAACGTGGACAACATCTTCTTGGTGGGGTGCGGAACGGCGTTCCACGCGTGTATGTTCGGGGCAAAGGTGCTTGAAGAAAAGTTGCGCATTCCTTGCCACGCGTATGTCGCGAGCGAACTCAAATATTCGTCGCCAATAATAAAGCGGTCGCTGGGCATATTCGTCAGTCAAAGTGGCGAGACCGCCGACACCCTTGGGTGCTTGGAACTCTTCAAAAAGAAAAACGCAAAAACGCTGGCAATAACCAACGTCTCTCACTCAACGCTCTCTCGCATGGCAGACGAGTATCTTTCGGTCTTTGCGGGGCCCGAGATTGCCGTTGCCTCAACAAAGGCGTATGTTGCCCAGATTTTAACTTTGATGCTACTTGCCTCGTTCTTGGGGGGTGAAACGAATGGCCTTTTGTCGGGCTTTGCCGAAAAGTCAAAAGAGGTTTTAAAAATTGATGAAAAGTTGGTGGACTATGTTTCAAGGCAGCCGCGCGTGTTCTTTATCGGCCGTGGGCTTGGGAGCATAACGTCGCTTGAGGCAGCCCTCAAACTCAAAGAAATTTCATACAAGAGTGCCGAGGGCTACCCCGCGGGCGAACTCAAACACGGCACTATTGCCCTTATAGAAAGTGGCACGCCCGTTGTCGTGTTCTTGACGGGCGACCCTCACGACGAAAAAACAATCGCCAACCTTGAAGAAGTGCGCTCGCGCGGAGCAAAGATTGTTCTTGTTTCGCCAAGAAAGTATGAGGGCGTTCACCACGACTTCTTTATCAAACTGCCCGATTGCTCCTCGCCATGGCTCACCAGCGTCCTTGCCATAATCCCTTTTCAACTTCTTGCCTACCGCGTGAGCCTCGCCCTCGGGAACAACCCCGATAGGCCGAGGAATTTGGCGAAATCCGTCACAGTTGAGTAAGGCGAATTTTACCCCTCTAACTGCGTTACAGAAAAATTTTCAGACAGTCATTTATTTCATATAAACTCCTGCCTGAAAATTTTTCTGTGCCTTGTTATAGGGGCAAACTTCGCCTTACTCACGTTGGGGAGCGAGGTGAGGGAGGAGCGAGCCACAAGTGGCTCGCAACCAAAAGAGTTCCCCACTGATGATGGGGAACTGGGAGTTGATGTTTTATTTTAAGTGTCACACTTTGGTGGTTTTTTCAATTATTGTGTCAATCTCTAAATTGACATTATAAGGTGGATGAAATAATCACCCCTTTTGGTGCGTACCGCACCACCTTTCCCCATCGACAGTGGGGAACTGGGAGTTGATACTTTATTTTATATGTTCTTCCTAAACCAACATACAAATTTCTCGTGTCAACAATTCAAACGCAGTTTGATATGTAATTCGTTTTTGCAAAAAACGACATGTAATTCGCCGTAGGCGATATGTTATTCCACCGCAGGTGGACATGTAATTGTAACGTCTATTTGTTTTAAAAAAATTTATTTGATTTTTTTACGAAAACCCTTTAAAAGAGTTGACAATCATATGG
>CANQEP010000026.1 GCA_947595235.1 uncultured Clostridia bacterium
CCAAGTGAGCCATTTGAAAGGCTAACAACTGCAACCTTGTCACCCGGTTTGATGTGTTCTGGTTTAATCATAAAATCACCTCACTTTAACTATACCACACCCCGCAAAAAACTCAAAGCAAAACGAGGCACAATGCCCCGTTTTCGTCTTTATCTTTCAAGTGGCTTGATGTAATAGACCTCATACTCGGTTGGAGTTATGTTGACACTTACATTGCCAAGGTTGTCAATAAGCCCAAACACCTTGCTGCTGTCTTCTTTTCTTATGCCGTTAAACTTGACATTGCCAAGGTTGTCCGCCTCAATGTTGGTGAAGATGTAGTCGCTCGCTAGAGTTATCGTATTGCCCGTTGTTATCTCGGTTTTTAGTATTTGGTCGCTCAGTCTAAAGTACAGATAGTCGTCTGTCGCAACAAATTGAGGGTTTGTGTTTTCGCCAAGTTCAAGAGGAATTTCCTCGTATTTAAAGTTAATATGCTCGTCGTCTAACCAAGTGATTTTTTTAATTTTGTCGTAACTATATGTTGGCACTCCATTCATTCGGTCATTTATTGCATAATAAAAGTCGGCGTTTTCGGTGGACTTGACAATAAACTCGCTACTTATGAACACTTTTCCAGATGCGAAGTCAGTGTCAACAATATTTCCGTCCTTGTCCACCATTTTGTCTGCCACAAATTCAGTTGGCGAAATACCATATTCATCATCATTTTCGTAGTGATAAGCAATGCCGTTAACCGACCTATAAAACTTGTCGCACGCATCTGCTCTTTTGCCTTTCAAAATATAATTGTTGTCACCATATTCCAAAAAGATATTGTCGTATCTGTCAACAAAGAATCTTCTGGCCTTCAACTCTGTTTTCTCATAACTAAAAACCTCTCTAACAACGAGTTCATCGTCCTCAACCGCAGCCCTATATATAACATCAATAAGTGCTCCCTCGTTGTTATTATATCCAATCGTGCAAAAATATATTGCTTCATCACTCTCATAGTCATCATAGTTTCGCCTACCGCCTTGTGAAGATTCGTAGTGGCCACCATTTAAATCATAAGAATAGTAGAATATGCCGCTTTCACTTTTTTTGCCCACGTCTTCTAGCGAATAGAACTTGCCCGTTCTGTTATCGATAATGTAAGTTTTATACTTACTAAGATAAATATCTCCGCCTTTGGGATTAAGAAAAAATTTATCCTCGTCAATGTCGTCGATTTGTTCATTGCTTGTGGAGAACATCACAATTGAGTAGTCTTCAAAAGCGTGAAAGCCCGCCACTTTGGGCACAATCTTATGAGACTTGCCCCCGTCTTTTTCTTTTGAGTATTCAAGTTCTTCAACCTCGTTATCTTCATTCACGCCAACAAGTCGGGCATTTTTTATGGAGTTGTCGTTGTCAAGAGCGAATGCAACATTTTTTGCTGAGGTTTCGTTCTTCGCCCCAACCCCAATCGCCGAATAACTAGAAAAGTTCGCAATGAACATCTTGTCAAGGTCAAATCTGTTAAAAATCGCAAGCCCGACAATAAGTCCGCTTATCGCCCCCACAAATACCACCGCGGCAACGCATATTGCGGTTATCATTTTCCACCCAAGTTTTTTCTTGACGGGCGTGTTTTTCATTTCAAGCACAGGCACTTGTTTTTCTTCATAGACGCGATCAAGAATTATCTTTGCTCTTTCGTTATTAGTCTTCATTTTCGCCCTCCTCCAAAACAAAATTCTCTTTTCTCAAAACGCCGTTAAGTTTTTTCTTTGCCCGTTGTTTCAGGCTCTTTGTTGCATCAAGAGACAATTCAAGAATTTCGGCAACCTCGCATGGCTTCATGCCCTCGATGTACGAAAGATACAAAACTTGCTTGTACTTTATCGGCAGTTTGTCCATGGCGTCATAAAGTTTCTTCTTTTTTAGCGATGAAAAGAACTTTTCTTCAATATAGTAGTTGTCATTGAGCACCTCGTCAGAAAGCGGAACAATGCGCCTTTGGTGCTTCAAATGGTTGAGCGCCCGAGACTTTGCGCACTTATAGACATACGCTCTGAACTGATTTTCGCTCTCAAACCTAAGATTGCTTTTTATGAGCGCAACAAAAACGTCCATCATAAGGTCCTCGGCGGCGTGGACATCTTTTGTGAACGCGTTTATGTAGGCAACAAGGCGGTCGCCATACTCGTCAAGCACGCTCTCAAGAGCCTTCTCGTTTGAAAGGTCACTTAAAGTATCTTTTGTCATGATATTTTCCTCTTGCATATATATTAACAAACAAGGGGCGAAAAAGTATCGCAAAATAAAAAAATTTCTTTGAAAATTCATCATTGACTTTAACTCGCGCATGAGATATAATATGACCCTATGGAAAATGAAAAACAAGCACCCCGCCTTGATGTTAAGAGCGCGGTCTCAAAAATCAACAACTTGATATTCTATAACACTGGCAACTTTTTGAGTGTGAAGTCAAACACCGACACAAATTTTTATCCGTTTTATGCTGTAACCAACGAGAACCTTGGCTATTTTGCCGACCTTAACATCGCGGGCAAAGACGCCTTGACGGTCACGGGCAGTGGAGACCACGCGCTCAACCTGGCGTTCTTCGGGGCGAAGTCGGTTGAGACCTTTGACATAAACCACCTCACGTTCTTGGCCTTTGACCTCAAAAAGAACGCAATTTTGCACCTTTCAAGAAAGGAGTTCATAGAATTTTATAGCGCGCCACTCTTCAGAAAAGACCTCTACAACAAAGTTGCGCCCTTTCTTAAACCGCAAACAAGGGCGGTCTTTGATGTTATTGTTTCAACTCGCGGGGCAATTAGGGAGTGCGTTTCTGAGGCGTCTTTTTGTAGCGAATATGTTGTTAGGAACAACCCATATATGGCAAGCAACGAGACCTATAAAGAAATGCAAACCCGCCTAAAGAACCTCAAATCGCCAATAATTAGCCGTCGTTGTCCAGTGAATAAACTTGGCGATATGTTCGCGCCAAAAGACGTGGTTGTGCTTTCGAACATCCTTCACTACTGCCTTAACAACTCCTACGACAGCGCCGACTATAACTTTAATAGTCGCGAAAAAAATGTCGGCTTTTTAAAGTCTATGAGTGGCGTTTTGAAGACGGGAGGGCTGGTCAGCCTTTTGTATATGTTTCATGGCAACAGCAACGACGAACGCAAACTGAAAGAGATTTTGAAAATCAACGTGCGTCCGCTTGAAGTTACTAACTCGCGCGAAAAAATGCCAAAAACTTGCAAAGTGTTGGTGGCGAGCAAAGAAGATTTCCCCGAACTTGAATAAAACTTGAAAAATCTCTTGTTTTTTCTTTTTTCTCGTGGTATTATAGTAACGCGCTCAAGAGAGCGCCCATATAATACCCATGCTGATGTGGCTCAGAGGTAGAGCACCGCCTTGGTAAGGCGGCGGTCGCGGGTCCGATTCCCGCCATCAGCTCCATAAAAAAGGAGGTTGCAATCTGTAACCTCCTTTTTTATTACGCTGTGCGGGAATGCGGAGACAACGCAAAGCGTTGTTATCCGCTCAGCCGAGCGTAGCGAACGCCACGAGCATAACGGCAACTCGCTCTACCTTAGTTTATTTCTTAAACTTAGTCTATAAATTTTATAAACTACAACTGATTGCGAGTATTCCCGCCGCCCCTCTTTTTTTCGTGGAGCCGATGGCGGGTAGACGAGCAAAACCTCTGCTCGTCTTTTTTTAGTCTATTTCTAGAACTCAGTCTGCTAGTTTCATTTTCTGCAACTGAATGCGAGTATTCCCGCTCTATTTACGTGAAAACAAAGCCCTCTTTTGTGCGTGGAGCTGATTAGGCGGGAATGCGGAGACAACGCAAAGCGTTGTTATCCGCTCAGCCGAGTGTAGCGAACGCCACGAGCAAAATGTTGACTCGCTCTACCTTAGTCTATTTCTTAAACTTAGTCTGTTTCATAGTCTAATTTTTGTTCTATTCATCATCAATTTTGTTTTTCACTTCAAGAAGTTGTTTGTTGCTGGCATTTTTAGAGGAAATGATTTTTCTGTTGAAGGCATTCTCAGTTGCACGAGTTTTTCGTGCAACTCACTTCCTTCTTTTTTTAATTTCCTTTTTAAGTCGCTCCAATAGTTTCTTGGCGTTTTGCTATCACTAAAAACTGCACACACATCAACAACAGAAAAATACCAATCTTCTTCCATTTCGTTCCATTGTGACCGAATTTGTTTATTCTCAAAAACTTTAATATTTGCCACTCGTATTCCTCCTTAAACTCTCTACTTCTTAAAATACGCAACAAACTCTTGGTTGCCGTCGCCCCCAAGAATGGCGCTCTTTTCGCAGCCAATGAAGGTGAAGCCCACTTCTTGCATATTGTGAATGACGTCGCTTATAACTTTTTCATGAACTTTCGGGTCTTTTACAATGCCTTTGTGCTTTTTTGCGTACTCCTTTCCCACTTCAAATTGTGGCTTGATAAGGCACACAAACTCTTTGCCCGCGTCAATTAGGTTATAGACATAACTCGAGATTTTTGTGAGAGAGATGAACGAGACATCGCAAACCGCCATGTCCACATCGGGAACAAGGTCTTTTTTGAGAGTGCGAATGTCGGTTTTTTGCATATTCACAACGTTATATTCTAGCAAACTTTTGTCAAGTTGGTTCTCGCCAACGTCAACGGCATAGACCTTTTTTGCGCCATTTAAAATGCAAAAGTGCGTGAAGCCCCCAGTCGACGCGCCAATGTCCAAAATGACCTTGCCACGAAGGTCCAAGTTGAAACTCTTTTTCGCGCCCTCAAGTTTAAGCCCCGCCCTAGAAACATATGGGCATCTGTGAAGAATTTGCACTTCAAAACTCTCGTCTACCATGTCACTGCACTTGCAAGGCTTTCCGTTCACCAGAACTTGACCCTCTTCAATGAGTGCCTTGCCCTCGGACCTCGATTTCGTGAGCCCCCGCTTTTGCAAAAAGACATCTAACCTTTCCATGCAATCATTATACCAACTTTTCGGACGAGCAACAAACTTTTTTCATAAAACAGACAAAAAAAGAGAGAGATTGCTCTCTCTCAAAATGTTTTTACTTGTCCAAAATGTTGAGGTATGTTGTGAGGGTGACAAATATCGAAGATGCGGTGGTCTTCGCGGCGCCAAGATAGGCACTCGCGAACTCCTTGCATCTGTCAGACTTGTCGGCCAGGTATGAAGTTATCTTTTGTCTGCGCTCATCGTCGTCGAAGTTTGAAAGCATGAGGATTTTCTTTATTGTTGCAACGTTGAAGTCCTCGGCGCTTAACTTCTTGTCTTCAAGCATGGCATAGATGATTGCCTTAAGAAGGTTGCGAGCGGCAAAAACCCACATGTAGTCCTTCTCTTGCGAAAGTGGAATTGCCAGCGAAACAACGTCGCCCACAAGCCCCGAAACCTCGCCGTTATTGTGTTTTTCGTAGAAAATGCGGTTGAGATTGTGGTTAATGACCCCCAAAATTCCCGTCGCGTCGCTTTCACCCGTGCCACAAACCAAATTGTCTAGTGAAATATAGAACAATCTTGTCATCTCCACAAGGCAACTGAGTGTTGGCGAATTCTCGCCCGTCTCCCACTTGCTAATTGCTTGGCTAGAAACGTTAAGTTTCTCGGCAAACTGGTCTTGCGTAAGTCCGTACTGCTCCCTCAATTTTTTGATGTTTTTTGCTAAATTTTCTGTGTATAACATTTTTTCCTCCCTCCTTGTTATGCCATTATTGTACAACACTTTACGCCACTTTTCAATAGTAAAAGTTGATTATAATAATATTTTTACTCTACTTTGGCAACCAGCGGTTGAATTTATCGTCAAAATAAAACCACTTCCCCCAACAGAGAGAGAAGTGGATATAACCTAAAACTTCTCAGACAAAAATCTTGCAAGTTGAACGCCCGCCGCACTAGACATGATAAGTCCCGTTGTTTGCCCCGCGCCGTCGCCAATGGCATAAAGGTTCTTTATGCTGGTTTGGAAGGTTTTGTCAAGAACAATCTCGTTGCTATAGAACTTTATCTCGGGAGCATAGAGCAAATTTTCGGGGTTTGCAAAACCCTCGACCACCTTGTCTACGCTACGAATGAATTGCAAAATATCGGTCATTGTTCTGTAGCCAAGTGCAAAGGTGATGTCGCCCGCGACTGCGCTCTTAAGAGTTGGAACAACCTTGTTGTTTTCAAGTTCATAACTCCAAGTACGCTTTCCGCGATAGATGTCGCCAAGGCGTTGAACAATGATGTTGCCCGCGCCAAGTTGATTGAGGTTGTCGGCAACGTTGATGCCATACTGAATTGGCTTGTCGAACGGGTGATTGAACTTGTGCGACACCAAAATCGCAAGATTGGTGTTGGTGCTTTTCTTGTCAAAATAACTGTGGCCGTTAACAAGGGTCAGCGCGTTGTCATAGACCTCGGTTGCAACAAATCCACTTGGATTTTGACAGAAGGCGCGCACCTTATCGCAGTATGGCGAAGGGTAGCCAACAAACTTGGCTTCATAGAAGTATTTGTTGACCTCTTTCATGACCTCGTCAGAGAGTTCATAGCGAACGCCAATGTCAACCGCGCCCGAGTTGTTTTCTATATTATATTTCTTGCACATCTTTGCCAGCCAGTCCGCGCCCTTTCGCCCAACGGCAAGACAGACATTGCTAGAATAATAGGTCTTTTCGTTTTTGCCATCAAATGACGAAAGCGTCTTAACGCCAACCACCTCGCCATTTTCAATAATGAGGTCGCTGACAATGGTGTCGAATATCATGTTAACGTGGTTTTCTTCAAGATACTTTTGCAACTTTGCATAAAGAAGGTGCGCCTTCTCTGTTCCAAGGTGACGGATTGGGAAATAGATAAGGTCAAGGTTCTCCTTCTTTGCCTTGTCTTGCATCTTCTTTATCTCGTCGGCGTACTCAAGGCCAGTCAACTCCTTGTTGCCACCAAACTTGACATAGATATCGTCGGTGTAGGCAAAAAGTGCCTTTATCTCGTCGGTAGAAAGTGCCGCTCTGAACGATGGCCCGTCGTTACCCCCCATATACAAATTGTCTTTAACGCCCGTTGCCATGTGATAGGAGTTAACTTTGCCGTCGGAGAACGCGCCCGCACCCGAAAAACCGCAAGTTATGTTGCAAAAAGGCTTACATTTGAGGCATTTTCCCACCTTTTCTATTGGACAATTGCGTTTTTCTATGCTTTTGCCTTGCTCAATCAAAAGTATGTTTTTGTGCTTGTTTTTTTGAATTAACTCATACGCACAAAACACTCCGCTTGGTCCCATGCCAACAATTATCAAATCATATTTTTTCATTTGCGTTTCCCTTTTTTATAATATCATAGGTTAGAAAAATAACACAATATATTTAGCGCGCTTTTGCAAATTTGTTGAAAATCTACTTTGTGGGCGCCTCGTCCTCATACAAAAAGCGCACTTCGGGGTCGGGCAACTCCTCTATTATGGTGTCGTTGACGCGAATGATGTGGTTTTCAACATCATTTTTTACATACTCTTCAAGCATCTTCAGTGCCTTGTCGTAGTCATACATGGGGTCGGTCAAAAACTTTCGCGGATAGTCTGCTGGCGGATTTTTCATTCTTTCAAGCATGACCTTTGCAAGACTTCTTGGTCTTAAGCGAACATCAAAAACCTTGTTGTGCTTGATTGGAAGTTGCTGTTTTTCCACCTCAAAGTCACACGGAGGGAGCAACACCTCTTCTTCATGGTCCACTAACGGAATGTTTGTTTCGTTGACCTTCAAGTATGGAAACTTTTCACCTAGTGTGGACACAAAAATTGAGCCCCGCGCAAAGATATTTTCCCCAGCAACCGCCATGAGTCTTGAGAAAGAGTTGAGTCCCCCCATGCTGGCATCTTTTAGAGCAACCGTTCCCCTAAAAACTCTTATTGGGATGTTGTTCCAGTACTTAGAAAGACGCAAAAACTCGTCAAGTTGAATGAAATTTTGCATATAAAATGGCGTTATTGGGGTATAAATTATGCCCGCCATTGGGATATAGTTGTTTTTCAAAGTGTTAAAAAAGTTTTCGCGAACATTTATTTTCATTTGCTCGGTCATAAGGTCTCCAAGTCGCGGGTCCCTTTCGGGCGTCAAGACAAGAACCTCGTTCGTGTCGGGATAAAAGAGCACTCTCCCCTCGCGAGGTTCGGGGTCGCCACCCAGCAAAAACGCATTGATTACAGGCATTGACACATGAACATACGAACCTAAGAGTCTGTTGTCTTCAAGCAACTTTGACATATTGTGCTCGGTAAAAAGCCTTGTTATGTCGTCTTCACGGAATTCTTTTTTAAGTTCTGAAAGTGTTTGATTTTTAACAAACATTTTTTCTCTCCAACAAAAATATTATACCACACAACTCCAACAAGTCAACAAAAAGTATTTTTTTCGCCAATAACGATTTTAAGACCGAAAAAGCCCTCAAAAAACGCAAAATTGACCAAAAATTGGTGAAAAATGGCACAAAAACATGAAAAATGAAGGAAAGTGACTCATTCACTTCCCTTTTCTTCATCACCCAAAAACAAGACCGTTGGCCCATCAAGTTCCTTGACGAACTGGTCGTTAATGCGTATGCGCTTTTGGTCAACATAATTTTTGACATACTCACTAAGAATGCTCAGCGCCTTGTCATAACCATAGGCGGGGTCGGTCAAGAACTCACGTGGGTAGTCGCTAGGGGGATTTTTCATCTTTTCAAGCATAACAGAGGCAAGGCTGAGCGGTCTTAACTTAACTTCCATTTCGTAGTTTCTTTCGCACGCGTCCATTCTCACCGACGCGCTCTCGAAGTCGCACGGAGGGAGCAAGACCTCTTTTTCGTTTTTGAACATATCGCAAGAATCAATCTTCAAAATATCAATAGCGGGAAAGCCCGCTGGAAGAGATGCAATGAGAAGTGCTCCCTTTGAAAAATACACCTTGCCCGCAACAAATTTTGAAGTTGAGAACGAGTTGAGTTTGTCAAGTTTCAAGTCTTTTGGCACAACGTCGCCCTTATATAAAACGCGCGGTCTCTTGTTCCAATACTTGGAAAGGCGGAACACCTCGTCAATCCTTATGAGTTGCCTTATATAAGACGGGGTTATGGGCGCATATTCAAGGTTTCTTACGGGTATCCTTCCCCTTTCAACAAAGGTCTTCACTTGCGATTGCACTTTGCTGAAAAGTTGTTTTTCTCTTTTCTCGGTTGGCATTTTGTCGGGATTGAAAACAAAGTTTTTTATCTCGTCGCCATGCTCTTGAACAAAGGGCGACCTCCCCAGCATGAAACTGTTGATTGCAACAAGGTTATATGTGTTAACATACAGCATTATAAGTTCGTTGTTGGTCAACACGTTGGACAAATCTTTGAGGGACAAAAGTTCTTCAAGGTTTGACACCCCGCACTCTTCTTCAAGATTTTTCAAAATCAACTCTCTTATAATCATAGCGCAATTATTATAGCACTTGCCAAAGGCAATTTCAATACTCAAAATAAATGAATATGGAGTTTTTTGCATAAACAAATATAAATTGCAAATACTAGTTTTGAGGTGAAATATGGAAAAAGATACAATAAGTCTTTTGAAAGAGTGCGACGCGGGCATAAGAATGGGCATTGAGGCAATCGACGAGGTTATAGACAAGGTTGAAGACATTGAATTTAAAAGTAAACTCATTAGCTACAAAAAGGACTACAATTTTTTGCAAAATGAGATTGTTGACCTTTTAAATGCCTATAACAAAGCGGGCAAAGACGTCAATCCAATCGCAAAGGGAATGAGCAAGATGTCAACCTCAATAAAGATTGCATTCAACCACACCGACGCCACAATCGCCGACCTCATGACCGACGGTTGCAACATGGGAACAAAGTCGCTCAACAAATACCTCAACGAGTACACAAAGGCAAGCAACAACGCAAAAGAACTTGCAAAAAAACTCATTCGCCTCATGGACAGACAAATGATGGACATAAGAAAATATCTTTAAGCACAAAACTCTTATTCACAATTTCCTCAAAGAAAAGGTCTCGTGTTGAGACCTTTTCTTAAACATTTTCAAAAACAAATTTTAGCCTTGACTTAACTTCCTCTTCTCCAAGAACTCTAATTATTGAGTAAAGGTCGGGTGTCTGGCTCCTTCCGGTCAACGCAACGCGCAAAATACCGCAAGCATCTGCCGTGTTGCCCGCATATTTTTCTGGGCTTTGCTTATAAAGTTTGTTGTCGGTGCAAAATCCCGACTTTGTTGCAACTTCTTTCACGGCATTGAACCATTCATCTTTTGACAATTTTGACGCGTCCACACTCAAATAATTCAAAATGAAATCTTTAATTGTATTTTTTGCGTCTTTTTCATCAAAATTTAACAATTTAGATTTGTCAAATATCTCATTAAAGAAATATTCATAAAGAGGCTTAACGTCGGCATAGGTCATGATGTCTTTTCTTGGTCTTTCGTTTTCGCGGTCAATATTTAGCGCATTTATAGCCAAATTTTCATTTTTTTCTAGCAATTTTGCGAATTCTGGGTCATAAACTTCTGCCCACTCCTTGGTCTCTGAGAAAACATCTTTTGCGCTCATTCTTGAAACAACATTTTTGCAAACGTCACCAAGTTTAACAAGGTCGAACATTGGGCTTGAACTTCCCATGTTATCGATCGTGAATGGATACTCAAAGATGTCTGCCTTTGGATTGTTGACCCTCCACATTTCAAAGTTGGAGTTTGCAAGGTTCAAAACATACTCAACAGTTGCGCGCCTTGGGTAGCCTTGTTTATAGAAGTAGTCAATATTGAACTCGGGGTCTTTGCGCTTTGAGAACTTGCGCTTGTTACCCGTCACCTCGTCGGGCTTGCATATGACTGCCGTGTGGATATATTTCATTGGCTCAAAGCCGAGTGCCTCATGAATTTCGTTGTGTAGCGCGACAGATGAAAACCACTCTTCGCCGCGAACAACAATGCTTGTGTGCATGAGGTGGTCGTCAATCGGGTGCGCAAACGGATATGGAGGAATGCCGTCCGACTTTATCAAAACGGCATCTTTCATGTTGGCTTGAATAACACGCTCGCCGCGAACAAGGTCGTGGATGGTGGTCTTGTCGCCCTCTTTGTTCATGCTCTTGAGCCTTAGTGCCCAAGGCTTGCCCGCCTTCAAATTTGCCTTGACCTCTTCAATCGAAAGGTCGCGGCAGGGGTCGTGCTCCATAAGTGTGGAGGTCTCTTCAAGTTGTTGCTCACGATTTTCAACAACCTCTTCTTTGCCCTCGGGGGCATCGCAAAAGCAAGGGAATGCCCTTCCCTTTTCAACAAGCATCTTTGCATACGCCTTATAAATTTCTTGCCTCTCGCTCTGGCGGTATGGACCATATGCTCCCTTGTCGCCACTTGGAGTCCAGCCCTCGTCGGGCACAAAACCATACTCGCAGATTTTGTTGTAGGAGTATTTGTCGGCGCCCTCAACCTCACGCTTTTTGTCGGTGTCCTCAACTCTAAAATAGAAAATTCCGCCGCTTCTTAGGGCGATGAACTTGTCAATCACGCTCTGAAAAAAGTGACCAAGATGCAAAAATCCCGTTGGACTTGGCGCGAACCTTGTCACATATTGCCCCTCTTTTAGTTTTCTTGGCGGATACTTTTTTTCTATTTCTTCCACTGTATACTTGTTGTTTGGATACAAAAGATTCGCAAGTTCTTTACTCATTTTCTTCCCCTTCTTCATTTTCGTCAATATAGGTTGCCATAAGGTCGGCAGCGTGCATCAAAACGGCAAACGGAAACTTTTTGTATGCCGCTTCGAAGGCGTATGAGCCCCCTTTCGCGCGGTCATCGAATGTCCCCATGTGCCAGTTGATTGCCATCGCCTCTTCGCGGTTAAGCCTCATGTAGCCATTTATTATATACACACTCTTCTCGCCGTGACCATATGGGAGCGAGTCCTCAACTGTGTATGAAGGCTTTTCCACCCAAGTGCCATTCTCTTTGACGTTGCGCATAATGGTTTTGTAGTACCTTGTTTTGCAGACATCGTGAAAAAGTCCGCAGATTGCAACGCTCTCGTCGTTCATCTCGTCGCCGTACTCGTCCAAACAGAGCCTCACAAGGCGGTTATAGACGTTTAGCGAGTGCTGGCAAAGTCCTCCCGGCACAGAAAGATGAAACCTTGTTGAGCAAGGTGCGGTAAAAAAGTCGGTCGTTTCAAGATAAGCAAGTAGTTGTTCAATGCCGTCGCGGTGAATGTTCTCGCGCGCGATGGACAAAAATTCTTCTTTGTTTGACTCAATATCAATCATATTTATCCCCTCGTTTATGGGCATATTATACCCCACACTTCGCCAAATCGCAAGCAATTTGCAAACTTCACCATCGCCATTGACTATTAAGACGCAAAATGGTATAATGCTTTGGGAGAAAAATATGCTTTTGACACAAGAAAAACTTGAACAAATTTACGCATACTACAAAGACATAGAAAGCGTTCAACCCATAGAGGAGTATCGCAAAAGGCTAAGTTATTCACTGCGACACACCAACATGATAAGGTATCGTTTCTTTTCTTATCTTGTGGACGCTTTGGGGTTTAATGCTCTTCCAAACGTTGTTAGTGACATACAATTTTCTCGTGTGCCAACAAGAACGCTTTATCGCGGGACGCCCGACATCAACAACCACGCCAACTTGCTCGTTGACTTCGACTACCACAAGGGGTGTGGCGTTCAAGGTTCGGGGCTCTATGCCTCAGATAGTTATTGGCACGCGAACGAATACGCAAACGAAATCAAAGACTTCGTTTTGAAGTTCAAACTCTGCCCCAGCACAAAAGTTATTCATTTCAACAAGATGCACCAAATTGAATGTGCCCTTCTTGGCGACTTTGAAACTCAAAGCGGCTACGCCATTGACGATCAAGGCATAAGAGCGGGAATCAACGACACCGCCATAAAAAACTACAAGACTCTCGTGGATTTTTGCAGAGCGCACAAAAATGACATGGGCTTTGAAAAATTTATATTGGGCAACTTTGACAACTTCGACTCGAACATCGCCCTCTTTCTTGGCTATGACGCATTCGTTGCGGGTAACTTTGTTGTTCTTAACCGCGGAAAAATTATAGTCAGCGAGAGCGAGTTCAACCGCATCACCAGTATGTCAAAAAACTATAAAGGTGGCGTCATAAACTTCGAAGAAAAACAAGACAACGAGTTTTTGAGAGAGTAAAAAACGCAAAATCTAAAGAAAATTGCTGAAATTTGATGCAAAAATACGATTTTGGAGGTGAAAAATGATACTTGACAAAGAACACTTAAAATTGATGACCGACTGGTATAACTCAATCGATGAGAGCGACCATGAAGAGTATCGTAATAGAGTTTGTGGCTTCACATATTATACCCAAGGCAGAATTGAATACCGTCTTTTTGCTTATATTGTTGACCTGCTAAAAATGAACGAACTTCCAACAATTCTGCCCGACAACCAATTCAAAAATACAAATTCTCCAATGTTTTATCGCGGGGTAAGAGACATCAACTTTAATGCATCCCTGCTCGCCGACTACGATTATCACAAGGGCGACGGAATTTATTTCTGGGGCATATTCGTAACAAATGACAAGAACTCTGCACATTGGTATGGCGACAAAAGAACAGCCAACAAACCCGACGCCACTCAAGATGTTGTTTCACTAAAAATGCAAGACGGAACAAAGAGTGTTTTTGCAAGAAGTTTGCTAGACATACAAAGTGAACTTCATGACTTCGCTGAAAAAAAATCATTATCGCCGCAAGAGTTGACTGAGCAAAGCGAATTGTTCGTCAGTCAAGAAAACAAAATAGCAAATGACGATGAAATATCAATCAACTATAAACGATTAAAGTTCTTTTTGAGATATCTTCTTAACAACAAAAATGTAGAACTATATTATTCAATCGCAAACTCACCATCAACAATCGCTCTTCTTCTGGGCTTTGACGCAATACAGACCGAAACCAAAGAATTTGCAATCTTAAACCGCGGGAAAATTATCGTCAGCGAAAGCGAGTTTAACCGCATCACCAGTATGTCAAAAAACTATAAGGGCGGCGTGATAAACTTTGAAGAAAAGCAAGCCAACGAGTTTTTGAGGGAGTAAAAAATTGTCTTATAGGCCACCGCAACTTTTTCATTAGTTAACACAAAGCCCAGACCTAAAGGTTTGGGCTTCATTTATTTTTCACTTAAACATAGCCAGTTCAACATAAGTTCGTTTATATGCGGTGGATGTTGGAGCGACTCGTAAGCGAGTCGCAACCAAAAGAGTGCCCCTCCCATGGGGGAATTAGGTGGTACGCTAGTACCAAAAGGGGTGATAAATTATCCACTTTTTAATGTTGACTTAGATATTAAAACTACTATGGAGTAGACCCGCCAACGTGCGACACTTCGAATAAGTATCAATTCCCAATCTCCCCATCATCAGTGGGGCACTTGATATGGACACGAGGAATTTTATATATGAAATTTGGGAAGAACTTAGTAAAAATTCAAATAAAAAATCGGGCGAGCCTTTGGGCTCGCCAATGAAATGTTTTTTGGGAATACTTTTTCTTTTTTATTACTTTTTTTCTCAAGTTTTCCGTTGACTAGTTGACTCGAGACGGGCGGGCGACACCACCCGTTATTTCTGATCGCTCCGCGATGGAGATTAACGATTCAAGATTAGGTGCAAAGCCG
>CANQEP010000027.1 GCA_947595235.1 uncultured Clostridia bacterium
CACGCGCATGGTGTCTTGAAAGTCCTCTACAGTCTCGGTTGGAAAGCCCACTATGATGTCGCTTGAAAACTCAATATCATTGATTTTGCTCTTTGCGTACTCGATTTTTTTGAGGTAGTCGGCGCTCGTGTACTTTCTGTTCATGAGTTTTAGGACTCTGTCGCTCCCCGACTGCATTGGCAAATGAAGGTAGTGGAAAATGTGCTTTGATGATGCCATGATGTCGATGACGTCTTTTGAGATGTCTTTTGGGTGGCTGGTCATGAAGGTTAGCCAAAAATCGCCGTCAAGCGCGTCAAGTTTTTTCAAAAGGTTCGCGAAGGTGATGTCGCTATTTTCCATGTCGTTTCCATAGGAGTTGACGTTCTGCCCTAGCAAAGTTATCTGCTTGTAGCCCTCGCTTATTAGGTGCTTGACCTCGCAAATTATCTCTTCTTCGGGTCTTGAGACCTCGCGCCCGCGAACATAAGGAACAATACAATAGGTGCAAAAATTGTTGCAGCCATACATGATGTTCACCCACGCATTGATGCCACTCGTCCTCTTTTTTGGCATGGTGTCACGGCTTTTTATGTTCTCGGTCTCGGCAATCTCAACCACTCTTTTGCGGGTGGATTTTCTCTTTTCAATAAAGTCTTTGAAAGCCGAGATGTTGTGCGTTCCAAAGATGATGTCAAGAAAAGGAAACTTCTTAGAAAGAAGTTCGCCGTAGCCTTTTTGCTGGCTCATGCAACCGCAAACAGCAATTATCATGCTTGGCTTTTCGTGTTTGAGTTTTTTGAGTTCACCAATATGAGCAAAGATTTTTTGCTCAGCGCTCTCTCTTATTGCACATGTGTTAAAGACCACGATGTCGGCATCGCTCTCGCTCTCTGCCACCTTGTAGCCCATTTCTTCTAAGATACCTGCAAGCTTTTCACTTTCGTGAACGTTCATTTGGCATCCATAAGTTTTGATAAGATAGTTCATAATAGCCCCTATAAATATAAACATATTATACATATTTAAAATATTTTTTTCAACACAAATCGGCAAAATATAGTATTTTTAACAAGAAAAAACTCATACTAGACTTAGCATGAAGAAAAAAAGAAAGCATATTTTTGGCAAAATTTGTCTTCTTTTTGTGTCGCTGATGTTTATTGGCGCGCTGTCTTTGGTTGTGGGTTTTGTGTGCACTGCCATGGACGCTCACCTTGACGAAAGCGTTTTGACAAGTGCCAGTGAGGGCGTTAACATTGAAATTTTTTATGCGGGTGGCGAAAAGATGGACACGTCAAGTTACTTTTCTTCTTTTGAAAAGGTGGACATAAACTCATTGAATGACTACACAAAAAACGCCTTCATTGCAACAGAGGACAAGCGCTTTTACTCTCACCATGGAGTTGATGTTAAAAGAATGGTGGGTGCACTTTTAAATAACATAAAAAAAGGAAAAATCTCTGAGGGGGCGTCAACCATTTCTCAGCAACTTATAAAGAACACTCACCTCTCGCGTGAAAAGACGCTCAAAAGAAAAGTTAAAGAAATAAAACTTGCAATGGAACTTGAAAAAAAATATTCAAAAGACGAAATTTTGCAGATGTACCTTTCAAGCATCTACTTTGGCAATGGGTGTTATGGACTAAGTAAAGCGTCGTCATTTTACTTTAACAAAAGCCCAAGCGAGTTGTCTCTTGGAGAGAGCGCCATGCTTGCTTCTGTTATAAATGCCCCCTCGCTTTATGACCCAATAAACAAAAACCAAAACGCAGAAAAGCGCAAAACTTTGGTTCTAAAAAATATGTTATCTCTTGGATATATCACAGAAGAGGAGTTTCAAAAAAACGCAAATTCGCCCGAAAAAATTGTAAAAACCGCATCAAAACAGCCATTTGGCAGTATAAAACCAATTTTGAGCGAAGTTTCAAGGGTGCTGAAAAAAAGTGAATCAAGCCTAAAAAACTCTTCTCTTAAAGTCTACACTTCGCTTGATATTAAAAAAGAAAATGACATTTTGTCTTCTCTTAAAACTTGCCTAGGCGAAAGCGAATTTCCATACAACGCGGCAAGTATTGTTGTTGATAACAACACAAAAAAAGTGGTTGCCATTTCTTCAAATTCAAAATTGAATTTGCTAAAAACTTATCGCCAGCCGGGGTCAACAATAAAGCCAATTATTGTCTATGCCCCCGCCCTTGAGAGTGGACAAATTTATCCCGAGAGCGTGGTTGTTGACGAGCCAATCAACATCAATGGCTACTCCCCTAAAAATGCGGGCGGAGGTTATATGGGACCAGTCAGCATAAGAGTTGCCATTGAAAAGTCTTTGAATGTTCCCGCCGTTAAGACCCTTTCTAACCTTTCGGTAAGGCGCGGCAAAGAGTTCGCGAAAAATCTTGGAATTGAGTTCGACAGCCAAGACAACAACCTTGCACTTGCTCTTGGTGGCATGACAAAAGGCGTGACCATAAAGCAACTTGCCGACGCGTATAGCACTTTTGCGTCTAGTGGAGAGTTTCAAGAAAGTTCACTTATTGACAAAATTGTTGACGAAAAGGGCAAAACCATATATGAAAGTCATGAAGAAAAAAGTCGTGCCATGACAAGCGAGACGGCATACATTGTCTGTGACCTTTTGAAGTCAGTTGCAAAAACTGGCACGGCGAAGAGGCTTAGTAGCCTTTCAATGCCAATTTGCGCAAAGACGGGCACGGTCGGGCAAAAGGGCTCAACAAACAACACCGACGCCTTTTGCGTTGCATACAACAAAAACTACACGCTTGTTTCGTGGATAGGTGCATCTGAAGAAGTTTTGCCAAGTTCAATAAATGGAAGCAACTACCCCACCGAGATTGCAAAAGGCTTCTTCTCTAAAAATAGGTCACAAGATGACTTTGTTGCTCCCGCTGGCGTTGAAGTGAGAGACATCGACACGAGGGGACTGAAAGATAACAAGGTTGAACTTGCAACAGACTTCACTCCCGCAAGGTTCAAAAAGCAAGGACTTTTCATTTCTAGTCACCTCCCAGACTTTTCAACCCGTGCTAGTGCCGAGCCGCAAAAGTTGATGGTTTGCATGGAAGAAGGGCAAAAGCCAACGCTAGAGTTTTTCAGCGAACAAGACTGCACATATACCCTTTTTAGAGAGAACTTGAAAACAAATGAAAAAATCCAATTAACTGAGTTAATTGGAAATGGAAATAAACTTTCTTTCACCGACAATGGCGCTGTGACGGGCGAACTTTATGAGTACACCCTTGTGTCCTCCTCTGTGTTCAATCCCGAAAAGACCACCATCGGCGATGACAGCGTTGTGCGTCTTATGAGTTTTTGATGCCCGTTTCACTGACGAACGAAGCAAGAGTGCTGTCGGCTGTGTCAACCGCAGAGCCACGAACAGCAAGCCACTTTTTTATGTTGCCCTTGCAGACTCTTTTAAGGTCGTCAACACTACTCCCCATGCCACTGCCCTCATGGGTGCAGATTGGGTAAATGTTCTTTTTTGAAAAGTCATAGTGAGCAAGAAAAGTGAAGACGGCGCGAGGCATTGTTCCCCACCAGCAAGGGTATGCAAGCACGATATTTTCGTAAGTTTCTATGCTTGGAAGATAGTTTTTTAGTTCAACAAACGCGTTTTGCTTTTGCTCGGCGAGTGCCTCATCGCAACATTCCTTGTAATATTCGGGATAGGTCTTTTTAGGCTCAATTTCAAAAATATCGGCGTTTGTTAATGCCTGCAACTTTTTTGCGAGGCGCTTGGTGTTGCCCTCGGTCAAAACTTTGTATTGACCGCCAAAGTAGTTTTGCCCCGCATGACTAAAATATGCTATTAGTGTTTTGTTCATTTTTTCCTCCTTAATTTTCACCGCAGATAACAACGCCATGCTTGCCCGCGCGAGAGATGACAATTTGGTCAAGGTGTGCGGGGCGCGGAGGCTTTATCTTTTTAACAAAGTCTCGTATTTTGTCGGGCTCACGCGTGTAGCCAAGGGTTATGTGCGGTGGATTTGACTTTGTTATGGCGTGCTTCCCCAAACGCACAAGTCCGCTTAAAAGTGTTTTGAGTTTTTCGTAGTCGTGCAAGAGGGCATCGGTGTTTTTAACGGGCAACATGATGTAGTTCCCTCTTATGACGGGCGCAGAAAACTCGGCGGTCTCAAGTTCGCAGTGGAACCTTGAATCGTTTATGAGGTTGGCAATTTTTGCCAAATTTTCTTCGTCGGTTTCGCAAAGCATCAAGGTTAGATGAGGTTTTATTGGCATTTTTTCAAAGTCGATTTCTTGATTTGATATCTCGCAGAGTTGTTTGTTGATATTCTTCACCCAGTCGATGGTGCTGTGGTCTATTTCAACATTTATGTTTATTCTTTCCATAGCACTATTATAATATTTTGCCATGGTCCTTGTCAAAAGAAAAACCCCAAAGAGGGGTCTGTCACTCGAATTTTTCTGCCTCATCTTTAAAAATGGAGCGCATTTCGTCAGTAGCATACAAGATATAGTCTCGGTAGGCATCGCTTATGGCAATCCCCTCTTCGCGCATTTTGTCAAGAGTCTTCTTAAAGTCAAGGCTCAAAACTTGCTTTAGTGGGCGCATCAAAGTTGGGTCGTCGATAGCCATTTCATAGAGTTGTTGCATCCTGTCGTATTGGTTAATGTAGGCGCAAAAAATGGGCATTCCGTCCTTTGATGAGCGTATGAACAAATGTGGTTGCGCACTTGGGTCAAAGCGATATCTTTGCTTGCCATTTTCAACTGAGAGCATATTCATGGCGTACTCGCTGTCCAAAATGCAAAGGCGGTATCCGTCTTTGCCCTCGATGAAGTGAAGGTTCCTCCCCTCAGTGCCCATTCGATCGTTTTGCATGGTCAAAATGTCCAACACAAACAACTTAAAAATCTGCTCTTTGATGTTCTTGTCTATGTTTTTGCCCATCATTTGCTTGTTGTTTATGCTGTCGAAAAGGTCTTGCAAGGTCTCTTGCTTGAAGTCTTGGTTAACAAATATCTCTTCTGGCGCGAGCACATCAAAAGATATCACCCCATCAAAAACCTTGCCGTTGTCTGTAAATTTGGCAAATCGGTAGTCGGCGGTTGGAATGCCAAGTTCTTTTAAGAGCCTTGAGAGGAATATTTCGTTGACCATTCGCGCGTTTCTGTATAGGTTGGTGGGGTCATGCGTGTAGCCATAGGTCTTGAAAATCCCTCGCCTTCCGTCGGCAAAATTAAACCAGATATTTGAGTATAGCGCAGAAGACGAACCCAAAAACGAGCATCTACTTTTGCTGTCGTGACGTATGGACAAAGAACAATCGTTAAGGTTTATAATATCCCTTATTGAAAGTTCGTTGATATCGGCTGGCTTATAAATTGTGTTCATGCGAAAATTATACAACAAACTCTTGCCCGTGTCAATACGGGAGGCCTTCCCCCGCCCCCCTCCTTTTTGCAATTTATTTCAAAAATTCTAGACAACCAATAAAAATTGTGATATCATGAAATAGTTTAATGCTGGTGTGGCGGAATAGGCAGACGCAAGGGACTTAAAATCCCTCGGGGGAAACTTCGTATCGGTTCAAGTCCGATCACCAGCACCAAAAAACCAAACCCAAGCAAGGGTTTGGTTTTTTTGTGCAAGGTAATCGGACTTGACAATATTGTTTGTCGGGCTTGATATTCCAAAATCCCTAATGCGGTAACTTAAAGTAGCAAATTGCGTTAGATTTTTGATTTTAAAGGAAGAAAGAGCCCACCCCGCCACACTGCTGCTGTGCGAGGTGGGCGCTTTCGATGTTTAAAACAAAAAGATGACGTAAGGTGCGGCGAACTTTGACCGCCGGTTCGTAGAGAGGCGGAAAAAGACCCGTTCAAGTCCGATCACCAGCACCAAAAAAACAAGACCTCGCTCGCGGGGTCTTGTTTTTTGCGCTTATTCTCACCTATTTTTTATTTGCGAGGCACAACGCCACGAGCGTGAATATCGAGCCGAGAAGTGCAAAAAGAGTTATGAGAATTGGCGCGGCGTGTGGCAAATATGTTATTGAGGTTGTTGTTCCCAAAAGTGTTGTTGATGAAGAAATAACAGCACCGCCAACGGCAAACAAGATGAAGAATGTCAGCGAAACAACAATCCCCAAAATTGAGCAAATTTTTGTCACGAGGGTGACAATTTTGTTCTTCATAATGGCGTCCACAATTGACAAAATTATGATTATTCCGACAAGCACAAGAGTTATAATCATGAACACGTACGAGGCCTTGTACCACCCCATTTTGTCAAGCCCAGACTTTAACATATTTGTGAAGTTATCAAGATTTATTGACTCTTGAATGGTGTTTGATGACACCGCCGACGAAGAAGTGATTAAGCGAATAACAAAGTCGAACGCGAGTCCTATATAGGTTGCCAAAAGAACAATGAGCCCCAAAAGTCGCATAATAAAGCCTTTTTTCTTCATAATACCCTCCTAAATTTCATAATTTTATTATATTTGATGGCCATATTTCTGTCAACCAAAGTTCAAGATTTTGAGGCTGAAAAGTGACAACTTTTCGCAAAGCGGAGGAATTGCTAATCTCAATTTGCCTTTCACCAACGAAAACAGTAGGATTTTTCTTTTTTTCATGTTATAATCTCATTTATGGAAACCAATGAAAAGACTCTAAATAGCAAACCGCAATACTACTGTATTGACCTTATGAAGTTCATTTGCGCCCTTTTGGTCGTGACGTTGCATATTGTGACCTACGCCTTTTCTGAAATGGCGGTTGACGGCGCACCCCCTACCGGTCACGACAACGTTCTTATGCTCACACTCATGCCACTATACTTTGTTGTTGTGAGACTGGCAGTCCCCTTCTTTTTTATTGCATCGTCATACTTTCTTTTCAAAAAGGTCAAAGAAACACCCGAAAAGCGTGGCGAGTATGTGAAAAAATATTGCCTTAGAATCTTTCTTCTTTATGTCTTTTGGTTCGTTGTTTCGCTCCCTATAACAATTGATAAGTACTTTATTGCAGAAAACGGGGGGGGGGCAATAAAATTATTAGTTAAGATACTCCTTCAAGGTGGCTACTCTGGGTCGTGGTATCTTATAGCCTCAATTTGGTCTGTTTTGCTGGTTAACCTCTTTTCAAAGTATTCAGTTTCGTTCAACATTGTTTTTGCGAGCATTTTGTATGCTATAAGTTGTTTGTTTTGCACCTATTTTAATGTTTTTTCACTTCTTCCAAACAAGAGCATTTTTTTGGCAGTGAAGGACTTTAACGCGAACTACCCTATTTATCTCACCTTCTTTAATGGGTATATATTTGTTCTTCTTGGAAGACTTTTTGCCGAAAGAGAGACGTTGCTTTCAAAGGGCGCAAGCACGGTGCTCTTGATTGTTTGCCCGCTGTTGATGTTTTGCGAGTTGTTTGTTTGCACATACTTTTCTCTAAATGTTGCAACCGATTGCTTTTTGACGCTTGTTCCAATGTCGGTTGCGCTGTTTCAAACAATCAAGTCTGTTCAATTAAAGCCAAGAAAAATCTATGGTCACTTGCGAAAATATAGCACATTTTTGTATCTTTATCACTTTGTGTTTTTGTATGTTTTTTATCGCCTTGTCTACGCCTTCCGCTGGAAGATTTTTATATCGAACATTCCAATGACCATTGTTGTTTACTTGATAATTGTTGCCTCGGCGATACTTCTTTGCGAACTGAATTGTTACCTTAGCAAAAAGAAGGCTTTTCGTTTCATAAAATATGGAATGTAGCGCGATATTGTTGGCATTTTTACACAAAGTTGTGTTATATAAGAACATGGGAAAACCAGTTATAGGAATTGTTGCAAAGCATCAAAAAGTGGACAAAAAGAGGCTTGATACCTTTATTCGGGACGAGGTTGAGCAAGCCATTTTTGATAATGGAGGCATTGCCATTGGCATTCTTCCGCCCAACCAAGATAAAATCCGCGCAAAAGACAACTGGCAAGAGCAATAATATCTTTCAATACTTTTTGAAAGTTTGCAAGAGCAAAAAATGAGAGGGTTATTTCCTCTTTTTTAAAACTTAATTGATGCAAGAAAAAAGAGCCTTTCGGCTCAATTTGGAGGCGCAACCCGGATTTGAACCGGGGGTGGAGGTTTTGCAGACCTGTGCCTTACCACTTGGCTATTGCGCCTTATATGATTGTTACTAATAAAGGCAGGTGCTGTGCCCTGCCCTTGTGGAGCGGGAAACGAGATTCGAACTCGCGACTTTTGCCTTGGCAAGGCAACGCTCTACCCCTGAGCCATTCCCGCGTGGTGCCCTTTGCGGGCAATTTGTTGTTTGGTGGGAATTGTAGGGCTCGAACCTACGACCGCCTGCTTGTAAGGCAGATGCTCTCCCAACTGAGCTAAACTCCCATGTTCTTTTGCCAAGAACTCATATATAATAACAAAAGTTTTTCACATTTGCAAGAGATTTTTGATATTTTTTCAACTTTTTTCTTTAATCACACAACTTTATAATTGTCCATCAATTTTTCAAGATTTATACATTTTGTTGAAAATATATAAAAACGTAAAACTAACGTATTTGTTTTGCGTGCGCCACGAAAATTGTTTACTTTATATATGTGAGGTAAATATATGGCTTTTTTGATTGATATTGAAGGAACTGACGGTTGCGGAAAACAGACGCAGTCGCTCATGCTTGTTGACGCACTGAAGAGCGCGGGACACGACGCCTTTAGGCAAGACTTTCCAAACTATGATAGTCTGTCGTCGGGGCCAGTCAAGATGTTTCTTGGGGGCGACTTTGGTGACAGTGCTTACAGCATTGACCCTTATGAGGTATGTTCGCTCTATGCGGTGGACAGACTTTGCACCTTCAAAACTCTTGCTCCTCGCCTTAAAGAGGACACCATTTTGGTGCTTGACAGATACACCAACTCCAACGTTATCCACAATGCAACAAAGTTTGAAAACAATGCCGAGCGTGACAAGTGCATAAATTGGATATACGATTTTGAGTACAAAACCTTGAGATTGCCCACTCCCGACATTGTCTTTTTTTTGGACATGCCAATCAAGATGAGCATGAGGCTTGCCGATGAACGCGCCACAAATAACAAGACAAAAATGGACGTGAACGAGAAAAACAAGGAGTATCAAATAAAGACCTATAACAAGGGCAAGGCGGTTGCAAAAGAACTTGGGTGGACAATCATAAGTTGCGCAGAAAATGGAGAAATTCGAAAAAAAGAGGACATCCACAAAGAAATTTTGCAAATTGCACTAAAGAAACTGCAAGAAAAGTTTTAGTTAAGCCCTATATCTTCAAGATTTTTATCATAGACCGCACCGCTCAGCAAAAACGATGTGTCGCCATATGTGGCTTCAAGTTTTTCAAAGACGCTTGAGGCCTTTTTTAATGCGTCAAGACCGACAAGGTCAAACGGGTTGTCTATTTTTCCGTGTTGCTTAGTGCTCAAAATCTCCCCCGCGCCACGGCTTGAGTAGTCGTATTCTGCGATGTCAAAGCCGTTGTCGTGCTCTTTAAAATAGACAATTCTGTCTTTTGAGGTGGGGCTCACATTTCTTGTTAGACAAAAGCAGAACGATTGTTGCCCCGCCCTTCCAATTCGTCCGCGAAGTTGGTGCAAGGTGGCAAGCCCAAATTTTTCGGGACTCACCAAAATCATGATGTCTGCCCTTGCAATGTCCACCCCCACCTCAACAATAGTTGTTGAAACAAGGATGGCCTCTTCTCCGTTTTTAAATTTGTCAAGCGTTTTTTCCTCTTCTTCGGCAGAAAAACGGCCGTGCGCCATGAGTACTTTTTCTTTTGAAAACCTTTTGCACAAAAAGTCATACATCGATTTCACCGAAAGACCTTGGTAGCAATCGTCGTCCGCGTCGTCGATGTTGGCACAAACAACATACACCTTTGAACCGCTCTCTATTTTTTCACCAACAAAGTTCCAAAGGTCATTCTCTTTTGCGGGTGCAACAAGATTTGTTTGGATTTTCTTTTTGTATGGCGGCGCGCTCAAAATTGAGATGTCTAGCCCCCCATAATAAACAATGCTCATGCTCCTTGGAATTGGGGTTGCGCTGAGCATCAAGAGGTCGCACGACTTGGACCTGTTGAGTATGGTTGACCTTTGCTTAACTCCAAAACGATGTTGCTCGTCAATTATTACAAGCGACACATTGTCAAGAGGTATCTCAGAAGAAAAACAACTATGCGTTCCAATCAAGAGAGTTGGCGAAGTTTTTAACTTTTCAATAACTTCTCTCCTCTCGCTTGTCTTTGATGACGAAGAGAGAAATGAAACGTCAAGGTTCATTTTTTCAAGAAGACTTTTTGCAAGGGCATAGTGCTGGCTTGCAAGAATTTGGGTTGGGGCAACAAAAATTGCGCTGTAACCATTCTTCAATGCGACCACAGCCAAGAAGAGCGCAACAATAGTTTTTCCGCTTCCAACATCCCCTTGAAGAAGGCGACTGAGAAGTTTTTTTTGTGACATCTCAGAAGAAATTTTGGCTATAACTTTTTTTTGCGACGGGGTCAACTCGTATGGCAAAAAACTGCAAAATTCGTCAAAAATATGTGAAATATTGCTATATTTTTGCTGTTTTTGGAGATTTTTCTTATTTTTTATGTCGCTATTGATTTTTATTATTGGCAGTATTTTTTCAATTTCAACTCTTGTTTTTGCCTTCTGGAGCGACGATAAATCTTCGGGAGCGTGGACACTTTTTATTGCCGTTTGAAGGTCCATTTCAATCTCTTCGCAAGAAAAGTCGCTCGGCAAAATGCTGTTTAGTTTGCACATTGTAAGTGCCTCGCCTATTGACGAAGAGATGACACTTTGACCAAGATTTTTGTAGGTCTTGTAGACTGCCAAAAGTTTTGTTCCACTGCTGACTTTGTTTTGATTTTTGAAAGACGAAACAACAAAGTATCCATGTTTTGTTGAAGAATTTTTGCCATACAAGAAGAGTTTGTCGCCATTTTTGACGGCATTTTTTATGTATGGTTGATTGTACCAAATTGCCTTGAAAGGCACGCTTCTTAGGTCAAGGCAAGTGGCAACGCTATAATTAAAATTCTTCTTTATTCGAACAACTTTAACGTCGCTTATGACTTCGCAACTGAGAAGTTTATACTTTCCGTCCTCTATAAAGGTGTCTTTGCTTTCAAGATTATAATAGGTCTTTGGAAAATACAGCACAAGGTCTTGCACTGACTTTATTCCTTTCTCCTCTAAAAGTTCAATTCGCTTTTTCCCAAGCCCCTTTATATCGTTAAGTTCCACGCCTCTATTATCTCACAAATGATTGATTTTGCCAAACGAAGACATAAAAAATCCAAGGATTTACCTTGGAAATTTTTTATTCAATGCTGATAAGGTAGTAGTATAGTGGTTGCTCCCCTCGGTGGCAACTGATTTCAAGGTCGGGATACTTCTCGCTGAGCTTTTCAACAAGCTCTTCGCTGTCTTCTTCTTTGACGTCGGAACCCGCAAAGAGGGTTATTGTTGACGCATCTTCTTTGACCATTTTGCCAATGGTTGTTAGAGCGGTGTCGGTGACGCTGGTGCCTTTTGCAATGATGTGGTCATCTTTGATGCCAATGTAGTCGCCTTCTTTGAGTTTGAAGCCGTCGATTGATGTTGACCTAACGGCATAGGTTATTGAGCCACTTTTAACCGTTCCAAGAGCGGCAATCATGTTGTTCTTGTTGTCTTCAACACTCTGTTCGCCGTCAAGATTGATTGCAGCGGTTATGCCTTGAGGAACTGAGGTTGTTGGAATAACAACAATGTTGCGCCTTGAAAGGTCGTTCGCAAGTTCAGCGGCAAGCACAATATTTTTGTTGTTTGGAAGAACAAACACGGTTTCGGCAAGCACGCTGTCCGCCGCCTTTGCAATGTCTTCTGCACTTGGGTTCATGGTTTGACCGCCCTCAATGACATAGTCAACTCCAAGGTCTTTAAATAAGTTCGCAAGCCCCGAGCCAGCGCAAACAGAAACAATGCCAATAGGCTTGAGTTGTTCGGGCTCGCTTTGAGTTTTCAGTGCTCTGTTTTGCTCAAGCATATTCTCAATTTTAACATTGTTTATCTCGCCAAGTTTGAGCGCGTGAGACAGAACAACGCCCGGCTCATTTGTGTGGACATGAACTTTGATAAGATTGAGGTCGCCAATACAAATGACGCTGTCGCCAAGGGTTGAAAGGGTCTCGCGAAGTTTGTCGATGTCTGCCTCGGTGGTCTTTTTGTTGATGTTTATGATGAAAAATTCAGTGCAGTATGCAAATTCGATGTTTGCAAGGTCGTTATAGTCAACTTGCGCGTTCTCGTTGGAGTTTTCTTCGCTGATGGCGGTGTCGTTAAAGTCGATGTTAATCTCAGAGTCCTCACCGCTGATGACCTTTAACATACCAGTTATTATTATAAGAAGTCCTCTTCCGCCCGCGTCAACAACTCCCGCCTTTTTCAAAACTGGAAGCATTTCGGGGGTCATCTTAAGAATTTCCTCGCCTGCTTCAAGAGTGTACTTCAAAAATGCCTCAAAGTCGCTTGTTTTTTTAGCGCACTTGACAGCCTCGTCACTCATGACGCGAATGACCGTTAAAATCGTTCCCTCTTTTGGCTTCATGACTGCCTTGTAGGCAACTTCGGCGCCCTCTTTGAGAGCCTTTGCAAAAATCTTTGTTGTTATCTCTTTTTCGTTAACCAAGACTGAAGAAACGCCCTTCAAAATCTGCGACAAGATAACGCCCGAGTTACCTCTTGCACCCCTCAAAGCGCCTTTGCTGACAGCGTCGGCAATGTCTTCAAGGTTGTTGGTGGTTATCATGTTAATTTCTTTAACGGCTGAGCGCATTGTCATTGACATATTAGTTCCCGTGTCACCATCAGGAACAGGAAAAACATTTAAAGAGTCAACATACTCTTTATTGCTTTCAAGATAATTCGCGCCCGAAATTATCATCTTTCTAAAAATTGCACCAGTTATAATCTTTCCCATTAACGCTATACCTTAACTCCGACAACATTTATATTGATAGAGTCAACAATCATGCCAGTGAACTGCTCAACATTATACTTAACGCTTCGTCTCACCGACTCTGCAACGGCGCTAATGCTAACGCCATACTTAAGAATAATGTCAAGGTCGATGTGTATTCTGTCGCCAATTGTCAAAATCTTTATGCCTCTGCTTTTGCGCTTTTTGCTGAGCATTTCGCGAAAAGAGTCGCCAAATTTGCGCGCAACAAGGTCAACCACACCATAGCATTCAAGTGCAGTGTGGCCAACGACAAGGGCTATGGCTTCGTCTGTAACAGATATCTGGCCATAAGAATTGACGGTGTTTACTGACATTGTTCTCTCCTTGTTTTAAAAATTTTCGGTGAAAAGAGGTTTGCCCCTTACTACACCATTATTATTGTACAATAAATTATATTTTTTTGCAAGCCATTTGATAATATTGTGAGCAAATAAAAAATCTAGGACAAACCTAGACTTTTCACTAGAAAAAGTAGACCATTATCTGGCTTTCGAACCTTTCATGCACTTTGTGCACATATAAACCTTTTGAGTTTTTCCGTCAACCTCAACTTCAACTTTGTGAAGATTAGGAAGTGAAACCCTCTTGGTTTTTATATTTGAATGGCTAACGGTGTTGCCAGTCATTTGACCTTTTCCACAAACGCTACAAACTCTGCTCATGTTCTTTCTCCTTTACTTAAACATGAGGATTTTAACATACTTTTTTTAAAATTGCAAGTATTTTGCTATTTTTGTTTTATTTTTTGCCTCTTTTTGACCTTTAACAATTATTTTTCCGTTTTCATAGTATAAAGTAGGAATTTTAAGGGGGTATCTATGACAATAGTTTGCATCAAGGCGCCAAAGTTTTTGAGAGGCTTTTTGAAGTTGTTTGTTAAAAAACAAAAAAAGACAAGCGAGGAAAAACCACTTCAAAACTGAAGTGGTTTTTATTTATTTGTTTTTGCTGAAGAACTTTATAATTTGGTTGCCGTAGTCGTTGCCCTTAAATTCTTGGATGGTCTTTTTCATGTTGCTTGAATTAAAAAGCGCCGAACTTGAGACAAAGATGTTTGCTCCAAGTTTTCTTAAAAGTTTTGCATTTTTTACGTTGACTCCGCCGTCAATCTCAATATTAACATTTCGCGAATAGTCTCGTATTTCTGCCACCTTTTCGGCAGAGCCTGGAATGAACGTCTGCCCTGCAGCTCCCGGCTCAACACCCATAACCAATACAACATCCACGAGTCCCGAGGTGACAAGGTCTTTGATTTTGTAGGCTGGGGTCTTTGGATTTATGGCAATGCCCGCCAAGATGTTTTTTTCTTTTATTCTTTTAAGTAGCGCTTTAGCGTCGCTGGTTGCCTCGTAGTGGAAAGAAATTA
>CANQEP010000028.1 GCA_947595235.1 uncultured Clostridia bacterium
CAACTATTATTATGCCGCCATAAACATCGTTGCCTCAGGGCAAACCAACATCATAACCGCCATAACCAGCAAACTGACCGAGGCAAAGGTTGAGGCAACGTCCATCTCTCTTGACCGCACTCACACCGACGCTCTCTATCGCGTCACCTTGCGCGTGAAGTCCAAGCGTCAACTCGTTGACGCAATAAACAAATTGCTATCTATATCCTCCGTCTACGACATCTACCGCCCTTAGAGGGCAATCTTCATACCTCTAACTGCGTTATAAAAAAATTTTCGAACAGTCATTTATGTCTTAATAAACTCCTGCTCGAAAATTTTTTTATGCCTTGTTATAGGCATAAATCTTGCCCTCTAAATGTACTAAGGATGATGGGCGTCGTTTCTGCCAAGCGGGGCAAGACAGTCATTTAAAGGAAGGGGTCCCCGCGGAGTGAGAGTAGCGAAATTCGTGGGGAGAGGAGAAGGTTTACCAAGGCGGGGTGGATTGCCTTGGGGCGAGCCGCCGAGACGAGGTGAAACTTCGACGAAAACTCCTGCCTTGCCCCACTTGTCGAGCCTAGCCACGGACATAAATTTCGCCCTCTAAATTTTTTTAAGGATAAGTATCAACTCTATCCCCGATTATGATGGTGATATAGTATAAAGAAGCAGATAAGCCATAGTTTGGGTAAAGAACGAAGGAAAGGAAAGGTTCGCAACACTATAGATGTGCGGACTTTTTCTTTTCAAAGTTATTTGCCCAAAATATGGCTTAGGTGCTACTTCGTGTTTTCGAATGTATCAATTCAAAGGGAAAGAAGAGGATACTTATTTTAAGCGTCGAGCCTTGCGTTTTTACTCAATAGTTGTTTTTATATCAAAGTTAACGTTAAAAGTGGATGAAAAAATCACCCCTTTTGGTAGCACGCTACCACCTTTCCCCCGTGAGAGGGGGCACTTGGGGCGGATGGGCGATTTTATGTGTCCCACTTTGAGACTCACTCTAATTTTTAACAATACCATAATCAACATTTTTAGTTGGTATTTATTATGTTTTCACCAAACTAATATTTGAATTTCTCGCGTCCTCACCGAGTGCCCCCTCTCACGGGGGAAAGGTGGTGAGTTTACTCACCAAAAGGGGTGATAAAGCATCCACTAGTATTGGCAATTGAGAGTTTAGAAAGAAATTGAAAAGAAACGCCAAAGAGGGACACTTAAAAATGTGTATCCTCAATTCAAACGCAGTTTGATATGTAATTCGCGTAAGCGATATGTAATTCCATCGTAGATGGACATGTAATTGTAATGTCTATTATTTGAAAAAAATTTATTTGTTTTTTTTTAGCAAAACCCCCTTAATCACTTGACAACTATATGGGGGGGGGTATCATATATACGTAGGAAAAGGCGTGCGGGGACTGAAGATTTGAAAAAAATTGGCACTTGGTATCTGTTAGGGTACTTAGGTTGCGAATTTGAATGTGCTAGAATAGAAATGTGAGTTTTGAAAGAAACTAAATCGTAAGAAGAGGGAATGTATGAAGAGTTTTAAGAAGATAATATTTTCGTTATTTATACCACTTGCGCTGGTGCTTATGGCTCTTGGACTTTCTTGTAGTGCGTTTGCGGAGCAAGACGCAGTCGTGGACGCACGGGGACCAATATATGTTGGTTCGGGTGCGACTTGCACAATCACCGGTGGTACTGTAAATGGAGATATAGATGTTGATGGTGGCTCACTCTATTTGACGGGTGGCACAGTAAAAGGAAACATCAATCTCAATGGTACATTCAACTATAAATCTTCTTGTACTCTTGACGGAAAAGTTAACCTTTTAAATACTAGCAGTTATGTAACTCTCTCCTCAAGTTTAACTCAAACAATGACAGTTGTTCCTTCAAGCATGAATAAGGGAACAAAGATTGCATATTCTGCGACATCCTCATACCTTGATGTTTCTAAGTTCAATGTCGAGGGGCTACCAGCATTAAAAAGACTTGTTGTTTCAAATGGGTATATACAAATAGACGACATAGAGACATATACGGTAACAATTTCATCCACAACTGGTGGTTCTGTTGATGTTAAGTCTGTGCCAAATGTTCAAAAGGGAACGAAGGTTACAGTTAATAGCAATAAGTTGACCATTGAAGGTTATGCGACAATAACTGCAACAGCGACAACGGGCTACTCGTTCACCGGATGGACAAATACTCCGAGCACGATAACATCTGCAGTGACAATTACTGCAAATTTCCAGATAAATACCTATACAGTGACAATCTCCGCGGGGAGTGGGGGTTTGGTCAATAAAAGTTCAATAACTGCCGAGTATGGAGCAAGAATTAGTAGCAGTGGAAGGACGTTAACCATTGGGAATGAAAGTGTTACCGCAACTGCTAACGCTGGATACACTTTCAGTTCGTGGAGTAAAACCTCAGGAACAATTACATCAGAAACAACCATATATGCATACTTTGAACAACTGAAATATACTGTGAGCATATATGCTGGAACTGGTGGTTCGGTTGACAGAAGTGCGGTATATGATGTTCCGTACAATGCAAGTTACAGCACAAGTGGTAGCACACTGACGGTTAACGGAACTCGTATACAAGCGACTGCAAGTTCGCATTACTCTTTTGATTATTGGAGTTGTTCGTCTTCGGGAAGAGTAACCGATGACATGACTATCTATGCATACTTCACTGCAGATACTTATACCATTTATTTCTCTGCGGGAACTGGTGGGTCGGTTAGTAGGAGTTCGATGACGGCATCCTATGGCGCGAGAATTAGTAGCAGTGGAAGGACGTTGTATATTGGTAGCACGAGTGTAACGGCCACTGCGAACTCGGGTTATACCTTTGACTATTGGAGCACAACGTCTGGAACTATAACGGGCTCAACGACTTTCTATGCATACTTTACGGCAAACACTTATACGGTATACTTCTCGGCTGGTAGCGGTGGAAGAGTCGACAAGAGCGCGATACTCGATGTCCCTTATGGGTCGGAAATTGAGGTTAGCGGGAACAAAGTCAGAATAGTTGGTTCGGCAACGGTTACCGCAACAGCAAACAGTGGGTACGCGTTCGACTATTGGGGAAACACAACGGGAACAATAACTAGTTCACGAACTATTACCGCATACTTTAAAGAGGCTGTCCAAAACTGCACAGTTACAATAAAAGCGGGAAGTGGCGGAAGTGTTGATACAAGTAGTCTAACAGTTCCAAAAGGTACGACTTATAGCACTTATTACAGAACTCTTGGTATTGGGTCAAATTCAATAGAGGCAACGCCGAACAGTGGATACTTTTTCACTGGTTGGGATTGCTATAGTGAAGGAACGATAGATTCAGATATGACCATAACTGCAAAATTCTTTTATGCAAACAATGCAGAATTTGTGGTTGGTGTAGATGTGGGAAGAACTGTAAGTTTGTATGAGAAAGAGCTAGTCTTGGCGTTCCGTGATTTGAAAGACTACCAAGGGGATTTTGAAAGAATAACTGCTTCGGACTTTGGTACCTATTATCAACAAGCCATGTCGGCAGAATTTTATGAATTTGCGGCACTTGAAAAAGGCATTTCATTTGTAGAAGTGTCGTTCGACGACTACATGGATTACTATTGTGATTATGGAACTGTTGATCTATTTTTGCCAAGTGCGACAAGTTATGTTGGTACTCATTATGGATACGATGAATATTATCCGCAAGAAGAGATAATTGGGATGTATAATTACTATGGATATCCATATTTGGGCCCCGCGGCTCATGATTATCATGAATTATATGAACATTCTGATTACGAAAATCTCTTAATAACGGAGGATATGTATACTTATATCATACTAACGAATAATCGCGCTTGGGAGGATGGGGGAGATGTTTATGTTTTTGATTATCCAGGAGGGGTAGATGTTGGAAATTATAGGATACAACCAGATGTACAAATACAGCAAATTCAAGAGATATATAATAATTGGGGTGGTGGAATAAGTCATAATTTTATCGCATATACAAGTGATAATCCAAACGACTTCCTAGAAGGATTTTACAGTGGGTTTCTTGGGAGCGATGTTATAATTATGCTACCTACATATGTGTTGGGTGCTGTTGATGGGAATTTGCTTGATAACTGTTTAAATGCCTTTACTTACTATTTCTTTGGAGAGGCCGAAGGCACAGATTACGCCCCACTTGGGCACGTAAATCTTATGCATGTCAATCAAGCGTTTTATGAAAACTATTTATCTAGTAATGATCTTGGTATTATTCTTGATTACTTCCATTACGAGTTTTCATCTTATGCCTACAGAAAAATTTCAGATTATTTGGAGAGCGGTGACATAAGTTTTGTCTCAACTTTCAAGAAACTTGACCTTTTGAGAAACATTATTGGGTATTAGTTTGGACAAAAGAGTATCAGCCGGCGGGAACGCCGGCTGATTTTGTTGATAAGTGGGGGAGCGAGAGTGAAAGTAACGTAAAAAAGTTATTGTTTGTGAAAAGTTGGGTATAAAAAAATCCGGACCGTGGAGGTCTGGATTTTTCTTTTCAGATTAAAGATTGATAAGTCTGAAAATGTGTTTTTGCAATGCCATGAAAATGATGTCGAGTATCCAAACGATAGTGAAGCCAAAGATAAGTCTAACAAGTCCTGCAACAATCTTTCCTTCCATGAATCTTGTTACGAATCCGCAAACCCAAGATGTTACTGGAATGATTGCCAAGATAAGACTTACGACATATCCAAGTCCAAAGTAATCTGATTTTCCTGCCATTTTGTTTACCTCCATGTTATTCTATATTCAATAATACTCTATTTTATGAAAAAATCAAACAATTTTAGCCACATAGTACATTTTTTGTAACTTTTTTGTACTATATTATAGAGCCTTTTGCTTTTGCTACTTAATTATATGCAGTTTTTGTGAGTTTAGCACCCATGTCTCTTGAAATTTCTCTTTTTGCCATAATGTTTTTCTATATCGCCATTTGCTCTTTTTTATGCACTACCAAACCAAGGGGCACGCTCTTTGCTTTTTATCTTGCCGTCTATTTTCTTTTTTGCGCGCTACTTGTTTTGCCGAGTGTTAAGTTTTTGGGCGCGAAGGTGGTCATTGGTTTTTGCTCATCGGCGCCCAAGGTGTCATTCGACTTCTCGCTCCGAAACATAACTCTTAACTTCGCGCTTGCATTCCCGCTTGGGGGAGTTTTAAGGTGCAAAAGGCGGTGCCACGCCCGTTCGCTCTTGTTTGGAGCGCTATTTGGCGCGGTTATAGAGTTTTTGCAACTTGTTTTGCCGCTAGGGAGAGTTGTTGACCCCGCGGACATCCTTTTTTGCGCGATTGGAACACTTGTCTCTTACGTTTTTTGCAAGAACATTTCTAGACGCAAGCAACAAGTTTTATGGTTATAACGCTCATGTCGTCTTTGTGGTCTTGAACGCGAGACTGCGCCTCTTCCAAGATTGTGTCGGCTAGCATCTGCACGTTTATTAGCCTTTCGTTGTTGACGTAGTTTGAGTACTCTTCAAAAGAGGCGAAGGCGTCAACAATGCCGTCAGATGCAACAACAATGATGTCTTGGTCTTTTAAAATTTCGCGCGAAGAAGAGGTCGTGACCCTTTTAACAATTCCAAGGGGAAGGGCAGAACCTTCTATGATTTTTGTTGTGTCTTTGCTCTTGACAAGGCTGATGCTTGCGCCCACTTTGATGAAGTCTGCCGTGCCGAGCGAGGTGTCCACAATGCAGGCGTCAAGGCACGCAAAGTTTTCGCCAATCGCGGGCACAAGCAACTTGTTCACGGCGCCAAGAATGGTATTTGACGAGAACCCCGCCTTGTAAAAGCCCTCAACAAGTCCAAGCGTGGCGGTGGAAATTCGGTTTGCCTTTTCTCCGTGACCCATGCCGTCGGACAGCGCAAAAAGATACTTGCCCGAGCCCAGACTCACAAGGCCGTAGGTGTCGCCCGAGACCTTTTCTTTGCCCTCGGCGGAGTAGCCCACTTGCACTTTGTAGCGCGAGGCGGGAGAAAAACAGACAATGCTCCAACCTGCAAGGCGCGTCATTTGGCGAGAAGTTGCAACGAAGTTGAGTTTCAAAACCGACTTTAAGCAAAGAGTGAGGTTGCTGTTTAATGCGTCCGAGTTCTTGACCGCGATGATGACCCTTCTCACGCCCTCGTCATTTTCTAAGACTAGTGCCTCGTTAACCACAACTTTGCTCACGGTGAACTCGTCAAGGAGCGCCTTTGAGAGTTTTTCGTTGACCTTTTCGCCCTCAAAAGTCATTTTTGCAAGTTCGCTAAGCATCTCACTTGCTCCGCCAAGTTGCTCGCCCACAAGAAGTTTGTTGCTGTCTTCACTTTTCATGGCCTTTTCGAACTCAAAATAGTTTTCTAGAGACGAATTTGCCTCTTCTATTGTCGCAGAAAGGCATCTGCAAGTGCCAGTCAAGAGGTTGCTGGCGTCTATCATGGTGACCTTGCCCTTTGAAAGCCCAAACTCAAAGAGCGAGCAAAGTGACTTTTTTATATTCTCATTTGCAAAGCATTGTTCAAAGAGTACACAATTTTTGCAGTGTCTTGAAAAAAGTTCGTCGGCAAGCGCGCTTGCAACACTTTTATGGTCAATTTCGCCCATGCTGAGGGACACATACGCTGACTGCATGAGTTTGAAGACGCTACTTGTTTTTTCCAAGCGCTTTTTGAGAGATTGTTGTTGACCGCTCAAAATGTACTCGCCCGAGAGACTTCCGCTATAGTTGTAACTAAAGCCCTTAAAATAGTTAAACACCTTTTGCGGAATGCAGATATAGACAAGCACGGCAACGGCAAGTGGCAGAACGCTATAAAGCGTGTATGACGCATGAACTCCAAAAAACAAGCCCAGCACAGCATCCGCCGAAAATATGAGAATGGGGGCAAAGAACCTACTTTTGTCGCTCATGGTGGAAGCCAAAACGCCATATGTTGCAAAGAGGGCGACGCTAACAACGGACGCGGTTGCAAACGCCACTCCAAACCCCGCAAGAAGAGAAAAGTATATGGTTGTTGTCTTGTTAAAGACGCGCGCCGAAAGGAGTATCAAAAGGGTGATGATGCCACTACTTATGTTGACCGATGAGATATAAATTCCGCTCAGCCCCGAGAAGAGGGCAATAAGAAATATTGAAAGGCAAATGCTCTCGTCAAGGGTGAGGCGACTTGAGATACCCCTAAAAAATAGCGCGCCAAATGTTTGGGAGCAAACATAAACGAACAATATTGCAACAACTATCATGGCAACAGAGGTGAAGATGTCTTCAAGCGATTTTATGTTGAAGTATAGGTATGCCGATTGACTCAAAACAAGAAAAATTATGGTAGAAAAAAAGTTTATGCGCTTTTTTATAATCTTGAAAAAGAGGAAAAGAAGTATCATGCAACTCGCCGTCACAAAGACTGTCAAAAGTCCATTTAGGCTCAAATTGAACAAAATTGATGCAAAAAAATAGCAAATTGACACCAAAATTGCGTTTTTTTGAAGGTGTATGAGAGAGAATGCAAAAGAAAATCCAAACGGAGAAATAACCCCAATCACGCTTGCCCTTGAAAGAATGATGCACACAACAAATAGCATTGCATAGAGCATTATGCCACTTTTGTTTTGCCTTATCTTTTCAAGAAGTTTTTTCATAGAAAAATAGTAGCACATATGAAAAAAAGTGAAGAGATTTTTGCGTGAGAAACAATGTCGAGAATTGCAAAATAACAAGAAGGTTTGTAAAACAATATAATTGTTTTTCGCAAAAGATTTGAAAATGGCAACAAATAATGTATAATATAGCCATGAACATCAATCTTAGAATAAAAAAGGGCGAAAACATCTTGGTGGGGGTCAGCGGTGGCGCCGACTCAATGTGTCTTTTGCACATCTTGACGCAAGCAAAAGAAAAGTTAAAGTTCAACCTCTTTGTTTGCCATGTCAATCACTCAATAAGAGGTGAGGAGGCTGACCGCGACCAAAAATTGGTGGAGGACTTTGCAAAAAGTCTTGGCGCCAAGTGCATAACAGAAAAGGTGGACGCCATCGGCTTTTCAAAGAAAAGGGGGCTCACTCTTGAAGAGGGTGCGCGAATTTTACGCTATGAGGTCTTTGACAAACTGAGAAGAGAATATGCCATAGACAAATTGTATCTTGCCCACAACAAGGGCGACCAAGCCGAGACCGTTCTTATGCACATCGCAAGGGGGAGTTCAATCGCTGGGGCAAGTGGAATGAAAGAAGAGGGCGAATTTGTCTGCCGTCCACTTCTTGGCGTTTCGCGTGAGGAGATACTTTCCTATAACAAGAAAAATAATGTTCCATACATAATTGACAGCACCAACCTTGACAACTCATACTCGCGCAATTTCATTCGCAACGAGGTTCTTCCACTTCTTAAAGTTCACTATCCAAACATTGAGGACTCACTTTCAAAATTCGCAAAATTGTGTGCCCAAGATGAAGAATTTATATCAAAAAACGTGAATTTTGGCTTAATTTTTGCAAAAAACAATGAAGTGAAGGTGCTTGAGGCTGCAAAGTTTTTGCACCCAAGTCTTGCCTCGCGTCTAATAAAAGAGGCGGTCAAAAAACTTGGAGTTTTTGCCGACTTTAATGGAGTGCACATAAATTCAGTCATGGAACTTTTCTTTTCGCCTAGTGGCTGTAAACTCGACCTTCCATGGGGGCTAGTCTGCCACAGAGATTATGACGGGCTGACCTTTGTTAGAAATTTCGAAAGGCAAGAGGGGGCAAGTGTTAAGTTTGCTCTCAAAAGTGTAAGGCTCTTAAACTGGGAGGTTGATGTTGAAATTAAAAATAGCGTTGACCATTTCGAAAAGGGGAAGGTATATCTTGACAAGTCAAAACTTCCCGAAAATGTGCTACTGAGAACTTATAGAAGTGGCGACAAATTCAAAAAACTTGGCGCAAGTGGGAGCAAAAAACTTTGCGACTACTTCACCGACAAAAAAATCGAAAAGCGAAAGCGAAATAGCATTCTTGTTTTGGCGAGCGGAAGTGAGGTTTTGGCGGTGCTTGGCTACGATGTTAGCGAACTTGTGAAAGTTGAAAAAACAACAAAAGAAATTGTTGTTGTTTCACAAAAAGAGGTAAGTGGCGATTATTCCTTGACATAGCGAGCCATCAAATTTATACTTATTTATGAGGAAGAGATATGGGTATTTTTAAGCACCGAAGTATAATTGGAAGAATTTTGAGAATAGTTTTATATGTTGTCGTTGCGGGTGTTTGCCTTTATTTGCTTCTTCGCGGACTTATTCACGACAACATCATCAACTAAGGTTTTTTCATGAAAAAAAAGAAAAGATACTCGTTTTTCATTGTTCTTGGCATTGTCCTTTCAGCCCTTGTGGTTGTTGTTTTTTGTGGCTATCTTTTGCTTGACAAGGTGGTCGTTCCAAAGTATTTCAAAGACTATGGCATCGACAATATGCACGACCTTGTTGCAATGGTGAAAACGCTTTATAACTCTCCAAAAGAAGAGCAAATGATAAAAAATGGCTACAAACTTAGCGACCAGCAAAACGCCGTTAACAAACTCATCACCGCGGGCGTTCCCACCAAGTATGACGGAACAATCGACTATCAAGCCATCTCTGAGGGGCTTGACCGCGAGACGCTGAAGCACGGCGACTACACCTTTTCTGACTGCGAAATTGCCAGCCTTATTGACCAAATGCTAGAAAGTGGCATCTTGGCGCAAAAACTCCCAAACATCAAGTATCTTGACACGCTAAAAATCAACATACTTGAACTTATCATAAGTCCCGAAGTGGTCAGCGAAGAGGGGCAAAAAGTGGAGTATAGCAAGACGAGTGCGAACGTTTCGTTCACCTTCAAACTTGACACGTCGGCAGTAAGAAATCAAATGGCCGTTAAAATGGACACTCCGCTGTTCCTTTTGAACATGATTGTTCCAAAGACCATGTATATCACCGTTAACTACAAACTCTCTCAAAACCAAAACGAGAAGTGGGAGGTGGTTGACGGACACCTTGGCCTCAATGGTCGCACAGAGAAAGACAGCCAAATTCTTCTTGACCTTCTCATAAGTTTCATCTTTCCCGAAGAGGATGAGATGACCATCGAAAAACTCACCAACGAGTGCGGGCGAATACTCATAACTGGCCTTGACTTCTTGGGTCACACCGAAATCTACACCAGCGACAACATAACCGGCGTTCTTGTGACGTATTAAAATTGTGCAATAAAAATCACGGATTGACCGTGATTTTTCTTTATTTGTTATGCCTTTTGTAGTAGAGGTTGACGAAGAGTTTGCAGATTTCAACAAGGGGAATGATGCTTATGCTGGCAAGGGCAACAATCAGCCATTGCGTGCCGTTAAGGGCAACAATTCCAAAGGCGGTGTTAAGAAATGGCACAAAAGCAACAAGCATTATAAGTGAAAAGAGGGCAAGAAAACTTAGGTTGAAACTAAGGTTGTTGAAAATGTTTATTTTGAAGATGCTGTCATTTGTTTTGCAGTTGACCGCGTGGATTATCTGCATGAGGCAAATGATAAGGAACACCATGGTGCTGGCAACGGCGTTATTCCATTTGTTTACGCCAACAACGAACACCACGAGCACCAAAAGGGTTTGAACAAAGGATTGGTAAAGTATGCTCGTTCCCGTTCGCCCCGAAAAAATGGTCTCTTTGGGGTCGCGCGGAGGTCTTTCCATTATGCCTTTTTCGGGCTTTTCTAGTCCAAGGGCAAAGGCGGGAAGGCTGTCGGTCACAAGGTTGATGAAAAGTATCTGTGAGGGGAGAAGGAAAATGCTGTCTCTCATTATGAGTGTGGCAACGAATATTCCAAGCACTTCAACGGCGTTTGTGCTCATCAAAAATTGTATGATTTTTTGAATGTTAGAATATATGGTTCTTCCTTGCTTTATGGCAATAACAATGGTTGAAAAGTCGTCGTCTGTGATGATGAGGTCGGCAACGCTTTTGGTGACGTCTGTTCCCGTGATGCCCATGCAAACGCCAATGTTTGCACGCTTTATGCTTGGCGCGTCGTTAACTCCGTCGCCCGTCATGGCAACAACCTTTCCACTTTTTTTGAACGCCTCAACGATCTTCACCTTGTGCTCGGGCGAAACGCGTGCAAAGACCGAGAAAGAATCTATGCTTTTTGCAAGTTGCTTTGCGCTTAGGCTGTCAATCTCTTGACCCGTTATAATTTCTTTTCTTGATGATGCAAGCCCAAGTTCTTTTGCAACGGCAAAGGCGGTTTCGGGGTGGTCGCCCGTTATCATGACGGGTTTTAGCCCCGCCTTGAAACAATTTTTTATGGCATCTTTTGCCTCTTTTCTTGGAGGGTCAACAATTCCAACAAGCCCAAGAAAAACAAGGTTGTTTTCTTCTAAAGAGGACGAGGCATCTTTCATTGTGAGCGCCAAAACTCTCTCGGCATTTTGCCCCATTTTGATAATTGCTGCATCAATATTCTTTCGGTGAGTGTGTGAAAGGGGCACAACTTCGCCACAGACAAGAATACTTTTGCATCGGTCAATCAAGTAGTCGTATGCACCCTTCGAGAACATGACTTTTCCTCGCGATGTCAGGTTTATGGTGCTCATTATCTTGCGGGTGGAGTCGAAAGGAATTTCATTAAGTCTACTCAAAGACTTTGTTTTTTCGTAGCCACCGAAATACTTTCTTGCGTGGCGAAGGAGAGAAGTCTCGGTCGCGTCGCCAATGATGTTGCCGTCCTTGTCCACTTGCGCGTTGTTGCAAAGCACCATGCACTCATAGAGTGGGTCAAGTTCGGGGCGTGAAAAGTTGGTGGAGAGTTCACCATTAAAATACACATGTTTGACGGTCATCTTGTTCTCGGTAAGAGTGCCCGTTTTGTCTGAGCAAATGACGTTGCAACAGCCAAGGGTCTCAACCGAACTCAAAGTTTTGACGATGGCGTTATGCTTTGCAAGACGTTCAACTCCAAGAGCCATAACAATGGTTATGACGGCGGGCAGACTTTCGGGAATGGCGGCAACGGCAAGTGCAACGGCGATAAGAAAGGCATTAAGAAAACTAATTTCTTTTGAGAAAAGCAGTTCAAACAAGAACACTATTGCAACAATTATCAAGACCCCATAGGTTATGAACTTGCCGATTTTGTCGATGTTTTTCTCTAGCGGGGTTTTTTCTTTCACCGCGTTTGACAGCATTCCCGCTATCTTGCCCATCTCGGTGTTTTTTCCGACGCGAACAACTATGCCTTCGCCCTTTCCAAATGTGCATATTGTTCCCGAAAAGCACATATTTTCTTGCTCGGCGAGGGGAGAGTTGTCTTTTATGAGTGCATCTGCGTTTTTGTAGACCGCAAGGCTTTCGCCCGTCAAAGTGCTCTCGTCACATTTGAGGTTGACGCTACTTGTAAGGCGAATGTCGGCGGGAACAAAGTCGCCCGCTTTCAAGACCACTTTGTCGCCAACCACCACCTCTTCAAGAGGAATTTTCTTGATTTTTCCGTCTCGGTACACCTTTGCGAAGGGTTCAGTGCGCTTGCTAAGAAGGGCGATTGCGTCGTCGGCTCGCTTTTCTTGAACAACGCCAATTATTGCGTTCAAGATGACAATAACAAATATCAGACCGCCCTCAAAAAGGTCGTTATACTCTTTTGTTGCAAGGGCAATAACAAAACTTATGAGCGCGCTGATAAGTAGCACGATGACCATAAGATTTTTGAACTGATTAAAAAACATTGAAAGAAGAGAAATTTTCTTCTTTTTTTCAAGTCTGTTCTCACCAAATTGCTCGCGATTTTTTTTCGCTCCCTCTTCACTCAGCCCACCAAATGAGGAGTTTGTCATTTTTAAGATGTCGTTTAATGATTGATTAAAAAAAGCCATTTGTTCACCTAAGAAATTTATATTTTTCTCTTCGTGAGATTATGCGCCTTGAAAAAACGCAAAATCAGATAAAAAATGGCAAAAAACGCGTGCAAAAATGCGAATTTTTGTATAAAAAACAAAACTGGTATTGAAAAATGCGGATTGTTGTTATATAATTTTCTTGAGGGAAAAGATGAAAGTTATTGATAATCATTTGAAACTAAAAACCCCAACGGCTCTTGCCGACTACCTTGAAGAAAGGGGCGTTGAGATTGACGACATTGACGGAGCCACCATAAGAGGCTATTTTATGGGCTCCGAGTTTTTCATAGACTACCAATATGGCTTTTTTATGGGAATATATGTTCCTTCTGACGCCAAAGATGTTATGAAACGCTTGAAACAACTTGCGTGGCCCGCCATGTGGCACAAGGACAAGTCTTGCAAAGATGACGGATTTTATGCCCCAATAGTTGAGTACGAGACCGACGCCAGTTATGCGGTTGAGTGGTCGTATAAGTCGCCCGTAAAATTCTTGACGGACTTCATGCTTGACGTGAAGAGGTCGCAAGGGAACATAAAGGTCAACATACTTTACCCCGGCTACTCGACTGAGTACTTCGACGAAGTGCTAAAATATGGGACATACGAGGGATATTTCAACGATTGGACAGCCTATCGACTTGACAAATTCAGCGAAATTGAGATTTATGACCTCATGGCGGGATATCTTGAAAAGCGCGAAAGTCTTGAAAGGGACAACGGCAACACGTTTGAAGAATACTCTGTCAAGGTCGATTCCGTGAACTACTGCCTTGCCCGTTTGGCACAAGAAACAAAGAGGTTTGGTGTTTCTGTGCCCGCACCAACTGAACAATTTGAGTTTGACAGTCCCGAGTTGCTCGCGTGGTTAACGTGGTGGGAAATGTCATATAAAGACATCTTGAAAAAGTATCCAAAACTTGAAAAAATACTCTTCACCGACAAAAAACTTGACATAAGACCCGAAGGCGACTTCAAGCAATATCTTCCAGCGGTCATTGAAAAAATGCAAAAATTCGATGAGTACTGCGCAAAAATGCAAGAACAATTGCAGGAAGATGCCTCTAGCCTTGTTGAAGAACTTGAGGGGGAGTACAAAAGGCCTAACCTCAGGCTGGTCACTGACGACGAAGATGATGACAAAAAATAAGTATCTTTCAAGATACTTATTTTTCTAGTTTGGATAATGGCACGATGTCTATGCCCATGTCTCTAATTTTTTTGATGGAG
>CANQEP010000029.1 GCA_947595235.1 uncultured Clostridia bacterium
GCCTTGACAACGTTGTTTACAGAATGGGACTTGCATCAAGCCGCGCCGCTGCAAGACAACTTGTTAACCATGGTCACATTTGCGTTAACGGAAAAAGAGTCACAATCCCATCTTATCAAGTTAAGGTGAACGACACAATTTCTGTTAAAGAGAACAAGACCAAGAAAGCACCATTTGTTGCCGTTAAAGAGACAAGAGTCGTTATGCCAAAGTGGCTTGAATTCAACACCGAGAAGTTAGCCGGCAAAGTTGTTGCTCTTCCACAACGTGACGATATCGACCTCAACATTGAGGAACACTTGATTATCGAGCTTTATTCTAAGTAGTAAGGAGGCATGAAAAATGTTAGAAATCGAAAAACCAAGAATTGAATGCGTTGAAGAGGACGGAGGTGCATATTCAAAGTTCGTTCTCGAGCCTCTTGAAAGAGGTTTTGGCGTTACTATTGGTAATGCTCTTAGAAGAGTTTTGCTCTCTAGTCTTCCTGGTAGTGCTGTAACCAACATCAAAATCGAGGGCATTTCTCATGAATTTTCAACACTTAAGGGCTCAAAAGAAGACGTTACTGAGATTGTTCTTAACATGAAAGGGCTGGCTGTTAAAACTTCTAGCCAAGAGAACAATTTCAAAAAGGTTCTAAGACTCAAAAAGAAGGGGCCTTGCGTTGTTACCGCTGCGGACATTGAAGAGGACGACGAAGTCAAAATTCTTAATCCAAACATGTATATCTGCACTCTTGAGGCAGACGGAAATCTCGATATGGAGATAATGGTTGGACGCGGAAGAGGTTATGTTCCAGCCGACAGAAACAAAGATGTTTCTCTTCCAGTTGGCTACATCGCAATCGACAGCATCTTCACTCCAGTAAGGAGCGCAAGTTATGATGTTGAAAACACCCGTGTTGGGCAAAACACAGACTATGACAAACTCATTTTGGAAGTCACAACCAATGGAACTGTCTCTTCAAAAGAAGTTGTCAGCCTTGCAGCAAAGTTCCTTGAGGAGCACATCAACTTGTTTGTTGAACTTGTTGAGAATATGCAAAGCACCTCAATTCTTGTAAGCCGTGAAGAAGACAAGGTTCACAAACTCATGACCATGAGCATTGAAGACATGGATTTGTCTGTTCGTTCATACAACTGCTTGAAGCGTGCAGGCATCAACACTGTCGAAGACCTTATCCACAAGAGCGAAGAAGATATGTTAAAAGTCAAAAACCTTGGCCGCAAGTCGCTTGACGAGGTTATCCACAAACTTGAAAGTTTGGGTCTAAGTTTGAAAACAAGGGAAGAATAAGGAGAATATTATGAACACACAAAAATTATCAAGACCAACCGACCAAAGACTTGCTCTTGTTAGTTCACTTGCAAGTGACCTTTTGTGGTATGGGAAAATAGAAACAACTCTTGACCGTGCAAAGCAAGCCGCAAGATATGCCGAAAAGTGCATAACTTTGGCTATTAAGTCCTACACCGATGTTGTCACCGAAGAAAAGACAACAACCGACAGCAAGGGCAAAGAGAAGAAAGTCACCATTTCAAAAGATGGCGCAAAGAAACTTGCCGCTCGCAGAAAACTCATGGCTCTTCTTCAAGACAGACAATTTGCAAGACAAAAAGGCGAGAAGAAGCAAGCCTTCAAGGCAAGAAAGGGCGACATTGAGCACCCACTTATTGAAAAAATCTTTGAAGATTATGCTCCAAAGTATGCTGAAAGGGCAACCGAGAAAGGCACCGCTGGTGGCTACACTCGCGTTGTCAAAACGTCATTGAGACGTGGCGACAATGCCCAACTTGCTTTAGTAGAGTTAGTATAGCAAAAGTCCAGTCGATGACTGGACTTTTCTTAAAATGAAATTCTGTCTTTTCTTTTAAAATTTTGATATGGTGGGCTCCTTTGATTGCAATTTTTTTGCAAAATTTTATAATAAATGTATGAGCATTTTTAAAAAGAAGATATTTGATGAAAATGGAAAGGTGATAAAAGGAAAGGGCGTAAGGCTGGGCATCGCGTTTGGCGGTGGCGGTCTGAGAGGTATTGGTCACCTTGGAGTTATAAAGGCGCTTGAAGAACTTGGAGTTGAAGCCGACTTTGTTAGCGGAACAAGTGTGGGTTCAATGGTGGGCGCTCTATATTCTGCGGGCTACACGGCAGATGAGATGATAAAAGAACTCAAGAAATTAAGGACCAAAGACATTCGCGACAGCAAACTCATCTGGAAACCTTCTAACAGTGAAAACATCGAAGAGGTCTTGAAAAAAATCTTTGAAAAAGACCTTGTTTTTAGTGAACTTAAAATCCCTCTCACCATTGTTGCGGTGGACGTTGCCAGTGGCAGGCAAGTGAACATAACAAGTGGAAGCGTTGCCAAGGCAAGTTCGGGCAGTTGCGCCGTTCCCGGGGTTTTTAGTCCGGTTATCTATAACGAAATGCACCTTGTTGACGGTGGGCTCACTTGCACAGTCCCAGCCGACGTTGTTCGAGAAATGGGGGCGAACGCCGTTTTGGCAATAGAGGTCAATCGCGGAAGAGGGCAGGGCACAACCTCGCTCAAACTTCTTGACGTCTTGAAAAGTTCGCTTGGAATTATCATGCAAGCAAACGTTGAAAAAACTCTTCACTATGCCGACGTCGTCTTGAAACCCGAACTTGAAAACTACTCATCGAGCAAACTTGGAGACATCGACGCCATGGTCAAGGCGGGTTATGACGCCGTTATGCAAAACAAAGAACAGATTATTAAACTTGTAACACAAAAGCCTAGGAAAAAGGTGGGCAAACTTTGGCAGAAACTCGAAAGAGAAAAGTCCAAGATGTAGAGGAAAATATGAACGAAAGAAAGAAGAAAATAATAATCACAAAAGCAATTATCATTGTTGTTTTGGGGCTGGTTTTGGGAATTTCTTGCTTTTTCTCAAAGCCAATAGAGAGGGCTCTTGGGATTGGCAAGAAAGAGACAAGTTATGTTGAAGGCGCAAAAATTGACGAAAACGACCTATCGGTCAACTTCATCGACGTTGGTCAAGGCGACAGCACGCTCATCATTTTGCCCGACGACACTGTCATGCTAATTGACGCTGGCAAGGCGAGTGCGGGCGACAAGGTGGTTTCTTATCTTCAAGAAAAGGACATAACGACCATTGACTACTTCATTTTGACCCACTCAGACGAAGACCACTCGGGCGGAGCGAAGAAAGTGTTTGACGAGTTTGATATAAAAACGGTTTATCGTCCATTCCAAATATCTGTCACCAAAGAGACGGGCGAGGCGTCCGAGAGTGAGGACCTTGAGGAGTATCTTGACATATATGGGAGCAAAATCAACAAAATAAGCACTGCAGTTTATCGAAACTTCATAACCGCCGCCTACAACGAGGAGTATGCTCCGGGGCTCTTTGCCGATGTCATTGTTCACAGCGAGGGCGTTAAGATTGTTTCAAAAGACAGCACAAAGCCATTCACCTTTGAGTTCTTTGCGCCACTAAAAATCGACGACACTCCAGTCAGCGAGCACTCAACAAAGACCAGTGGCTACCCAACAAAGTACTATAGCGGAAGCTTGGCCGAGAGCAACAACGCTGCAAGCCCAATCATGCTTCTTGAATACAAAGACAACTCATTCGTCTTCACGGGCGACGCTCCCGAAGTTGTTGAAGAGGACTTTTTACAAAGCATTGCCGATAAAGAAAGTGTGAAAGAAAGGTTCAGCGATGTTGATGTTTATTCGGCGGGGCACCACGGCTCAAAGACCAGCAGTTGCCAAGACTTTTTGAACCAAATTGACCCAACCTACACGGTTGTTAGTTGTGGCAAAGACAATTCTTATGGGCATCCAAACCAAGAGTTTGTTGACAGAGTGAACTCGCTCACCCACCGCGTAGAGGACTACCTTCTAAGGACAGACACCATGGGCGACATCTCATTCGGCTATTATGACGGGCAACTTGTTGGCGCAGAAAATGACCTTGTCATCGGGCAACTTATCTATGTTGCAAACAAGTCGGGCGAGGGAGTAGTGATATATTGGTGGTATATCGCTCTTGGAACATTCATAGTTTTGAGTATTGTGATAATATCGGTCAAGGTTTCAAAAAACAAAATGACAACCGCCAAGCGATTTGTCAAACAGACCGAGAAAGTGACAAAGAAATTGAAAGACTAAAACGCACCACAAGAGTTTTTACTCAGGCACAATTTTTTCACTAAAAAACATAGAAAAAAGGGCATGAAAAAATGCTCTTTTTTGCTTGTATTTTTCTTGCAGATTTTTCTATTTTGTTAAAAATGCCACAAATTTGACAAAAAAATATGCATTTTATTTCGGCTTTATTTTTTGTACTAATTTTTTAATTTTTTTGACCAAAGAAAAGTTATTAACAAATCAAGCAATTTCTTGTATGGTGACCCTTTTTGTGCAAAGTACACAAAAAACCACAATATCTTGTGTTTTTCAAAAAAAAATTGACACAATATCTAGTGGTGTGCTATTTTTTAGTCACTTGCGAAAAAAACGAGCAAGCAAAAGAAAAAACAAAAGGAGAGTGTTAAAATGATAACCAAAATCAGAAAAAGAGATGGTCGTTTGGTAGACTACGACATAACAAAAATTGAAAACGCTATCGCAAAGGCAATGATGAGCATTGGTGACGGCGAAATTAAAGACTGCAAGAAGATGGCAAGAATCACCGAAGTTTATTTGGCTGAGAAATTTCCAACAGAAATTCCAAGCGTTGAAGATATACAAGACATTGTTGAAAGCGTGCTCATGAAAAATGGCTACGAAGATGTTGCAAAGGCATACATTATCTATCGTCGCGACCATGAGAAGATTAGGAACATCAACAATACTTTCCTTGACTATAAGCAGACTGTGGACAAGTATCTTAAACTCGCCGACTGGAGAGTTAAAGAGAACTCAACCGTGACTTATTCGGTTGGTGGACTCATTCTTTCCAACTCGGGAGCCATAACCGCTAACTACTGGCTCAGCGACGTCTATGACAAAGAGATTGAGCAAGCCCACAAAAATGCAGACATTCACATTCACGACTTGTCTATGCTGACTGGCTACTGTGCTGGTTGGTCACTCAAGCAACTCATTCAAGAGGGACTTGGCGGCGTTCCGGGGAAAATCACCAGCGCTCCGGCAAGTCACCTCAGCACTCTTTGCAACCAAATGGTCAACTTCCTTGGCATAATGCAAAACGAGTGGGCGGGCGCTCAAGCCTTTTCGTCGTTCGACACCTATCTTGCGCCATTTGTAAAGGTGGACAACCTTTCATACAAAGAGGTTAAGCAATGCATTCAGTCGTTTGTTTATGGCGTTAACACTCCATCAAGATGGGGAACTCAAGCGCCATTCACGAACATCACTCTTGACTGGACAGTTCCTAACGACCTTGCCGAACTCAACGCCATTGTTGGTGGCAAAGAGCAAGATTTCAAGTACAAAGATTGCGTGAAAGAAATGGCAATGGTCAACAAGGCGTTCATTGAGATTATGATTGAGGGTGACGCCAACGGAAGAGGCTTCCAATACCCAATACCAACATACTCAATCACCAAGGACTTTGACTGGAACGAGAGCGAGAACAACCGCATGCTCTTTGAGATGACAACCAAGTATGGCACTCCATACTTTTCGAACTACATCAACTCCGACATGGAGCCAAGCGACGTAAGGTCTATGTGTTGCAGACTTAGACTGGACCTTCGCGAGTTAAGAAAGAAATCCGGAGGATTCTTCGGCTCGGGCGAGAGCACCGGTTCAGTGGGCGTTGTTACCATAAACATGCCACGAATTGCCTACCTTTCAAAGACAGAAGAAGAGTTCTTTGACCGCCTAACTCACATGATGGACATTGCTGCCCGCTCGCTAAAAATCAAGAGGGAGACAATAACAAAACTTCTTGAGGCGGGGCTATATCCCTACACCAAGCGCTATCTTGGAACATTCAACAACCACTTTTCAACCATTGGGCTTGTTGGCATGAACGAGGCGTGCCTCAACGCCGTTTGGATTGGCAAGGACCTTTCATATCCAGAGTCTCAAGAGTTCACCCAAAAGGTGCTCAACTTCATGAGGGAGAAACTCAGCGACTATCAAGAGAAGTATGGCGACCTCTATAACCTTGAGGCAACTCCAGCCGAGAGCACTGCCTACAGACTTGCAAAGCACGACCGCGAGCGTTATCCAGACATCATCGTTGCCACCGACAACGCCGACGCCCCTTACTACACCAACTCTAGCCACCTTCCAGTTGGCTACACTGAAGACATCTTCAAGGCGCTTGACATTCAAGACAAACTCCAAACTCTCTACACTTCGGGCACCGTTTTCCACACCTTCCTTGGTCAAAAACTCAACAACTGGAAAACGACTATGAACCTTGTAAGAAAGATTGCCGAGAACTACAAACTTCCATACTACACAATCAGCCCAACATACTCAGTCTGCGTCAACCATGGCTACATTGCGGGCGAGCACTACACTTGCCCAGAGTGCGGAGCAAAGACTGAGGTTTATAGCCGAATAACGGGATACTACCGCCCAGTTGCCAACTGGAACGACGGCAAGGCGCAAGAGTTCAAAGAGAGAAAGACCTATGATATCGACCGCTCAAAACTCGTTCGCACCCAAAGTGAGCACGAGGACTGCGGATGCGGTCACGAAAGAGTTGTTGTTGACCTTTCAACCCCAGTTTTGTTCACAACAAAGACTTGCCCAAACTGCAAAATGGCAAAGAAACTTTTAGCCGACGGCGGAATTGAGGTTGAGGTCATCGACGCGAACGAAAATCCCGACCTTGTCAAGAAGTACGGTGTCATGAAAGCGCCAACAATGTTTGTTAACGTTAACGGCAAACAAATTGCGCTAAACAATGTTTCAGACATCAAAAAATACGTTGAGGGACACAAATAAAAAATGATTTATGACATAATTATTGTGGGTGGAGGCATGGCCGGAATGACGGCGTGCCTTTACTCTTTACGAAACAATCGCAAAGTTCTCTTGCTTGAAAAAGAGACCATTGGCGGTCAAATTGCCGAAAGCCCAAGGGTGGAAAACTACCCAACAAAGAAGTCAATTTCTGGGGCAGAACTCGCCGACGAAGTCTTTGAGCAGATAACTGACCTTGGAGCCGAGGTCGAGATTGAAGACGTTAAAAAAATTGAAAAGAAGGGCAAAATCTTTTATCTTACGACCGACTACAGCACCTACGAGTGCAAATCCGTGATTGTGGCAACTGGGTCAAGACACAGGCATCTTGGGCTTGAAAATGAAGAAAAATTCATTGGCAAGGGCGTGTATTATTGCGCAATATGTGACGGGCCCTTCTTCAAGGGTGAAGATGTTGTTTTGATTGGTGACGCAAACAGCGCACTTCAATACGCCATCTTGCTTTCGGGCTATTGCAAAAAGGTCACCATGGTCACCCTTTTTGACAAATTTTTTGGCGAAAAGACACTTCAAGATTCTGTTAAAAAACTTGAGAATGTAGAGATTATTCATGGCGCAAAGGCGGTCAAACTCAATGGGGGCGACAACCTTGAAAGCGTGGTGTTTGAGAGGGACGACAAGTCCACTTTTGAAATAAAGACGCGCGGAGTCTTTGTTGCCATTGGTCAAGTTCCCGAGAATGAAGTGTTTTCTGACCTTGCCGACCTTGACAAGGCGGGGTACTTTGCATCGGACGAGAGTTGCACAACAAAGACTGATGGGCTGTTCGTTGCGGGGGACTGCCGAGCAAAGAGCATAAGGCAAGTGACAACCGCCATGGGCGACGCCGCTGTTGCCAGCATGAGCGCGAACAAGTATTTGTCGTCGCTTGGGGACTGAGGAGTGGCCTATGGAAATCTTGGGACTGGAGAAGTTATCTCTTGTGGATTTTGAGGGGTATATGTGCGCAACAATCTTTACGGGTGGTTGCAATTTCTTGTGCCCGTTTTGTCACAACAGCGGAATTGTTAAAAATGAGTATAGGCCAATAGACAAGGCGCAAGTCTTTGAGTATCTTGAAAGCCGAAAGGGGCTTCTTGACGCCGTGACAATAAGTGGGGGCGAGCCCACTATCCACCCCGAACTTGTGGACTTTATAAAGAGGATAAAAGACATGGGCTACCTTGTTAAACTTGACACCAACGGCACCAATCCTGCCATGCTCAGCGAACTTATAGAAAAGCACCTCATTGACTATGTTGCAATGGACATAAAGAACAATTTTAATGACTATTACTTGATTGTTGGAACAAATAATGTGCCCCTAGAAAACATAAAAAAGAGCCTTGAAATTTTAAAAACGTCGGGGATTGACTATGAACTTAGGACAACGCTTGTTGCCGAGTATCATTTTGAGGACAACATAAAAAAAATGGCAAACGAACTTAGTGGCGCAAAGCAACTATACCTTCAAAAATTCGTTGACAGTGGCACGCTCATTGGCGAGGGAATGATGATGAATCCCGTCATAAAAGAGGTCGCAGAGGACTACAAAAACATCCTTTCATCCACAATCGAAAGCGTAGAACTTAGAGGATATTGATTATTTTTTGAATTTTTATGCGCAATTTTTATTTTTTAGTGAGCCAGATTAAAGTGCCGACACAAATATGTGTTGGCACTTTTTTGCATCAAATTATATAAAATGATGCAATAAAATACAAAATTATACTTGCTTTTTTGCATCAAAAGGTGCATAATGGTGCAATAAAAGGAGATGATATGAAAAATTTTAACTATTCGAAGTATCTTCACCGCAGTTGGGACAATGAGATTTTGCAATACGTTTCTCAAATTCACGAGTTGAAGGGGCGATTGTCAGCGTTGGAGCCAAGTTGCAAGTTCAAAACAAAGAAATTGGTGGAAGTCGCAAAAATTGAGAGCATCATTTTTTCTAACAAAATTGAGGGAATTGTGACAACTTCGGCGCGATATAAGAACATCATGAGCGAGAGTGCAGAGCCGAAAAATCGCGACGAGCAAGAGATTTTGGGTTACAAAAATGTGCTTGGCATAATTCACGAGAGCCACGACTATATTCCATTAAAGAGTTCATATATTTTGCAACTCCACGCCGAACTTTATAAGTACTCTGAGAAGTCCATCGGTGGCAAATTTAAAAATGTGCAAAACTATATCGCAGAGACTCGTGCTGACGGCACTTCTTTTGTTAGGTTTGAGCCACTTGAACCATTTTTGACACCAGACGCGGTCACCCGCCTTTGTGAAGAGTTCAATGTTGCGTCGAGTAAATATGATGTGGACCCGCTCATCTTGATTCCAATTTTTGTGTCGGACTTTTTGTGCATACACCCCTTTAACGACGGCAATGGACGAATGAGTCGCCTTTTGACTCTCTTGCTACTTTATAAGTTTGGGTATGATGTTGGAAGATTTGTTTCAATAGAAAAAATAATTGAAGAGACAAAAAGTGGCTACTATGACGCGCTTCAAAAGAGTTCAATCGGTTGGAAAGAGGACAATAATAACCCTGAGTATTTCATAAAATATATGCTAATGGTTATTTTGAGGGCGTACAGAGACTTTGATGCCAAGGTGCAAGCCACAAAAAAGCAAAAGTCCAGTGCCATAAACATTGTGCAAAACGCAATAATGACAAGGGTGGGCAAGTTCACAAAATCAGACGTCATCGTGCTTTGCCCAGCATTGTCTGAAACCACTATTGAAAGATGCCTAAAGCAGTTGATTGACAGCGGTAAAATAGAAAAACACGGCGAGCGCAAGTTCGCGTTCTACACAAGAAAAGATTAGCCTTGTTTTCTTCTTTGCTTGGGGCGTTTGATGAGCGCAGTGGCCCAAATTTGTTGCTTAGTCGCCTTTTTAATGCTATAATCAGTTTAAGATGGTAGAGAACATAGCAATCGTTGGGCTTTGCAGAGAGCAAGCGTATGAGGTCGGCAAGATTTTGGCGGACGAACTTGAGATGCACTTTTTCGACTGCATAGAACTTTTTGAGTTCGACAACATTCCAAGAGACCTCACAACCATGCTTAAAGAGTATGGCGAAAGGTATTATCGCGCAAAAGAGAAGGGAATGCTCAAATATGTTGGGGGCTTTAACAACACTGTCATCAACCTTGAGGCGGGGATGTGCAAAAAAGAAAACTTTAAGACCATAAAAAAGACTTGCCTTCTTGTATATCTTCATGTGCCAGCCAGCATGGTGAAAAAGAAACTCGCCACCGCCACCTACAAGTCCAAAGAAGAAAAAAAGTTCTTTGACGTGAGCGAGAAAAAAATTCAGTCGCGTATTGCAAAGTACAAGGCAAATGCCGATATTGTCGTTGCCTCTGCGCATGGAACGGCGCTAAAAATTGCGTCGGACGTTGTAAGGCAAATCAAGGCTTTTTATAATTATCAACAAAGTTGAAAAAGGGTATTTACAAACGCCCTTTTTTGTTGTATAATAAGCGTACAAACAAGGAGGGGTAGAAATGGCAAGAAAAGTTTGGGTTAGCGGGAACGAAATTATTAAGCGCAACAGCGAAGAAGAAACCATTTTGGAACTTTATGGCAATGGCTATCTCTCAAAACTCTCAAAGCGCATTCAAGAAATTGACGCTGCGATAAAGGCAGAGGACGAGGCAAGAAGAAAGCGTGCTGAGGCTCGTGCAAATGCAAGGGCTCGCGCCGAGCAAAGAAAACAACAGACCCAAGAAGAAATGGAAATGTAATTACAAAAGAAAAGTCACTTCACTTTGAAGTGACTTTTTTGTTGCTATGATTTTTTCTTCGGTATTGTTTTTTAACTCGAAACAAGCGGAATATTTATTTTGTCCACCAATTCGCCATTAGGCGATATGTAATTCCGCGCCAGCGGATATGTAATTCGTTTTCGTGGAAAACGATATGTAATTCCAACTTTGTTGGACATGTAATTCGCCGTTAGGCGACATCACTGGTTCATGAGGTCTTTCATGATGTCTTCAAGGCTGTCGGTTGGGTTGAGCGCCTCCTCAAAGTCAAAGCCGCCATCAATGCTTGGAGGAATAGGAGTGGAAGTGGGAGTCTTCTTTTTGAGGGATTTTTCAATGTCTTTTATGCTGTCGGAGTCAGATTTTTTAGGGCGACCGCGCTTTCTTGTTGCGTTGTTACCAATTTTCATGTTGAACTCTTGAACAAGTTTGTCAAAGCGCTTGTCTATTTCGTCTTGTTTTTTGTCTTTTATAACGGCAAGGCGGTTGATTTCTTCTTCATGCGCCTTTTCGGCATCGGACAGCGGCTTGCCCGAAAAAAGATTTTCCATGTCGAGCATTCCGTCTATGGTCTTTGAGAGTTCGCTTTTGAATTCGTCAAGTTTGTTCTTGTCGTCTTTGTTATAGGTGGAGGAGAGGTGAGAGAAAAAGTTGTCCCACCTTTCGGCAAGGCGGGCGAGCCTTTCAATCTCCATTGCACAGCGCGAGCGAGTGTTGGTCTCAAGAAATTTTGCCTTTCGCTCACTCAAAATCAAAAGCCTTGAAACTGCCTTTTCTTTTTGCTTGTATTCTTCAAGTTCCTTTGAAAGTTGCTCGTTTGCCTGTCGCTCCTTTTCCAGTCTTTCGGCTTGCATCGAAAGGGCAATTTCGCTGTTGGTCATAAGGTCGCGAACATACTCGTCAACTTCAGTTTGTGTGTAGTACTTTTTCTGTTTCACCCGATTGCTCCTTTTTCTTATTTTTCACAATTTTCACAATGCACCAAATGAGAAGTCCAACGCCGATGAGTATCATAAGCCCACTCATGAGCCTTGATATTTGAATGTTCCCAAGTTTTAATATGTACTCGGCTTGGCGCCTTGGTTCAAGGAAGAACCTTATAGTGCCATAATAGATGAAGTATGTTGCAGTGACAACCCCCTTTTGCTTGACGTACCAAAACAGACATATCAGCAAGACGAACCCAAGAAGGTTTAGCATACTCTCATAGAAGAACAGCGCCTCATAGAACTGCCCGCCAATTTCCACCGCGATTGGGAAGAATTGGAGCGAAGGGTTGGTGATAAGTTGTCCATAAAGTTCGCCGTTTGCATAGTTGCCCCAACGACCAATGGCTTGCGCCAAGATGAGCACGGTGACAAGCACATCGGTGACCTTCAAAAAATCTCGCTTTCTTATGAGGCAGAGTAGCACAAGTCCAACAGCACCGCCAATGATTGCCCCAATGATGCTCATGCCACCTCCACGAAAGTCAAAGTAGTCTTTAATGGACATACTGCTGTCGAACAAAACGGCGAACAGCCTTGCCGAGAGTATGCCAAGTGGCAAAATTGCAATGAGAATTTCGTATGGCAAATTTGACGAAAGCCCCTTTCTTTTGCAGAGCACGAACGCCAAAACAAAGGCAAGTATAATAGCCGACGTTATAATAACGCCATACCAATATATGGGCTGGCCAAAGATATAAAATGCAACATTGTCCATTAGCAAATAATTAGTCATATAATTATTATATTATGTCATAAAATTTATGTCAAACTATTAAAGGGCTAATTTTTTTGCGCTTTGCCTATTTTTTTGCGATGCATTATAAAACATAAAACGTGGCACAAGAAAAGAGGTGACAAGTGCGCCACCTCTTTGCAATAAAAAGCACATATTTTTGCTCAAATTTGTAAAAATGAAATTTTATTTGTAAAATATTTGTTATTTTGACTAATTTTATACAATTATAAAATCATTTTTGAATATTTACTTTTCCTCGGGAGCCGAGTCGTCGGTAACAAGGCACTCGGTTGAAAGAATAGAAATGGCTATGCTTGACGCGTTCTCTAGTGCGCGAATTTCCACTTCGGCGGGGTCTATGATGCCAGATTTTAGCATATCAGTGAACTTATCGTTTAGCGCATCATAACCAAACTCGGGATTTTTATGGTCATAAATTTCTTTTAACAGTGTACCAGCATCTTTTTGTGAGTTGGATGCAATTTGACGAAATGGTGCTTCCAAAGTGTCTTGAATTATCTTTGCGCCTATTTTCTGTTCGCCCGAAAGTGAGTCGATGAGTGGTTCAAGGCAACTTTTTGAGTGGACATAGGCTATTCCACCGCCCGCTACAATGCCATTTTTGAAACTTGCTTTAACTGCAGAGATGGCGTCTTCTATGCGAAGTTTTTTCTCGTTTGCCTCGGCTTCGGTTGAGCCTCCAACCTTTATTATGGCAATTCCCGATGAGAGTTTGCTCAGCCTTTCAGTTAGCCTAGACTTCTCATAGTCGTCGGTTGCAGTGCTTAAGAGTTCGCGCAGTTTGGTTTTGTGCGCGTCAAGAGTGTTTTGTTGTGCTCTTCCACCAATTATTGAGGTTGAGTCCTTGGTTATTTTGACGTTTTGCGCGCAACCAAGGTCATCAACAGAAACGTTTGAAAAGTCTTGGTAGAGTTCGCCCGAAACATATGTTGCGCCCGTGAGAGTCGCGATGTCCTCAAGAGCCTCTTTGCGCCTTTCACCAAAGAGGGGCGCCTTTACGGCGTTTATCAAAAGTGTGCCCCGAAGTTTGTTAAGAACGATTGCAGAAAGTGCGTCCTTGTCTATGTCCTCGGCAATAATGAGGAGCGGGCGCGCGTTTTTCATTACCTCTTCAAGAAGGGGAAGAATCTCGCCAATGCTCGTGATTTTTTTGTCGGTGACAAAGATGTAGGGGTTAGTCAGTTCGCTTATCATCTTTTCGGTGTTGGTGACCATGTAGGGCGACATATAGCCCTTGTCAAAACTTAGCCCCTCCACAATTTCCAAGTAGGTTTCGGCGGTGGAACTGTCGCCAAGCGAAACGGTGCCGTCTTTTCCCACCTTGTCAAAAGCCGAGGCAACAAGGCTCCCAATATCGCTGTCGCCCGCAGAAATGGTGGCAACATTTTTAACACTTTCGCTCCCACTAACGCTCTGACTTATACTCTTTATGTGCCCTACCACTTCTGCCACTGCCTTTTTTATGCCTTGACCAAGAAGAATAGGGCTTGCGCCAAAACTTATGTTCTTTTGCCCCTCCTTTATTATTGCTCCCGCCAAAATTGTGGCGGTGGTTGTTCCGTCGCCCGCCATGTCGTTGGTCTTTATGCTTGCCTCTTTGACAAGCGATGCGCCCATGTTTTCAAAGGGGTCGG
>CANQEP010000030.1 GCA_947595235.1 uncultured Clostridia bacterium
TTGCTTTTCAAAACTATTTGCGTGATATTTGGCTCTTAGGCGGTGAGGTCGGCGCGCGCGACTGGTCGCACGCAACAATCCTCTACTTCAATTTGCGTAAAGTCTCGGCCACCTCTACCAAATGCCTCAACATTGGCTTGTCCGCTGAGTAGACATTGTCAATGGCTTTCATTTTGGTTTTTAGTTCGGCAAGGCCTTTGTCGGTCACTCTGTAATAAATTTGCTTTTTGTTGCCCGGCTCCTTCGTTTGGATGATGAGGCCTTCGGCAATCATCTTTTTTGCAATTAGAGCAAGGTTGCTCTTTGCCATGTTAAGTTCATAGATAAGTTCTGCGGGAGTGGCCTCACCAAAACTTGCAATGAGGTACAAAAGTTGATATTTGACCGTGAAAAGACCAGCACCAACTCCTCTTCCCTCGACCAAACGGTCGGATGCAAGTTTAAGTTCAACGATGCTTTTTGCAAAACTATTGTCCTCTAAAAACTTTTCCTTCTCTCTCATGGTAATTTAATTATAACATCATAACAAAATGACGTCAAGTTTTGTAAGCACAATTTTTTGCGATTTTTTGCATTTTTTCTCGTTTTTTTCTGCAAAAATGGCTAAATTCTTGCAAAAAGTGGCACAACTTTGTCAAGTTTTACATTTTCGGTGAGTTCAACAGTGCTCCACGATGGCTCGCTATCAAGGCTCAAGAACTCGCGAATTCTCTTTGCGCTTTCGGGCATGAATGGTTCAAAGATGTTCGAAAGGTTTGCAATAACGAACGCGCAACTATAAATTGTGTTGTTAAAGCCCACGGTGTCTTCCTTTGCTTGAACCCATGGCTTTTGCTCGTCATAGTACCTATTTGTGAAGGCAACAAGTTCCATGGCGGTCTCGGACGCCTTTTTGAATTCCAGTTTCTCAATATACGCGCCCACTTGCTTATAGGTTGCTTCGACCACGGTTCTTATCTCTTCTGCAACTTTTCCGCTTGGCAGAACTTCCAGCCCTTTAAATTTTAGAGTGCGGTTGATGAGGTTGCCGAACTTGTTGACCACCTCGCCATTATGAGTGGCCTTGAAGAGGTCAAGAGTGAAGTTCGCGTCTTTCTTTTCAGGACCGTTGGTGGCAAAGTAGTATCTTAGGCTGTCGGTGGAATACGCATTCGCCCACGTGAGAGCCTCGAAGTTTGTGCCACTGCTCTTTGAGATTTTTTCGTTGTTGCAAAGAAGATACTCCGCCGAAACCATGGTGTTGTTAGTGACAAAGTTGTCTTTCAGTCCCTCAAGCATTGCTGGTAAGAACATTGAGTGGAACACGATATTGTCTTTCGCGTGGCACATATAGATGAGTTTTTCGGTGTCGGGCTCAACATCCTTTTTCCAGTACGCGCGCCAGTCGAACCCTCGCTCCTCGCCGAGTTTCATTGTGTCGGTGAGGTAGCCAAGTAACGCCTCCCACCATACCCAAACGACCTTGTTCTCGTAGCCCTCAACGGGGATTTTAACTCCCCAGTCAAGGTCGCGAGAGAAATCTCGGTCGCGCAAATCAAGAAGATATTTCTTTGTTTCGTTTATGGCGTTTATGCGCCAAACGTCTTTGTTCTTTTCAACAAGGTTTTCAAGAAGCCCCTTGAATGCGGTCAACTTAAAGACAAGCACTTTGTCCTCTTTTTGTACAGTCTTGCCCCCACAAACAAGGCAAGTGGCGTCGACCAATTCTGCCTCGGTTGGAACGTGTCCGCAGTCGCAGTTATCCGCCTTTGTTCGTCTTCCACAAACTGGGCAAGTTATCTCAATTTCGGTGTCGTTAACGAACTTGCCACACTTCTCGCAGTATGGACGCTTGACCTTCTTTTCATAAAGGTAGCCGTTGTCATAGAGCCTTCTAAAAATCTCCATGCACTTTTGCTTGTGGTACTCGTCATAGGTTATTGAGAACTTGTCGAACGAGAAATTGAACTTTTCAAGCGCCTCGGTGAAGTTCTTGTGGTAGCGGTCAACAATGTCCTTTGGGGTGCAACCCTCTTTTTTTGCGCGAATGCTTGGCTTTGTTCCGTGGCTGTCAGTTCCCGAAACCATGATTGCGTTGTCGCCAACAGCCCTATGGTAGCGCACAAGAATGTCGCCCGAAAGCGAACTTGCGATGTACCCAAGGTGCAAGTTATTGTTGGCATATGGCCAAGACACACAAACTACAACATTTCTTTTCTTCATTTTGTTTCCTCACTTTTAAAATTTCTTTTTTCTTGAGATTTTTTCCACCTCTTGCCCACAATTTTTGCGAGCGCCTTGTCGCCAACAAACATGGATATGAACCTAATAAATCTGTTAATAGACTTTGGAATAACAACAACTTTATGTTTTTTTGAGGCCTTTAGCCCAAGTTTTGCAACCTCTTCGGGGGTGCTCATAGTCATCTTTCCGCCCGCCCCTTGCGACGCTATGGCGTCTTTCATCGCCTGCGTTGTTGGAATGCCCGACGGACAAATGGTTGTTACAAAAACATTCTTTTTCTTCATTTCATAGGCAAGCGCAATCATAAAGTTTTTGAGCATTGCCTTTGTTGAGGCGTAGATGTTCATGTATGGCATTGGGTAGTACCCCGCAAGGCTGGCGACGGTCAAGATGTGAAGAGGGATGTCTTTGTTTCGCATCTTGATGACCTTTTGCGTAACATCGATTGTCCCCTCACAGTTGACGCGAATGACCTTCAAAATCTCCTCGTCGCTGTGCAAGAGGAATTCCCCTTCGGTGATGTAGCCCGCGTTGTTTATAAGAAAGTCAATTTCAATTTTCTCTTCTTTGAGCCACTCAAAAAACCCCTTTCTTGCCTCTTCGCTTGAAAGGTCGCACGTTCTTGCAAAGACCTTGACATCTGGGAACTCAGTTTTAACGCGAGATAAAATGGCGTCTAACTTTATTGAATTTGTGCCCGTCAAAACAAGGGTGTCGCCACGCTTTGCGCACTCGATGGTGAACGCGTTACCAAGCCCTCCAGTTGCACCGGTTATAAGTGTTGCCATTTCTCACCTCAAAAAGTTTTCTTAATTATACAATCAAAGCAAAAGAAAAAGCAAGAAATAAACGCAAAATCACGGATATTCCTTGCTTAAAGTTAAAATAGTGGCTTTTCCATTTTGTCTGTTGGCTTGAGGTTTAAAAGTTTGAGCACGGTTGGAGCAACGTTCGCCAGTTTTCCACCGCTCATCAACTTGACACTTTTGTTCTTTTCGCTTACCAGCCACAACTTCACGGGGTTGGTCGTGTGGCTTGTTACCATGTTGCCCTTTTCGTCTATCATTTCTTCGGCGTTCCCATGGTCTGCCGTAACAATCGCATCGCCCCCAGCCTTAATGGTCTCCATTGCAATGTCATAGGCGCATTTGTCAACAAGTTTTATCGCCTTCTTTGTCGCTTCGATGTCGCCAGTATGCCCGAGCATGTCGGGGTTAGACAAGTTTATCAAAACAAAGTCATATTTCTTGCTCTTTATTGCCTCTATTGCACTGTCGGTTATCTCTTTCGCGCGCATTTCGGGATACTCGGCAAAACTTTGCACATTGATTGTGTCAATGAGTTTTCTGTCCTCATTCTTATATGGTTTTTCTATACCACCATTAAAGAAGAACGTCACGTGCGCGTATTTTGTTGTTTCTGAAACGTGGAACTGCCTAAGACCCTTCGCCGACAAAATGGCAGAGAGGTTGTCCTCAACAACTTCGGTCTCAAACGCTATGTGAACTCCTTTAAACGACTCGTCATACTTTGTCATGCAACAATAGTAAAGGTTATTGAGTTTCTTTCTTTCGAACCCAGTGAAAGTGTCTTGCGTGAACGCGTCGGTTATCTCTCGCGCACGGTCGGTCCTGAAGTTGAAGAATATCACCGCATCGTTATCTTGCACCCTTCCCTTGCTTGATAAAAGAATTGGCCTAACAAACTCGTCATAAACACCATTTTCGTAACTTTTCTTAATGGCAGTTATTGGGTCGTTTATTCCTTTCGTTTCTGCAATGCCGTCAACATAAAGGTCATATGCAACCTTAACTCTGTCGTAGCGCTTTTCACGGTCCATGGCATAGACTCTGCCAATGATGTCAACAACCTCTGCCTTGCCTTTTGAAAAATCCATAATTTTTTTCAAAAAGTCCGCACCGCTGTCAACTGGGGTGTCGCGCCCGTCACCAATAAAGTGGATGTAGACCTTTTTAACGCCCTTTTTGCTCGCGAGATCGACCAGCGCCTTCAAATGATTTATGTGCGAGTGCACACCTCCGTCTGAACAAAGGCCAATAAAATGCAAACTCGAATTGTTCTTTTTTGCGTGGTCAATCGCACCAAGAAAAGCATCTTTGTTGAAAAATGACCCGTCCTCTATGGCCTTGTCAATTTTGTACTTGCCTTGGTAGATGACGCGCCCTGCCCCAAGGTTCATGTGTCCAACTTCGCTGTTGCCCATGAGACCTTTCGTTAGCCCGACCGCCTCGCCACTCGCCTCGATTAGAGTGTGGGGGTATGCGTCAAGTTTGTCAAGGTTGGGCGTGCCTTGAAGTCTTATCGCGTTGCCTTCTAGCCTTTCACTATATCCAAATCCGTCAAGAATCAATAATGTTACCATGTTTCACCTCGCTTATACATTATATTAGCAAAAATCCAAAAAGTAAAACGATTTAAACTTGACACAAAACAAATTTCACATTAAACTATTGCCCATGAACATTGTTTTGGTTGAGCCAGAGATACCGCAAAACGCGGGCAATATTGTGAGGACTTGTTCAATAACTGGAACAAACCTTTTTCTTGTTCGTCCACTTGGCTTTGAACTTAGCGACAAGCACTACAAACGCGCAGGACTTGACTATTTTGACTTTGCAAACGTCAAGATTGTGGACAACTTCGAAAGCCTTTACGAGGCGAACAAAGACAAGCAATTTTTCTTTGCAACAACCAAGGCTCAGAAAAATTATATTGATGTTTCCTACCCTGACGACTGCTTTATCGTCTTTGGCAAAGAGAGTTTTGGGCTTCGCGAAAGCCTTTTGAAAGAGCACTACAAAGACTGCATACGAATACCAATGCTGAGTGACCGCCGTAGTCTTAACCTTTCGAACTCTGTCGCCATAATTTTGTATGAGGCGTTGAGGCAACAAGGTTTCAAGGGCTTTGAAGAAAACGGACATTTGACGGGAAGAATTGATTAAAATTTTTCATAAACTAGACAAGACGAAAATAATATGATACAATGCAATATGTTTGGAAGCGTATCGAAGTGGTCATACCGAGCCGCACTCGAAATGCGGTTGTCCCGAAAGGGGCACGGAGGTTCGAATCCTCTCGCTTCCGCCAAAAATATAAAGGGCACTCGCCCTTTATTTTTTTGTGCAAGCGAGAGGGTTCGATTGACCCTTTCACGAGAAAGTTTTTTGCAAACTATACTAACGAGAAATGTGGTTAATTTTTTAAATAGAAAATCAACTCTATCCCAGATTATGTCTATTTTGTAGTATAAGGTAGCAGATAAGCCATAATTTTTATAAAGGGCAAAGAAAGAGAAATGCGGGCGAACCTTTATGGTTGCCCGCGTTTCTCTTTCGAAGCCATTTGTGAAAAATATGGCTTAGGTGCGGCGAATTTGGGGCGACTCGTAAGCGAGCCGCAACAAAACATGTGAACATTTTTGAGCATTTTTTATCAAAAATCTTTCACATATTGAAAAAGGCAACAAAACTACTCTTCACTTTTTTTGCGTTTTGCAAGCCACATGAAAAATAGTAGTGCAAACCAAAGGAGTGCGCCAAAGGCTGCAATCATGATGTCTGTCATGGTGTCGGTGACGGGAGAAACTCCATTGGAGAGCGCCTCGCCAACGCGCTGCATATCTGTGTGAAAAACAAGGTCGGCAGTGAACTCATATATCTCCCAAATTGTTGCAATCGCTATTGTCAAAAGCAGCAAAACCACAAAGTGCACTGCCTTTGGCTTTTGATTTTCTATTCTTATGTAGAGGTGATACAAAATTCCACAGCAATAGAACCCGAAAAGTCCATGCACCAAGAGGTCCCACCACCAAAAGCGCACATATGCCCCGAGTGCAGTTCCAGCGTCCGCCGCCAAAACAAGGTGCAAACAAAGTAATATGATAAGATACATCGGCACGCCAAGTTTCAGTTTTCTGTTAAGAAAGATGACAAGGAATGGGAAAATGGGCGCAAGTGCCACAAACAAAGCCCTTCCAACTTCGTGGCCATCAATTACTGTCATATAGACAATGAAAGTCGCAACACCAATCACCGCCGTCACTATCGAGGGCAGATAATCCAAAAACGCTTTAACCTTGCTATTTTGCATAATTGCTCCTTAAACTTTGAAATATTTTTGATTTTTGCTGGTAGGCTTATCGGGTTCAGTCATGCCTATGAGCCCCGCGTCAAGGGCGGGCTGAATATAGTTTTTTCTGAACCCGTCGCGCGATTTTAGATTGAGTTTTTGCATAAGTTCGCTCGCCGACTGCGGATAACTTTCAATAACTCTAAGTAGCGCCTCAATTTGTCCAGTGAGGTGGCTCATATGGTTCTTTGCCCCATCAATAATGTCTTTTATGGCGTTATTTATGCAATTTAGCATGAACACAATGAAGATGTTTGACCTCGCCTCGCTTGTTGAAAGGCTTATTGCCTTGTAGTACTCTTGTTGGTTGTCCTTAATAATGCTCTCGATTGGTATCCATGCGAATATTGGTTTCCACTTTGCAAGAATTGAGGTCTGCCAAAACCTTCCCATTCTGCCGTTGCCGTCGTTAAAAGGATGAATGAACTCAAACTCATAGTGGAACACGCATGACTTGATGAGCGGATTTGCGCCACTTGTTTTCAGCCACTCAAAAAGCGCGTAAAGTTGCTCGCGTGCAAGTTCGGGCGGTGGAGCAAGGTGAATAACTTTGCCCTTTGAGTTATAGACGCCAACTTGCCCAGTTCTTATCTGCCCCGCCTCGCTGACGAGCCCATTCATCATTATGCCGTGAATTTTCAAGAGGTCGTCAACGCTAAATGGGTCAATTTTATCGATTTTTTCATAGGCAAGTTGCGCGTTTTTTACCTCGTCTATGTCTTTTTTTGGCGCAAGCACCCGCTTGCCACTAATAACGGCAGTGACCTGTTCAATAGAAAGAGTGTTGTTTTCTATGGCAAGAGAAGAGTGGATTGACCTTATTCTGTTCGCGCGTCGAAGCCTTGGCAACTTCTCAAGCCCCTTTGCACCCGAAAGTTTGCCCAAATTTTCCATAATCTCGGCAACAAGTTCCAACATCTCGTCGGTTATGTTGTATGGTGGAGTGTACTGCATAACTATTCTCCTTCTTTTCTTTAAGCATAACATATATTGCCAAAAAAATCAATTCATCTTGCATATTATCTTACGCATTATCTTGCACATTATCTTGCATACAATTATACCACAATTCGCGATAATTACTAATAAAAAAGTGGGGAACGACCTCTCTTTTGTGATTTATGTTGATTTGTGATAAATTTCAATAACTTGCGTCAAGATTTGTATCCTTAAAATCGCTGTCATTAAAAAAGTCATAGAGCGAGATGTTGAGGGCTTGACAAATGTCAAGCAAAGTTCTTGTTCCGGGGTTCTTGCTCTTGCATCAAAAATCTTAGCCAATCTGCTACCCTAGGGTTACTCTCATATGTCAACGGTGTAATCGTTTAATAAAAGTGGATAAAATTTCAGTTGGTTTAAGAGACCCTTGGGTTTGTTGTAATTTTTCGCTACTTGGTCACTTCGCTCCTTACGAATCCTCTCGCTTTTTATTATGGATTTTATATTTAAAATAGTAAATCAACTCTATCCACGATTATGTCTATTTAATAGTATAAGGTAGCAGATAAGCCATAGTTTTTATAAAGGGCAAAGAAAGAGAAACGCGGGCGAACCTTTATGGTTGCCCACGTTTCTCTTTCGAAGCCATTTGTGAAAAATATGGCTTAGGTGCGGCGAATTTGGGGCGACTCGTAAGCGAGCCGCAACAGAAGAGACGCAATGTCATTTATCGACAAAACGCGCAAGAAAACCAATGGTAACAAACCAAATTTTATTGCAATGTAAACTTAGGTGTGGTAAAATACAAAATATGGAAGAGCAAGAAACACAAGAGGCTCATAAGGAGCAAGCCCCAGCGCTTCAAGGCGAAACCGAGAACAAGCCTAAGGTCATAGAAATAAACTCAAAGTCTTCTATCTTTAGGTATTTTCTTGGCGCCATGCTGATTTTTGGCATATGCTTTGTTTGTTGTATCTTTGTTTTTCAAATTGTGTTCATGCAAGTTGGCGTTGTTGGACGAAGCATGCAACCCACAATAAACGCGTCTGCGATCGGCACAAGTTACGACCAGCGCACCGACATGGTTTTTTGCTACCGCACAACCAACGTCAAATATAAGGACATCGTCATCATAGACGAAGGGGTGTCGGGCGAAAGAATAATCAAGCGCGTTATTGGTGAGCCTGGCAAAACCATAACCTTTAAGCGCGACCTAATAAAAGAAACCAGCCCAACACAGCGCTACATCTTGTATAGCGTGTTTGTGAATGGACAAAAACTTGACGAGGACTACATAAACAGCGAGCAACCCACCTTTCAAATTGGGCTGACCTCAAATGACTTCCCGTTTTATAACCGCTTGGTGACCGCCGTGAGAACGGTTGGGGAGTTTTCGGTTACGCTTGGTGAAGACGAATTTTTCGTTATGGGTGACAACCGCAACCACTCCACCGACAGCAGATTTTTTGGCCCCGTGCCACGAAAAGACATCTTGGGCAAAGTGGTTTTGCAAGTAAAATACGGCCAATCCATTTTTGGTGCACTTATATCAACAATTTTTTAACATTGGAGGAAAATATGAAAGTTATAATTTCGTCAGACAGTTCTTGCGACCTTGCAAAAGACCAAATTGAAGAGTATGGCATTCGCACTCTCCCACTCTACATCAACCTCAACGGCGATGAGTATCGCGACGGCGTGAACATCACTCCCGAAAAGATATTCGCGTTCGTCAAGGGCAACAAAAAACTGCCAAAGACCTCGGCAATCAGCGAAAGCGACTACACCGAATACTTTGGAAACATTCTTAAAGAGGACGACGAGAATACCATTGTTCACATCGGCCTTTCAAGTGGGCTTAGCACAAGTTACACCAACGCGGTGCACGCTGCCGAAAATTATGCGGGAAGGGTGTTCGTTGTTGACGGAAAAAACCTCTCTTCGGGAACGGGACTTTTGGTCATGTACGCGGCAAGGCTAGCAAAACAAGGATTTTCTGCAAAAGATATTGCAAAAAAGGTAGAAAAGAGAGTACAATATGTTCAAGCATCCTTCATCATCCAAGAGGTTGAATACCTCTACCGCGGTGGAAGGTGCTCGGCACTCGCCATGCTTGGCGCGAACATTTTAAAAATCAAGCCACGAATTCAAGTTGTTGACGGCGTCATGAAACTTGGTGGCAAACCACGGGGAAAGATTGTTCCCGTTCTTAAACAATACGTTGACGACGTTTTGAAAGAGTATAACAATCCCGACCCCGAACTGTGCTTTATAACTCATTCAAGCATTGAACCCGAAATTGCCGAAGAGATAAAAAAGTATGTCGAGGCAAAGAACATCTTTAAAGAAGTAAAGGTGACCGTCGCCTCTTCAACCATAACCAGCCATTGCGGAAAAGGCACGCTTGGCGTCTTGTATATTAACGACGGAGGAAAAGAAGACTAATGAAAAAATTTTTAATAACCCTACTTGCACTAATTTTGTGCGTTCCTACCCTTGCCCTTGTTGGGTGCAAAAAGGACGACCACGCCATCAACATGAAAAGGTATTTCACATCGGTGAGTTACCGACTTTTCCCTCGAAACGAAAAATTTGAGGACAAAAAACTGGACGTCTTCCTTGACGACAAGAGCGACAATCTTAACCGCTACACCAACATAACTTTCAAGGGCGACAAAGAGTGGCTCTATAAAATGAAGGTGGAAAAATTGACCTTCTCGGTCTTCTCAAACGAGACCAAAGACGTTGAATTCACGGTTTCAATAACCAACCTCAAAAAGGGCGACCCAACTGCAACAACTCCAACAACAACGCTCACAAGAATAGTTCCAGTAAGGCTGATTGAAAACACAAAAATTCCCGTTGCCGTGCTGGACATCAACGACTACTTTGTTAGCCTCACCGCCTCATGCGAAATAACCATAAGCATCATAGACAGCAACGCAAGGGCATACTTCCAAAGCACCGACCCAACCACCAACCAAACGGTGACAAACGAGTTCAAATTCGACATCCTCGACTTCCAACTCTATGGCTACCACACCAAAGACCTATAAAAGCAAGAAAACTCCTAGCGGGTTTTTCTTATGGGCTGAGCACCTTCGCCATTGCAAACAAATTTAAGCAAAGATTGTCCCCCGTCTTTGCTGTTTTTTTGCAAATTTCTTGGCAGAAAAATCGTAAACTCTATGAAAAGTATATAAAAATTATTTTTTTCATGTTTTGGTTTGACAACAATTTTTGCGCTTTATAAACTCAAATTAGAACTGGGGGAAACACGAATGAAAAAAGATGAATCTGGCGTTTTGATACTTAGCGAAACAAAAAACGGCGAGCGAATTGTCTCTTGCGGGGGCAGAATTTCCACAAGGCAAGGCTCGGCTCTTGAACTCTACCGCAAGGCAACCGACAAAAAGAAAAACCTTGACCTAATAGGCAAAGTCGTCTCTTCGGGGCACAAGACCGTTCTTGAGCACCACTACTTCAATCTTGCTTTCAACAATGTCAGCATCTTTGTTGAGCAATATCTCATCGAGTTTAGGCTCTCAGCCTTCACCATAAAGTCTGGCAGATATGTCAATTTTAGTGGCGCGGGCTTCAACCTTCCGAGCGGTTTTAACGATAGCCAAAAGCAAAGAATAAAAGCGCACTACAAAAACATGTTCGCGCTCTATAACAAGTTTGTTCAGTGTGGCATTCCCGTTGAGGACGCACGCTTTCCACTGCCATATGGCCTTAAGACCAACATCTATATGAGTCTTAACGCGCGCGAACTCATCCACGTTATATGCACAATGGTCTATGGAAGGGGTAGTCACTATGAAGAGATATATAACCTTGGCATGAGCCTCAAAGAGCAGTTCGATGCGCGCTATCCCGGTCTTGTGGAAAAGAACAAAGCCACCTACACGAGTGACCTTGACAGTGTTCTTATCGCCGCGCACAAGCCTTGCGAAAAGATTGAGTTCGTAAAAACAAAGGTCAAGATGCTTGCGGGTAGCAACGCCGCCAGTCATCAAATACAAACTCTAGCCCACCTCTCGGGCTACGAGCACTTTGACTTTGCCTCGGCCCTAAAAGACGACAAGCAAGCCAAACTCCTTGAACATTTCAACTACACCTTTCATGTTAGAGACTTCCCACTCATCATCTTGAAACACTACACGCGCCACAGAATGCAATCGCTTTCAGTTGCGCCAATTGTCTGCCTTGCAAAGTCTAACCGCTTTGTCATCCCCGAAAGCATCGCCTCTCGCCGTGACCTCAAGGCCGACTTTAAACGCGCCATAGAAGAGAACCGCGCGCTCTATAACTCACTTGTTAAAGAGGGCGTTGACCCACATCTTCTGATTTATGTGACTCCGCACGCAACTGCCATAGACTTTGTTTCAACCGTGAACGCGCGCGAGTTCTTGCACATCATGAACCTTCGTGGATGCAACCGCGCCCAATGGGCAATAAGATATCTTGCCGAGGATATGCTAAAAGAGGTCCGCAAAAAGGACCCCGAGATGTTCGCATCTTATGGTCCAAGTTGCTTCACCTTCGGCTTTTGCCCCGAGGGTCGCCTTTGCTGTGGCAAGCAAGAAAAAATAAAAGAAAAGTACTCTATAACGCCGAAAAAATAACACAGAAAAAGCCTCTTTCGAGGCTTTTTCTACTTCGTTCCCTTTTCAACAATGGTAATTTTCTTCTTGTCGAAGTCTATTTCACACATCGCGCCAAGGGGCAAAAGGGTTATTGGGTATGAGTGCCCGAAGTTCACATTATAAATTATCGGCAAGTCCTTTAAACCCTCCTCTTCGGCAATAACCTTGCGAAGAAGCCCCTTATATGTCTCGTACATTTCCTCGTGCTGAGGCTTGCCAAACATGATGCCCTTTATCTGCCTAAAAATTCCTTGCGCGGCGAGGGCACGCAAAAGATAAGTGAAGTCGTCAACCGAAAGGTCAAAAGGCTCAAGGCAAAGAATCTTGCCCTTGAACTCGCTTGGCTTTGGCCAAATCTTTGTTCCCATAAGTATCATGAAAACATCAAGACAACCACCAATCAACCTTCCCTTAACCACTCCGCTTCCTTGCAAAACCTCGTAGCCCTTTGTGTCGGGATAGGTCTTTCTTTGAACGTTGATATTGTTCTCACCCCACCAAACTATGTCTTTTGCGAAACTCTCAACGCCCGCGCTCTTAATTTCGTATTTTTCTTCGGGGTGAAACAGCATTTTGTCTATGGCGTCAAGCGTGTAGTCGTTGATTTTCACATACTCAGCAATCTCGCCCATGAGCGACGCTCCGTAGTAACTCATCACTCCCGCCTTTTGCATCATGAAGTGCGCGACCGTTGTGTCGCTGTAGCCCGTGAAAATCTTTGGATTGTTCTTTATCACGTCAAAATCTATGTATGGCAAAAGCCTTATTGAGTCCTCTCCCCCTGTTGCGCAAAAAATGGCCTTTATGCTCTTGTCTTTGAAGGCGTCCATAAGGTCCTTTGCTCTAAGTTCGGGGTGCGCATAAACAAACTCGGGGCTTTTGAGTGCGTTTGGCATGGCAACAAGCGTGACCCCAAATTGCTCTTTGAGTCTCTTCTTTGCGATGTCGAACTTGTGAGAAAACTCGGGCTTTCTCCCGTGCAGACCGCGCCCGAAGCTGTG
>CANQEP010000031.1 GCA_947595235.1 uncultured Clostridia bacterium
AAGGCAGTTCGAAGACGAGGGATATTCGTTGCTTGGTTCAAAAGAAGAACTTGACGCGCTTGAAGGTGGCAAGGCCGTTTTAACTCTTCCGTCACTGAGGTCGAAGTATAACACCAACCTCAGCGGGCAAGTGGACTATGGCGAGGTTGTTGATGCCGTTTTGAATTTTCTTAAGGGCGAGAATGGTTTCTGCGTCATGATTGAGGAGGCGTACATCGACAAGTGCAGTCACAACAACGACTTCTATGGCGCAATGTGTGAGGTCAAGACAATGAGCGACATTTTTGAGAGAGTCCTTGCGTTTTGTGAAGAAGAAGAGGACACCGCCGTTTTGCTGACCGCCGACCACGAGACTGGGGGACTTAAACTCAAAACCGAGGACAATGAATTTGGCAACAATCTTTACACAACGGGGAACCACACGGGCGCAAATGTCAATTTGTACTTAAAGAATGTGCCGTTTGAGGGCGAGAGAACGATTGACAATACATATGTTTTTGTTATTTGTGAGGCGCTTGTCAAGAACAAAAAGTTCAATTTTTGTACATAATTTGGCGAAATTGAGGGGATTTTGCATAAAAAATGCGCAAAATTTGCGAAAAATTGTTCATCTTCTAACAAATTTGTGAAATTGCGCATATTGTGTTTGCAATATTGGATTTTTTTGTTATAATATTCATTGTCGTGACAACAATTTAACAAAGGAAGGCATTTATGAAAATAACTATTGTAGCAGACATATTCGGGTACGAAAACAATGGTACCGTGAAAACTATAAGGCGTCTTATCGACGGGCTTGTTGAAAAGGGGCACGAGGTCAAGGTCGTTTCGCCATATAAAGATGACAGCAGTGAAAATCCAAAGTACTATGCAGTGAAGCGCAGAACTTTCGGGGTTTTTGACAACTATATAACCAAACTCAACGGAGCGTCGTTCGGCGTTCCCGACAAAGAGACAATAAGAAAGGCGGTTGAGGGGGCAGACGTTGTTCACATCGTTTTGCCTTTTAAGATGGGCAAGGCCGCGCTAAAAATCTGCAAGGAACTAAAAATTCCATTCACAACGGCATTCCACTGCCAGCCCGAGAACGTTTCTAGCCACATCTTCATGGAGAACAGCAAACTCGTTAACAAACTCTTGTATCTTAGATTCAGAAGGTTTTATAAGCACACCGGCTACATCCACTGCCCATCGCAGTTCATCGCCGATATGCTTGAAAAGAACAATTATAAGGCAAAGAAGTTTGTCATTTCAAATGGCGTTGTTCCAACTTATCACAAAGAGGAGGTTGAAAAGCCCGACGAACTCAAAGACAAGTTCGTTATCTTGTTTATTGGAAGATATAGCAAAGAAAAGCGCCACGACCTTTTGATAAAGGCGGTCAAAAACAGCAAGTACGAGAGCAAAATCCAACTTATTTTTGCGGGCAACGGTCCTCATGAAAAGGACATCAAAAATTGTGCGAAGGGCCTCACAAATGCTCCACTCATGGGCATGATTCCTCAAGAAAAGTTGGCAAAGATTGTCAATTTTTGTGACCTTTATGTTCACCCAAGCGATGTTGAAATTGAGGCAATCGCGTGCCTTGAGGCAATAACTTGTGGTGTTGTTCCAGTCATAAACAACTCGTATAAGTCAGCAACAAAGGCGTTCGCCCTTGACGAGAGAAGTCTCTTTAAGCAAAGCGACTACAAAGACCTCACAAAGAAAATTGAGTACTGGATTGAGCACCCCGAAGAAAAGGCAAAGATGAGCGAGAAATATCTTGAATATGCAAAGCAATTCGACATAAGTCTTTGCGTTGACAAAATGGTGGATATGTTCAAAGAGGCAATCGCCGACAGCAAAAAAAGTGAGCAGATGGCTTCTGTGAAGTAGGCGACCATGGGCAAGGTTGTGTGGGGAGAAAAAAGGTATTATTCATCACCAAAAGACGATACCTTCATGCATACAAAAGTTAGAAAACAAACGCAGATAAAAGCGGACTACCGCTATCTTCCGCGTTCGTTTTTTGTTAAGGTGATGAGGTTTCTTTTTTATTACCTTATTGCCGTGCCCGTTTGCTGGATAATAACAAAGTGTAAGTGTGGCGTTAAAGTCAAGGGGAAGAAGAACCTTAGAAAAATAAAGGGGGGTGCGCTACTTGTGGGTAACCACTGCAACACCCTTGACCCAATGTTTGCGACCGTTCATGTTGCCGCGCCAAAACGCAACTATTTTGTTGCGAACAAGGATGCCGTGCAAGTTGTTGTTGGCAAGTATTTCACGAAGGCGCTTGGCGCTCTTCCTTTGCCCGACGAACCAAGGGGACTGAAAAACTTGTCCGATGCGGTGACAACGCTTCTAAAAAACGGCAACACCGTTACAATCTATCCCGAGGCTGCCATTTGGCCATATTCAACAAAACTTAGACCTTTTCCGCCCGCATCCTTTCACTATGCCATAAAGGCGGATGTTCCAGTTGTTCCATTCGCGGTCACTTATCGCTATGCAAAACATAGGCCACTAAAGAAGAAGCCAAAGGTCAATATAACCATTCTTGAACCAATCTACGCGAACAAGGAACTTGACCTTGTAAGCCAAAAGAAAGACCTTTGCGAGCGCACCGAAAAGGCACTAAGAGAGGTTGTTGAAAGCAAGGACAATGTGACATTCATTGAGTATTTGCCAAAAAACGAGCAATAATAAAGCCCCCAAATTTGGGGGCTTGTTTTTTGGTTTAATGTTGTGATTTTTTAAGCGTGGGCTCGGTCGCAAAGCCATCTTCTTCGCTGTTTTCGGGTTGACTGTTTTGCCCGAGGACAGCCGACGCGCTCTTGCTTGCAGAGTCTCGGCTAAGAGTTTGGTCAAGAGCCATGTTCACGCTTGTTTGCGCGCGGTGCATTGTGTCGGGCGAGATGGGAGTTGTCCCTGCAGTGCTTGGCTTGTTGCTGTTTTCCATTGGGTCGTCGGGAGCGTTCAAGGCATCCTTTGATGGAGTGCCAACATAAGTCCCGTTGATACCATACTTTTTGTCGACAATATCTGTCAAAACACTTTCGAAGTTTTTGTCATCAGATTGAAATTGACAAGGGATGCCAAGTTCTTTGCACATCATGTTCAAAAGCCCTGCACGCCCGTGGAGATTTATGTCATTTGCGTTAAGTAGCGCGTTTATCATTTCGTCCGGGGTGCATTGCTTGTTCTGTTCACCATGAAGGTTGGTTCGGTATGCCATGTTATACGCCATGAGATACTTTTCAAAAGGGGAGAGTGGAGAGCCTTGCACTTTTGCATTTTTTATGTAGTCTGCCCACTCTTTAGCCTTGTTGACACTGCCAACTGCCTGCGAGATGTTCATGCCGTCCGAAAATTGAACCTTTTCAACTCCACTTCTTTTGACCGCACTTAAGGTGTCAAGGTACTTTTGCTTGTTTTTTTGATTATCTTCCTCTTTTTCGCCTTTCTCTTGTTTCTTTTTGTCGTCTTTCTCCTTTGCGGGAACAAGTTCAACAATAAGTGGCTTGTCGAACATTGCAAAAAACTCTTTTAAACTAGCCAAAAGTGTTTGCACTATATTTGGGTCCATGTCTGCCGGAATGCGTACTGTTATTGGCTGACCACGAGTTCTCTCGCAAAAATCAATAAATTCATCATTGCAAAAGAAGTTGAACTTCGTTTTCATGCCGTTTACGGTAGAGGAGAATTTAAACTTTGGCTTTTCGCTTTTTTCCTTTTTTTCGTCATGCGGTTTTTGTTTCACGAACATGAAGTTGTGGGCTGTTGGGCGTTTGAAATCGTCCTCTTTAAGTTTTTGAAATAGAACCCTTGCATTTTCGGGAGAGTACTGCACTTCTTCGGGATTTTCTACCCCTGGGGTGTCGTTAAGAATTTCGTTGTAGTCCTCTTCGCTGAGGGTTTGTTTTTTCTTTAACTTGTCAACAACCTTCTGCCATTCTTCTTTTGTTGCCATAAGGAGTCTCCTTTATTTTTTACTTGTTAAGGTTGAAGAAAGATTTAATGCCGAGGTATTTTGCCGAAGCGCCAAGTTCTTCTTCTATTCTTAGAAGTTGGTTATACTTGGCAACGCGGTCGGTGCGCGATGGAGCGCCCGTCTTTATTTGGCCAGCGTTGAGGGCAACAGAAAGGTCGGCAATGGTCGTGTCTTCGGTCTCGCCACTTCTGTGAGAGACAACGGCGGTGTAGCCCGCGCGATTTGCCATTTCAATAGCCTCAAGGGTCTCGGTAAGGGTGCCGATTTGGTTAACTTTTATAAGTATTGAGTTGGCAACTCCGTTTTTTATGCCCTTTTCAAGTCTTTCGGTGTTGGTAACAAAGAGGTCGTCGCCAACAAGTTGAATCTTCTTGCCAAGCCTTTCGGTGAGTTTCTTCCAGCCAGCCCAGTCTTCTTCTGCCAAGGCGTCTTCAAGGGTGATGATTGGATACTTGCTTGCCATTTCTTCCCAGAAGGCAATCATTTCGTCGGCAGTGAACATCTTGTCGGTCTTCCAGAAGTAGTAACAACCTTTTTTGCCCTTCTTTTCAGCCTCGTCATACATCTCGGTTGCGGCGGCGTCAACTCCAAGCATGAAGTCTTTGCCCGGCTTGTAGCCCGCTTTTGTTATTGCCTCAACAATGTTGATAAATGCCTCTTCGTCGCTCTTGAAGTTTGGAGCAAAGCCCCCTTCGTCGCCAACAGCGGTAGAAAATCCTTTGCCTTTCAAAACGGCTTTGAGGTTGTGGAAGACCTCGGCGCACATTTTCAGAGCCTCTTTAAAGGACTTTGCACCAACGGGCATTATCATGAACTCTTGGATGTTGACAGAGTTGTCGGCGTGCTTTCCGCCGTTGATGATATTCATCATTGGAACGGGGAGGGTGCAAGCCTTAACGCCACCGATATAGTTATAAAGTGGCAAGCCAACGCACTGCCTTGCTGCGTCTGCGCACGCGAGCGAAACGCCAAGAATGGCATTTGCGCCAAGGCGACCCTTGTTCTTTGTTCCGTCAAGGTCAATCATGGTGTGGTCAATTTCGATTTGGTCAAGAACGTTAAGGCCAAGAAGGGCGTCGCGAATTTCGGTGTTGACGTTCTCAACTGCCTTTTCTACGCTTTTTCCAAGGTAGTTGGATTTGTCGCCGTCGCGAAGTTCAACCGCCTCGAATGCTCCTGTTGATGCTCCCGAAGGAACGGCGGCTCTGCCAACGACTTCATCGTCTACCAAAACTTCAACCTCAACGGTTGGGTTCCCACGGCTGTCAAGAATTTGTCTTGCATGGATGTCTGTGATTTCGTAAAATAGTTTCATTTTTTTCTCCTTTTTTATAGTTTACTTCAAATAGTTTAACATCTGTGAAAAGAAATGTAAAACTTTTGCGGTTTTATTTTGATTTTTTTCTTTATATATGTTAAACTAATAATAAAAGGAGTCATTATGCAAAACCCACCTTATTTAGTTGTTAGTGATATTTCAATGGCAGAAACAACAGTCAACAAGTCAAGATTCATTGGCGTGACTTTTCCCGTGACTGACATTGAGCAAGTTAAGGAGGCTCTTGGCAGCCTTAAAAAAAGTAACAAAGACGCGAAGCACATTGCCTATGCCTATTTGCTTGGCTCAGATTTTGCCATTGCTCGAAGCAACGACGACGGCGAGCCCGCTGGCAGTGCCGGTGCTCCAATTTATCAAGCCATAAAAGAGAAAAAAATAACAAACACCTTGGTTGCTGTTGTGAGATACTTTGGGGGCGTTGAACTTGGAAAGTCAAGGCTTTCAAGAGTCTATTACAGCGCTGCCCTCAATGCCATTAACAACGCAAAAAAGAGCAGAATGGTCTATTGCGGGTTCTTTGAGATGAAAGTTAGTTACGGCGACTACGCCGCTCTTGGAAAGGTGCTTTCTGAAAAGGGGTTCCCCATAATCGAAAAGAACTTTGACCTTAGCATGCCAGTTATAAAGTGCGCAATTCCAGCCGACACCGCCGAGCGCGCCATGGAAGATATACGCGTCAAACTTAAAGACAGCGCCCAGATGATAAAGGTGGACAGTGGGTACTATAAGTTTTCGGCAGACTGATATGGTGATAACCGACATAAGCCCTCAAAAAAAGAAGGGGAGATATAACATCTATGTTGACGGCGAGTTCTTTAGTGGTATTGACGAACTCGCCCTTTTGCAAGCGGGATTTAAGGTTGGCAAAGAGGTAACAAAGAACGAACTTGAAGAAAAGGTCATCGAAACTTCGGTGCGCTCCGCGTTTGACAAAATCATGGACCTTCTTTTGTACCCGCAAAGTCGCCGTGAGATTTCTAACAAACTCTATAAAAAAGGTTACAGCAAAGACGTTATTGAGCGCGCCATAAAGAAAGCGGAAGAATACGGCTATATTAATGATAGCGAGTATGCGACCTCTTTGGTTGAAAGCAAAAAACAAAAGAGCAAACTTGAACTGAAAAGCGAACTCATGAAAAAGGGAGTTGCTTCTAGCATAATTAGTGAGGCGCTTGAGAGCGTTTCTTCGCAAGACGAAAAGGAGCGGGCAGTCGAAGTCGCGCGAAAGTATATGAGAAACAAAGAAGTGAGCGTAAAGACCCTCGCATCGCTAAACGGCTACCTTTTGAGGAAGGGCTTTGGCTATGAGATTGTGGGCAAGGTTATAAAAAATTATAAAGTTGAGGATTTTGACTATGGTGGGGACTGATATCGTCTTTATAAAAAGGATTGGCAAGGCAATGGAAAAGCCAAATTTTTTGAAGACCATTTTGACTGAGAGCGAGATTGAGTATGTTAATTCAAAGTCAAAAAGGGTGAGCGAATTTGGGTTCGACTCAAGGGTCATGACGGCGGCGGGGCTGTTCGCGGGCAAAGAGGCGGTTTTGAAGGCGCTGGGCGTTGGAATAACCAATGGATATGGCTTTTTTGATGTTGTCATCTCGCATGACAGAATGGGGGCACCCGTGGTTTCGCTCAGCGAAAGGCTAAGAAAGGTGCTTGAAGGGTTGAAAATGAAAAATGTCTTTTTGTCAATTTCGCACGACGGGGACTACGCAACTGCAACCGCGGTTTTGAAATAGGGCAAATCTTTAGGAAATTGGGGAATTTTTAGCCCCATTTTTTTCTTAAAAAAAATTGAAAATTCGGTATTGACATTGGCATATAATTGTGGTAAAATACAGTCACAAACAAAGAAAAGCAATGTATGTAATGCCGAAAATGGCATGAGGGAGGATAGATACATGGCAGGTAAAAGATTTAAAGGAATGCAAACAAAAGGTGAAAGAAACCGCAACAATCCAGCACTTGATCGCCTTTCAGACGAAAGAGGTCGCAAGGTTAAAGACGTTGTTGTTGGCGTTCTTGATGCAGAAGAGTTGAATGGTCAACTTATTGCTTTTGCCGAAATTCTTGATGAGACCACTCTTGCAAGAGAATATGGCACTAAGTTTGGAAATGGCAAGAAGCAAAAACTCATCGACGCTCTTAGAGCAGGTGCTGTTACCGTCAATTCAGACAAAATCGTTATTGCCAATCCAGCCGCTGTTGAACTTTATAATATTCTTAACCCAGTGCTCCAAAGAACTGGCGATGAGAAGTATCAAGGCCTTGAAGTAGCTGACTTTGAAAATGGTGACAATATCGCTGATTATGTTGGCACATATGTTAAGTGTAGCGAAGTTGCATTGACAATGTCTGAAGCTGCAAAAGAAAAGGCGAAAGCCATTGTTGCTAGTCTCAATAAAGAAGTTGCTGAACTTAAAGAACAAATCAGAGTACAATCCGAAAATCTTGCCGCTGTGGAAAATGAAGCCACAAGAAATGCAAATGAGTTGGGTAAACAACTTGCTCACAAAGAAAGCACTATCAAAAAGATGGTGTATAGTCTTATGGCCGTTGGCTCTGCCACAGCAGTTCTTCTTGCAACAACACTTGGTTTTGGCCTTGCTTGGAGACATGAGAAAAACCAACCAAAAGAGCAACATGGTGAGGGAAGTGGCTACACTGTTGTTACTGACAGCCAATATGATGATTTGCTTGAGCAACTTAAGAGTGCTCAAGATGAAGTTGACAGACTTAACGAGCAACTTAAAAACGCACCAACACAGGATAAAATTGATGCATTAAAGAATGACCTTGCAAAAGCCGAAAAAGAGCGTGATGAAAAGCAAGCGGAAGTTGATAAACTTAACGGTCAATTGACAACTGCTAATGGAACTATTTCAGACCTTAAAAATCAATTGGCAACTGCAAATGGAACTATTACAGACCTTAAAAATCAATTGGCAACTGCAAATGGAACTATTGCAGACCTTACCAGTCAATTGAAGGCTGCAAATGACAGAATTGCTGACCTTGAGCAACAACTTGCAGGCTCAACAGATGCACAAGTGGTTGCAGACCTTCAAAAACAACTTGCAGACGAACAAGCAAAGTCAAGCGGTTTGCAATCACAACTTGACGCCGCAAACCAAAAAGCAGACGGCTTGCAAGCACAACTTGATGCAGAAACAAAGAGAGCAGACGATTTGCAATCTCAACTTGACACTGCAAATGACAAAATTGCCGACCTTGAGCAACAACTTCAAGGTGTAACAGACCCTCAAATAGTTGCAGACCTACAAAAGCAACTTGCAGACGAAAAAGCAAAGTCAAGCGGTTTGCAATCACAACTTGACGCCGCAAATAAAAAGGCAGACGGCTTGCAATCACAACTTGACGCTGCAAACCAAAAGGCGGACGGTTTGCAATCTCAACTTGACGCTGCAAACCAAAAGGCAGATGACCTAGAGGCAAAACTCGATGCTGCAAATGGCGACAACACCAAGTTGCAATCTCAACTCGCTGACGCACAAAAACAAGCAAGCGATTTGCAATCTCAACTTGATGCTGCGAATAAAAAGGCAGATGGTTTGCAATCTCAACTTGACGCCGCAAATCAAAATGCAAACAATTTGCAATCTCAACTTGACGCCGCACAAAAGCAAGCAAGCGATTTGCAATCTCAACTTGACTCTGCAAAACAGCAAGTTTCAGACGCTGAGCGAAGAGCACAAGAGGCCTCTAACCGTGCCTCTCAAGCCGAGGCTGAACTTGAGGCTTTGCAATATGAACTTGCAGAGAAGAATGCAGAAATTGCAAGATTGCTTCAACAACTTGCAAATCAAGAAAATGCTCATCAACCTTCAACTTCTGCTCCAGAAGAGAACGGAAACTCATCTGTTGGTTCAGAGAACGAGAATGGCGAAGGTGGAAGCCGTGGTCACGAGAGTCATGGTAGTTACGATGACGAAGATGAGCCAGAGGCTTAACTAAAACAATCTAAACATAACAAAAGTGCAACCCGAAAGGTTGCACTTTTTGTTTGTTCGCGTTTAGAATTTTGGTTGCTGGTTTGTGGTTGGAATTTGTCGCTGTTTTGCGCCTAGTATTTGTTGTTGGTTTGCGTTTAGAATTATTGTTATTGGTTGAGTTTAGATTTTGTTGTTAGTTTGCGGTTGATTTTAGGTGGTTTGCGGAGAGATTGAGTTATGTTGCAGCACGATATTTGATGAGTTGAGCCTTGCTTTTTGTTGAGTTGCGGTTCAATTGTGAAAAGAAAAACCTCCGCTTCCATAAGCGGAGGTGAGTGTTTTTATGATGCGGGTTGAGTGGAGGCGGAGGATTGTGTTAGCGATTCGAACATCTTTGCGCGATCGCGGTCAAGTTTTTTTGCGGCTTTGAAACGAGTTGTTGAATAGACGTGGTTAAAGTGCTGTTTCAGTGAGTCGGGAACCTCGTTTTTGCCGTTGCTTTGCTCATATGCCTTTTGTTGGTTATAGAAGGCTTTAAGGTTCTCGTCATCTGTCTCTTTTGCAACGCCACTTATGTAGTCCATGGCGGCGTTGCGTGCGTCAATTTCGTCTGGGGAGGCGAGATATTCGCCCTTTGACATTGTGCTTTGAGGAACAAGCAATGCGCGACTTATGAGTTTTGTTGTTTCGTTGGCGCCTATGTTGTTGTTAAGGTCAGAGAATTGACAGCGGTGGCGCCCTTCGTGGATGACTGTTGCCAGAAGTTGATAAGGGTATGAAACGTTGTTAATGTCTTTCATCTCGTCAAACTTGTCAAGGAGTTTGCTGTTGATTATGGTCACTCCGCGGTTAGGGTTGTGCTCGCCGAATTGAACATTTCTGTTTGAGATTTTTAAAGGTTCGAACACCACAGCGCAAGGTTCAACATCGTTTGAGAGCAAATACTCATTCGACGCGGCTTGCAAAAGTGCCTTGATGTCGTCTTTGCTGAGTTTGTAGAAATTTTCGGGAGAGAAGAGCGAAACAATATCTTCTCGTGTGAGGTTCATAAACTTTGAGGTGTTTATTGCTATTTGCTCAGTAGGGAGGTATGACTCCTCGGCTGAGTGGTCATAGAAGTATTGTCTCAGTTCATATGCCTTTTTAACGGGAGTTGGAATGCTCTTTAGCGAAGTTGCAAGAAGTGGAAACGAAAAACTTTGGGCAATGATTGGGTCGATTGCCAAAATCTCCTTTTGCTCAGCACTTGAAGTTGAAGAAGCCGTCAAGACATTTGCCGGCGACATTGGAAGCGCCATGTTTTGCGAGCCCAAAAATGTTTCATCACTTGGGTCGTTGTCAAAATATTCTGAAAATCCACTTTGCATAGGGCTTTGCTCAAAAATGTCGCCTTGCTCATCAAAGTCGTCTTCGGGCGAGGTCGACGCTAATACTCTGCCTTGCACTTTGTTAAGAAGGGCGAGAGTATCTTCAGTGGCGGTCAAAAGTTTTTGCAACTTCTCTTTTATGTCGGAGTCCTCAAGGGTTATGAGTTTTTTAAGAATTTTCAGTAGCGTTGTCTTGACTGGAAATCCCATGTCAAGGACCTCAACAAGGGTCATCTCTCTGCCACCCTCACCGTCGTCTGAGCCGTCGCCAAAGTTGAATTTGTGCTTAAAGTATATTTTAAGTTCTTTTTCATCCTTACTTGAAATGCCGTACTTTTCAAGGTTGTTAAGTGGCAAAACGCCAGTTTTCACAAAGAAAAGCGGTTCGTTCAGTGCGAATTCTCTGAGTTGGTCAGTGTAAAGATAGTAAGCGCGCAGATATTTGTTCATACTTATCCTCTCAAATGTTTTTACAAAATCATTATAACACTTATTTTTTATATTTTCAAGAGGGGAAATATAATTCATAAAATGTATTTTTTTTTCATAACTTTTTATGAGGTATATCATGAAAAAAAGTTTGAAATTGTTATCGCTTGTTGGCGCCGTTATCTTTGTTTTGTTTTTCGCGTGCGCTTGCTCGCCCCGAAAAGAACTCAAAAGGGTCAGCAAGGACCTTACTGCCTACAACATCAGCGCGACGCTAAACGAGGACATGACTCTTGACGCGCACATGAGCGTTAAAGTTAAGAACACAACCTCAACACTTCTAAGTTCGCTTTGCTTCAACCTCTACCCGCGGGCGTTCAGAGAGGGGGCTAGCGTGAAACCCTATACCACCTTTAACGAGGGCAAGTGCTTCCCCGCGGGCGAGAGCCATGGCGACATTGAGGTAAAGAACATTTGCGTTCAGGGTGAAAGCGCGTCAAGTTCGCTTGTTGGCACTGACGACAACGCCCTTGAGGTTAAACTCACTCGTGAACTTGAGCCCGACGAAAAGGTTGAGATTTCAATGGACTTTTCGGTCAAAATCCCCGAATGCACTCACAGACTTGGGCACTTTGGCGGGAGCGTTAACCTTGGCAACTGGTATCCCGTTTTGGCGATGTATGAAAACGGCGAGTTCATCATTGAGCCTTATTATTCAAGCGGAGACCCGTTCTTTTCGGATATTGCAAACTATGAAGTCTCACTAACTTATCCAAGCGGTTTTCATCTTTCATCAAGTGGGGTGAAAGAGAGTGAAAGCGAGGGCGAGGGAGTGAGAACTGACACTCTTAAAAGCCTTGCAACGCGTGACTTTGCTATTGCGCTGACCAGCGAGAGCGAGTGCAAGAGCCAAGTGGTTAACGGCACTGAAGTGACTTATGTTGGCTACAGCGGTGACGATGACATAGATGACCAACTTGATGCTTCGGTCAAGGCTCTGAAATTCTACTCTTCCACTTTTGGCGACTACCCCTATGAGAAGTTGGACGTTGTTAAGGCACCATTCGTGCATGGAGGCATGGAGTATCCGTCTCTTGTCATAATTTCTGACAGCGTCACAGACGAAGTGGACTTTGCAAGGGTTATCGCCCATGAAGTTGCGCACCAGTGGTGGTATGCGGTTGTTGGCAACAACCAACTTGACGAGGCGTGGCTTGACGAGAGCCTTGCAGAATATAGTTCCATTCTTTTTTTGGAGGCGCACGGCGAGTACAAAAGGGACTACAAAGAAATGGTCGCAGAGGCGTTTGCGGGGTATGTGCTCTTTGCCGACATCGCAAAAACGCTAGACGGCAAGGTCAACACAAGTATGCTTCTTCCCGTAAATGAGTACACGAGCGACTACGAGTACAGTTACATGATTTATATCCGCGGGGTACTCATGCTTGACGAGGTGAGACAACTTGTTGGAAAGCAGAAACTTTTTGACGGGCTTGAAAAGTACTATAATAAGTACAAATTCAAAATTGCGACCACCGACGACTTTATTGAAACTTTCACGCGCGCCGTAAAAAAGGACGTTTCGGGACTTCTTGACAGTTGGCTGTCGGGCTCGGCGGTTGTTGGAGTTATTTGACAAATTTATTTGATAAATGCCCCCTAATGTGATATACTTTTT
>CANQEP010000032.1 GCA_947595235.1 uncultured Clostridia bacterium
GTCGGCGGTCCGAATCCGCCCACCAGCTCCAATTTATTAAAAAAAGAAGACAGCTTCGGCTGTCTTGTTGTATTTTTATAAAATTGTGGCATATGTTAACTCTTTATTAAAAATAATATTATAAGTGATGGCTTGATTTTTATGACAGATAGACATTATAATGGATTTGTAGAGATAGCGTGAGGGAAATATGGTAAAATACACTTTTAATAGAAATGAATTCAAGTGGGCAGAAGAGTTTTACGAAATAATTCAAAAACGGATGAATTTGCCAGATTGGTTTGGAAAAAATGCCGACGCACTATGGGATATGCTGACAGGATACATAGAAACCCCTTGTGAGATAACATTGATTGGTTTTGGAGAAGAGAAGAACAAATATAATGCATATAAAATTGGATTGATTAAAGAAGTTTTTGAAGATGCACAAAAGGAATATCCAAACGACTTTAAAATAATTTATAAAGAAAAATGATATAATTTTAATAAGTGAAAAAATTTTCTTATTGACATATAAAAGTCGTTGAATAAATAGAGACTGAAAATAAAAAGAAATAACTGGACTGCTTTTGTTTTGCTTTGATTTTTTGTCAAAATGTTTTATAATATTCGCATAAGATAAATTATAAAGGAGGAAGAAAAATGAAAAAATATGCACCGGTTATCACAAATGTCTTGCTGACGGTTTTCGGGGTTATGATGTTGTGCTTTGGCTGTGGGTATTATCTTGCGGGGTTTGGCAGTGGCTATAGCGGATATAAATATCTTGACCTTTTGCAAACCAGTCTTAAGGGCGCCAAGCACGCGAAGGCAGAAGTTTATTTGTATATCGCTGGCATGATAATGGCAATCATCTTTGTGTCGCTGTTGATTGCACTTGCGCTATTGTCACTTCTTTGCAACTTCAAAGTCATCAAGAACGAAAAAGTTGGCAAAATCGTTGACTTTGCAAAACTTGTTTTGGCTGTTCTTGCGTGCATCGCATTTATTCTTGTTTTGATAAGCATTGTGAGCATGATTAAGAATGTAAAATTCACAGTCGGCTACGGATTGATTGTCAATGTTGTGTTGTCTGTGCTGTCAGTTGTTGCCGTGCTTTTGACAATGTTTTTAACTCGTAAGAAGAAAGCATAACCACAAAACAAACTCCATCGAAAAAATCAAAAATTGCAACCAAAAGCGATTTTTGATTTTTCTTTTTGAGCGCGATATGTTATAATTCAAATAAGGAATCCATTATGAACAATGTTGAGATTAGGTTTGCGAAAGCAAGTGAGTGCAGGAGGTTGGCGAGGTTGAGCCAAGAGTTTGCAAGTGAGAATTGTTGCAACAATATTATTGCAGATGGCGAAGACTTTTTTATGGATAAAAAGGTTGCTGTGGCGGTCTATGGAAGGCAAATTATTGGATACTGCTATGGCTCGGTCATGAAAGAAGAGAACAAACGCTCCTATTCAAACGTCGGGGATTTGTTTTATGATTTGGAAGAAATGTATGTCTTGAAAAATTACAGAGACAAAAAAATCGGCAGAGCATTATTTGAGTTTGTGGCGGACTATGCAAAAAGTATGGGCTGCAAGACAATAAGGCTCAACGCCGTTTCGAAGGACTATAAAAAGTTGCTGAATTTTTATATCGACATCTTGGGCATGGATTTTATAAGTGCGTATCTGGTTAAAAAGATATAACGCGCCAGCCGTCACGATGCGCGCAAGTTAAAGGAGAGATGTATGAAAATTATTAGGCTTAATGAAACAACAAAGTTTGAAAATAGCGACAAGTGTATTGCAACGGAGTATGGCCATGGTGACAAGGACATTGATATTTCAACGGCGAAGATAAATGGTCGCTATCCCGAAAAGGGCTATTGCGCCAACCTCAACGTGAAAGAGATTATCTATGTTATTTCGGGCAGCGGAAAAATTTGTAAAGAGAATGAAATTATAAATTTCAATTCTGGCGATGCCATTCTAATCGACGCTGGCGAAAAGTATTATTGGGACGCGGTTTGCGAAGTTGCAATGTCTTGCACGCCAGCGTGGTATCCCGAGCAACATATAATAACAAAATAGTAAAAAACGCAAAATCGCCTAAAAAATAGTGAAAAAAGTGGCTCAAAACATCAAAAAACGGCAGAAAAATGGATTGATCATCAAGAGTCGTGGATATAAAATTTGATGAAAAATATTCAGCCATTTAAGAAAGTGGTGGGGGAAAAAGATGGGTGAGTTTGTTGAGATTAAAAATAAAGAGCAGTTAAAGGAACTTGTGGAGTTTTCTGCGAACTTTCACGATGGAAGAATTGTTGAGATGCAGGGCGAACTTAACCACTATGCAGAAAATGGCAAGCATGGGGACAACTATTCACTTTGCATAAAAATAGAAGACGTCTATTTTGCTGAGCCAAAGTACAAGCCCGAAAGCGTTGTCGCAGATGAGGGGTGCAAGTTCAAGGGAATTGAAATGCTGTTTGACGGGGTAGAAAAGTTGTTTTTTGCGCCCGAAGAGAACCACGAGTTTATGTTCATTTTTCATGCGCTTTTAGTGATGAAAGACGATAAGTTCATTTTCAATGCCTTTGACTACTCCGAAAAGTTGAAAAGCGAGGAGGCTTGCAACTTGTATATTTCTGCAGAGAAATTATCATACAAAATCTTCTAAAAATCGAGTTAAATTGTAAAATTTTGACAAAATCTGGCAAAAAACTTCATTTTATGTGAAGTTTTTTCTTTATTTATGCGCAAAAAACACATAATCTATTGCAAAGTGCGAAGAGTTGGTGTATAATAAGTGTACAAGAGGGAAGTTACATCATATTTTATAATGAGCGTTATGCTCAAATCATTATTTTGTTACTTGTTTTCAGTTTTAATTTGTTTTTGAAATATTGGGCAAAATATCCACTTTTGAGGGGATAAAATTTGCGTCCCCGTTTTTAACTTCTTGGCCAATGAATATAGTTTAATAAGGAGGAAGGAATATGATTTATGTGATTCGCCACGGGCAAACTAGTTTGAACACCGAGCGCAAGTTCAATGGTGCGGTGGATGAAGACCTTGACGAAAAGGGTCTTGCGCAGGCAGTCGCGGCTGGAGAAAATCTTAAGGGCATAAAATTTTCTACAATTTATTGTTCGCCACTCAAACGCACAAGGCAGACATTAAAGGCGCTCAACCTTGACCCAAGTGTCCCAGTCATTTTTGACGACAGGTTGATTGAGCGACGCGAAGGGTTCATGAGCGGAAAGGTAATTGAAGAGGACTTTTTGCAAAATGTCTACCTTAACTACAACGCCAAAGACGTCGGCGAGGGCTTTGAAACCGTGCCCGAAGTTTTTGAGCGCGTGCACTCGCTTCTTAACGAAATAAAAGACAAGCACAAAAACGAGAATGTTTTGCTTGTTCTTCATGGCATGGTCGGAAGGGCAGTGTTCTATTATTTCAATCCACTTCCCGAAAATGGCAAACTTGGAACGCACCCCGAAAGTTTCTTGTCTAACTGCGAAATTCGTTCATACGAGATGGGCGAGTAATAAAATTTTTAAGTCTCACATCAAGCCTCAAAAAATCTTGATTGAGGCTTAATTTTTTTCTATTCATTTTGCGTTTGGCTTTCGGTGTGGTATAATAAAAATGAAATGATTGATTTGAAATTTGGAGGAATCTATGTTTCTGACAGTCTTGTGTGACAATAACACTTTTATAGACAATTATCTTTTGGGCGAGCCAGCGCTGTCTTTCTATATTGAAAATGGAAGCGACAAAATTTTGTTTGACACGGGCTATTCCGATGTTTATGTAAAAAATGCAAAAACCATGGAAATTGATTTGTCTAAGGTGAACAAAATCGTTCTGTCGCATGGGCACGACGACCACACAAAGGGGCTCAAGTATCATAAATTTGATAAAAGCGTCAAGTTGTATTGTTGCGAGGGGTGTTTTGAAAAAAGTTTTGCGACAATGTTGACATATCTTCGCCATTTTCAAAAGAAAAAATATCCACGCTTTTTGACCTTGCTGAACTTAAAGAGCCAACCGAGATTTCTAAGAACTTGTATGTTTTGGGGAAAGTACCAAGGCTAATGAGCCACGAAAAACCCAATCCATGCTTGCAAGTTATGAAAGACGGAAAGAAAATAACCGACATTGTTGAAGAAGACACGGCACTTGTGTTTGATGGGGCGGACGGCTTGTTTGTTATAACGGGCTGTTCGCATAGTGGAATTTGCAATATTTGTGAGTGGGCGAAAAAATGTTTCAAGAAGCCCATTCAAAGCGGTTATCGGGGGATTTCATCTTTTGGAATTTAACGAACAAGCCAAAGAAACAATAAAATACTTAAAAAAGCAAAACATTGACAACCTTTATCCATGCCACTGCACAGGCCTACACGTTAAGGCAGAGATGATAAATCAAAAACTAAACGTTCACGATGTTGGCAGTGGGCTCAAGTTGAAGTTTGAGTAGGGTAAAAAATATGGAACAAGAAAAATTTTTGACGGTTTTTGCAGTTTTTGACGAGCAAACGCAAAGGGAACTAAAAACTTTGCAAGATGGTGTTCTGGGGCTTGGATTTGTTGGGACGCAGACAATGGACATACCATTTCACATCTCACTTGGAACATATCCTGTTAAAGATAAAGACGAGTTGACGGCAAAAATCAAAAAGGTGTGTGTAACTCAAAAAGTGTTCGATATAGACCTTGTCAAAGTTAATCATTTTAATAACAGAGTTCTGTTTGTTGAGCCTGACGTTAATGCCGACCTAAAAAATCTTCACGACATCTTTAATGGGAATTTTCAAGGTAACTTTAATTGGCACGCACACGCAACGATTTATTGTGGCGAAGAAAATGAGGTAGAAAAGGCAAAAAGATATTTAAAGAAAACTTTCAAGCCCTTGCGCGCAAAAGTTGTGTCAATCCAAATGGGAGAGTTCTTTCCAACAAAATTGCTAGATAGTTGCAATCTCGCTTTGGAGAAGTAAAATGGCTTGGCAAAATTTTGAGTCTCTATGTTAAAAAATTATTAAAAATAAAGTTAAAAAGGAGAGAATTTATGAAAAACTATAAATTATTTTTAAAAAGGTTCATGGATAGTTGGAAAAATTTGGAGGGTGGGAAAACTTGCGACCTTATGGCTGAAAAATTGGAGTATTATGAAAATCCAATCGACCCGCCACTAAAAACCAAGAAAGAAGTTTATCCTCTTTGGGAAATTGTCCCAGAAAATCAAAAAGACATTACATACAAAGGAAAAATTCTTTTTGAAAATGACAATTCGTGTGTTTATCATTTTGTCATGAAACGAACAATGGTAAAAACGGGAGTTGTGCAAGATATAGACGGCATTTTTGAAATCAAGTTAAATAGCGAGAACCAACTCACATATTTTAAGCAGTGGCGATTTGTTAAAGAAACAAGTCCAAGTAAAAAATAAAAAGGAGAAAATCATGAAAACTTGCTTTATTATTCATGGGAGCTTTGGTGACTCGCATGAACACTACATTCCTTGGCTGAAAGGCGAACTTGAAAAGAGTGGTTTCGAGGTTATTGCACCAGACTTTCCAATCGGAAAAGATGTGCAAACTTATGAATCTTGGGCGGAAGTATTGGATAAATATAAAGACAAGATAAACAAAGACACAATTTTCATTGGAAGAAGCATTGCCCCAATTTTTATTGTCAAGTATCTTCTGGAAAACAATTTGAAGATAAAAGCACTTTACAGCATTAGTGGTTTTAATTGTTATATCAATATTCCAGATTATGACTATGTTAACAAAACATTTTTCCTTGATGAGATTAAGGGTTTTGATAAGTTGTGTCCAAAACGCATTTGTTTCTTCTCAAAGAACGACCCTTATGTGCCATATTATTTGCTTGATATGTTTACAAAAAATATAAAGGCAAAGCGTTATTTGGTTGAAAATGCTGGGCATTTTAACACAGACTCGGGCTATGACAAGTTTGACGCCTTGCTGAGTTTGATAAAAAGTTAAGTGTGCTATGATGAAAAAAATATAAAGGAAAAGATTATGATATATTTGATTAGGCATGGACAAACAGAGTGGAATAAATTAAAAGTTATGCAGGGAAGAACTGATATACCATTAAATGAAGTAGGCATAAGTCAAGCCAAAACTCTTGGCGAAAAAATCAAAAATGTGAAGTTCGCCAAAGTTTTCTGTTCGCCATTATTAAGAGCAAGGCAAACATTTGAAAATCTGGGGGGCAGGCAATGTATTGATGTAGTTTATGATGATAGATTGCTTGAAAGAAATTATGGAGAATTTGAAAAAACTGAAAAATCCTCGTTTGATTATAACTTGTTTTGGAATCTCACCAAGAATGTAAAATATAAGCGGGCAGAGTGTGCCAAAGATTTTTTTGATCGCGTTTGCGATTTCATTAAAATGCTTGAAAATGAGTATGCCGAGAAAGATGTTTTGGTGGTCACTCATGCTGGAGTAACAAAAGTCTTCAAGTGGTATTTTGATGGACTTAATGATGAGGAGATCGGCCCTTATCTTCCCAATAATTGCGATGTGTTAACTTATTCGACTGAAAAGAGGAAATAAATGAAAAACGAACAAGACAAAAAAATTATTGTCAAGTGCCCGAGTTGTGGCGAAAATATTGTGATTGATAAAAGCAGAGTCCCAAAAGGAATGAAGATTGAGGTTGAGTGTGAAAAGTGCGGGGCAATTGCATTTGTTAAGATATAGATATAATACCGAGGTGAAACTATGGACAAGTGGCAAGAGATGAAAGAGGAAATAGACAAGCACTATAAAAATATTGGTGAGCACAAAGAGTGGTCGCCTTTTGTGACGGGCAATGATGTTGTTGCTGCCGTTGAAGACGAGAATGGTAAAATTTGGACTGGGGTTAACATCGAGACCGCTTGCGGAGTTGTTTGCGTTTGTGCTGAAAGGGTTGCGCTCTTAAAGATGGTGACTGAATCGAACACGGTTGTTGTTAGAAGAATAATGTGCTTCGATGAGCAAATGCCAACGAAAGAACTTGTTAATTGGGCGCCATGTGGTGCTTGTCGTGAATTTTTGATGCAACTTTCAGACAAGAATGCCGAGTGTGAAATTTTGGTTGATTGGAATAGCCGAGAAACAATCAAACTTAAAGACCTTATTCCATTTTGGTGGGGTGATGAGCGATATAAAACTCCAAACGGCGAACAAGACAAATAGCGTTTGGCTGGGTCGGTGAGCAAAAGATGAAAAGAATTGTTATTTATGTTTTGTGGCTGGACGATAAAAACTTGTCAGCCTCAGACGAAAATAAATTTAGATATAATTTGAGGCAATTTGTGAAATGTGTTCGCACTTTTGAAAGTGAGGACTTTGATGTTGATATCCACATAATAACCAATCAAGATTGCCAAAGTGCACTTTTGAAATTGCAAAAAATCTTGCAAATTGCGAAGAAACAAAAATTTCTTAAAAATCTAAAAACCTTGTCTGCCGACTATGGAAAAACAATTATTGACCTTTCGAAATATTGCGAAAATTCCACTCATTTTGAAGACGCGTGTGTTTATAAAAGTGACGCGTTTGTTGAAAAAGATATACATCCAAGTGATAATGCGGACGATGTAAAAAACGCAAAAATTGAGGCTAGCGATGTTAAAAACGACATCAAAATGACTGTTTTGTACAATTATTTTGTAGTTGGGCATGGATATAGGGTTGACAGAGTGGATAAAAGTTTATCCATCGAAAGCACCATAAAGAGAATAAGAACTACCACTTATGAACACTTAAAAAAGATAATTTCGGGTGAAGTTTGTATGAGCGATTTTGCGGGGCTAAACCTCGGGCTTAAAGAGGGCGAGGTCAAAAATATAATTTTGCCTGAGCAAAAACAATATTCAATCTTGGTGTCAAAAACTTGCAAAGAATTGCCCTCAAGTTTCAGTCTTGAGGGGTACAAACTTCTTCATCTTTTATATGCACTTTCTATGCAAACAAAATAGAGAGCCCCGATTGGGGCTCTTTTATACATTTATAATTGTCGTTGCCAAACTCAGATACAAGGCATATATCAGCCAAATGGTGTATATGGTGAAGACAATTCCCGACGCGAGGTTCGCGCGATAGTATCTGTATGTGACAATGATTGCAGTGATAACAACAAACAACAGCCAGATGCAAGCAAATATTAGCCAGTTGAGTGTGAAGTAAAACAGAGGCCACATGAAGTTGAAAAACAAGTGTATGCCATACCACATGATGTCCAGATTTCTTTTGGTCTTGTCGCCAACACTGAGGTAGGCAATGTATGCCACAATGCCAATAGAGATATAAAGAATTGTCCAGACAACTGGGAACAACCACTCGGGCGGATAGGCGGGAGGTTTTGTGTACGACTCGTCAAGAGGTCCGCCAAGTAGTGTTGCAATAATTCCAACAACAATAGTTCCACCAATAACGCCAAGAGCGATTAGTCCGTGTCTGCGCTTTGTTGCATTAGACTCGGGAGTCTGCTCTCTTGCAACTGCACCGCTCGGCTGTTTTTTGACTCGGCTTTGTGGTTCACTTTGACCACTTTGTGGCTCACTTTGTTCATTTTGTGGCTTTGTTATCGTCCTGGTGTTGGTGCTTGTGTTGGTCTGTTTTATTGTTTCGGTTTGGGGCGACTCGTCCTTTTCTTGCTTGACGGGTGATTTTGAGGCAGAAGCCTTGACTCTACCTTTCCCCACATATGGCTTTGACCTGCCAGTTTTCTTTTTTGTGCTCATAAAAACCTCTTTTTATTTTTGTTACCTCAATTATTGCCACGCCAATGCAAATTATACATTTTCATGTTTTACTGTGGATTTTTGCGGTTTTGATGTGGTTTTTCAATTGTTTTTTAATGAATTTGCGTTTTTATTTTATATGATGCAATAAAAATTTGTTTGATAAAAAACTTGACAAGTAAAAAATATGGTGATAATATAGCATTATATTTTAAAGGAGCACAAAGTCATGTTCGTATCATTTGTTAATGACAATAATAATGATAACAACGCATTAGATTTAATGGGTTCCTTTATTATTGTTGATTAACATTTTGTAAAAAACGAGTTGTATATCAATAAGGAGTGGAGGAATCCACTCCTTATTCTTTATGCTAACTAGTCTCCATTGGGACAGAAGATACCATTTCACTCCTTCGACTGCGTTACTGCCAAGGATATAAAACCTAAAAAACAATTTATAAAAAAGAGGATGGAACAATGAAAAAGTATTTATTATTTAATTTTAAGAGTAATGACGCCGTGGCGGGCGAGAATTTATTTATTTTGTTATTAAAAAGATTTTTATTATATGAAAAAATTTGATAAAATTTAGGAGAGAAAAAAATGAAAAGAGTTTATATAACTGAACTCCAGCCCGAAGAAGAATGTTTCGTTGCGGGTTGGATAGAAAAAATAAGAGAACAAAAGACTATGATTTTCATAGTTTTGCGAGATGTGACGGGGGCGGTGCAAGTCTCGATTGAAAGAGAGAAGTTGCCCGAACTCGCCACACAAATAAAATCACTGACAAGACATAGTTTTGTTAGATTTTATGGAAAGGCAATAAAGAGCGAGTTCGTCAAACTTGGAGGCATTGAGTTCATTCCAACAAAGTTGGTTATTGAAAGTATTGCCGAGGACTTGCCAATCGACAGCGCGTCAAGTCAGGACCTCAGGCTTGACTACCGCTGGATAGACCTTAGAGATGAGAAAAAAATCTTATACTTTAAGATAGAAACCGCCTTTGAGAGGTACGCCGTTGAATATTTCACAAAGCATGGATATATTTCCATTCACACGCCAAAGATAACTGCGCTCTCTTCAGAAGGGGGCTCAGAAGTGTTTGAACTCAAAGACTACTTCGGGCAAAAGGCATATCTGACTCAAAGTCCGCAACTCTACAAGCAAATGTCGATGATGGCTGGATTTGACAAGACCTATGAAATTGGCGAGTATTTTAGGGCAAACCCATCATTCACCTCGCGACACGATACCGAGTTTACTGGAATTGACGTTGAAATTTCGTTCATTGAATCTCATCACGATGTTATGGACGCAGAGGAAGAACTTTTGAAATATGTTCTTCGTCATGTTAAAGCCGAGTTCGGTGAAGAGTATTTTGAAAAATGCGGAAAAGTTATGCCCGAGATTGAAGTGCCAATCCCAAGAATAACACTGAAAGAGACTTATAAAATTTTGGAACAAGAAAAAGGCTACAAAGTGCCAAGAGAATTGTCTGGAGACCTTGACCCACAAGGCGAAAAACTAATCTCTGAATATGTTAAGGAAAAGTTTGGGTCTGACTTTGTTTTTATAACAGACTTTCCAACAGAGGCAAGAGCGTTCTACACAATGAAGCATGAAAAGACTCCCGAAATATGCAAATCTTATGACCTTTTGTTTAAGGGTTTGGAAATCACATCGGGAGCGCAGAGAGAACATCGCTACGAACAGTTGAAAGAGCGAATAATCGAAAGCGGAATTGACCCCGAACACATGAAAGAATATTTGGAGTTCTTCAAATATGGCGCTCCGACGCATGGCGGTTTTGCGATTGGAATAACACGAACTCTTGCAAGTTTGTTTGAGTTGCCATCTGTTAAAGAAGTGACCTTCTTGTTCAGAGGTCCAAGTAGACTAAAACCATAGGAGAGAAAGCATGGATAAAATAGACATTAAACATCTTGAAGACCTTAGCAAACTTAAAATTGACGAAAGCGAGCGTGCTGGGTTTGAAAAGGACTTTCAAAAAATAGTTGAGTTTGTTGACGAGATAACAAAACTTGACATAAGTTATGAAGAAAAAGAGGCTGTCAAATTGAGTTCTTTGCGAGAGGACGAAGTGACAAAAAACGAAGAAATTGATCCACTTCTTGATGCACCAAAGAAGGCGGACGGGTGTTTTGTAACACCACTGGTGGTGGAATGATGGACATATCAAAACTTAGTGTAAAAGAAATAGCCGAAAAGGTGAGTCGCCAAGAACTCTCAGCAAGAGAAGTGGTTTCATTTTTCGCAAAAAGGTGCGCAGAGAAGTGTAAATTCAATGCAATTATTGAGGTTTTTGACGATATTTTTGAAAAAGCCGACGAAATTGATGCTCGCATAAAGAGTGGAAAACCGGTGGGGAAACTTGCTGGTGTTCCAGTTGCAATCAAGGATAACATCTTGTATGCTGGCAAAAAAATGACGTGTGCAAGCGCGTTCATGAAAGACTTCATTTCGCCATATTCTGCCACTCTTGTTAAAAAACTGATAAGTGAAGATGCAATAATTTTTGCGCGCACCAACATGGACGAGTTCGCCATGGGAGGTAGCACTGAAAATAGTGTCTATGGCGTGACGAAAAACGCGCTTGATCCATCTCGGGTTGCGGGCGGAAGTAGTGGAGGAAGTGCCGCGGCGGTTGCTCTTGGACTTTGCCCAGTTGCCATTGGAACAGATACAGGTGGCTCAATTCGTCAACCGAGTTCCTTCAACGGAGTTGTTGGCATAAAGCCCACTTTTGGGACTGTTTCGCGTTATGGTATTGTTGCTTTTGCGTCGTCAACCGACCAAGCTGCGCCAATCACAAAAACCATAGAAGACAACGAGTACGTTTTGTCGATAATCGCGGGCAAGGACCCTTGCGACATGACGAGCATAGACAACCCACTTTCGGGCAAAACAAAGAGCAAGTACGCGGTTGGAATAATCAAGGAACTTAAAGAAAAGATTGCGTCACTTCCATGCGCAAAGCAGTTTGAAGAGCAAATCGAGAAGATAAAATCGCAAGGGCACACCATCAAGGAAGTTTCTGTGCCACATATTCTTAACTCGCTGGCGTGCTACTATATTTTGACCCCGGCTGAGGCGTCGTCTAACCTTGCAAGGTTCGACGGAGTTAAGTATACAACTTGTAGCAAAAGTGCGCTTGTGCTTGATGATGTCTATGTTAAAAGTCGAAGTGAGGGCTTTGGCAGAGAGGTCAAACGTCGCATCATGCTTGGTAACTTCGTGCTTTCGAGCGGATACTTTGACGCGTACTACAAAAAGGGCATGGCGGTCAAAAGTTTGCTAGAAAGAGAGTTCGCGCGCGCATTTGAGGACTGCGATGTCATTATCACTCCAACAACGCCAAGTGTTGCATTCAAAATAGGCGAGAGGTCTGACCCAATTTCTATGTACGCAGAAGACTTGTTCACAACTCCGGCAAGCCTAACGGGTCTGCCCGCACTCAGCATTCCATATGCAGAGATAAACGGTCTTCCTCTTGGACTTCAAATCATGGGAGCGAAGAAAAGCGAGGGGGTTATCTTTGACTTTGCGAAAAAAATAGGAGGGCAAACGTATGGAATATGATGTTGTTATAGGGCTTGAAATTCATGCCGAACTAAAAACCAAGACCAAGGTTTTTTGCAGTTGCAAAAATGAGTTTGGAGCAAAGCCAAACGTCAACACTTGCCCCGTATGTCTCGGGATGCCGGGCGCACTTCCAATCATTAACAAGCGCGCGGTGGAACTTTGCATAAAGGCGGGGCTGTGTTTTGGCTCAAAAATTAGCGAGTACGCTGTCATGGAGCGAAAGAACTATTTTTATCCCGACCTTGCAAAGGCTTATCAAATCAGCCAAATGGTGCACCCGTTCTGCGTTGGTGGAGGCATCACG
>CANQEP010000033.1 GCA_947595235.1 uncultured Clostridia bacterium
GTGCGCAAAAAGACCTTCCTCTCATAAAAGAAAAGGTGAAAAAACTCGGCCTTGCAATGAAGATTGTGTCCGCAGAATACACATTTGACGCAAGCAAGATAGTTATTGAATTTTCTGCCGACGACAGAGTGGACTTTAGGGAACTTTTGAAGGAACTTGCTTCCGCTCTTAGGGTTCGAATTGAACTTCATCAAGTGGGTCAGCGCGACGAGGTTAAGATAAAGGGGGGCATTGGTCCTTGCGGTGAAATATGCTGTTGCGTGAGGTTCTTGAAAGACTTTGAGCACGTTACAGTAAAGATGGCGAAAAATCAAGGGCTGTCGCTGTCTCCAACAAAGATTAGCGGACTTTGTGGAAGGCTCATGTGCTGTCTTGGATACGAGAACAAGATGTATGAGGACATATTAAAGAAGATGCCAAAAGTCAACAGCGAGATTTCCACTCCAAAGGGCAAAGGAAATGTTGTTTTCAACGACGTTCTTCGTGAGCGCGTGAGCGTGAAAATTCACGGCAATGACGACAGCTATACAATCTATGACTTTTCACTTGACGAACTTGGGCTTGGCGCTCAAAAACAAGAAAATGAGGCAAAGCCAAGCGAAGAAGAGGCTCCAGCCAAGGTAACTGGCGAGAGCGAAAAACCTGCTGAGAGTGAAAAGAATAAGGAACAACCTCAAAAACAAAATCACCAAAACAATCGCAAGCAAAGATACAAATTCAAAAGCAAAAAGGAGAACAAAAATGGCATACCAAATAACAGATAAGTGCATAAAGTGTGGAACTTGCGTTCCAAACTGCCCAGTGGAGGCAATTTCATTCAAAGACGGCAAGGTTGTTATTGACCCAAAGAAATGCGTTTCTTGTGGGGGATGCTTTGCTGTTTGCCCTGTTGGTGCACCCGAAAGCAAATAATGGCTCTGCGTCTTGACGACCTTCAATTTGAGGGACTGAAAATTTTTCAAAATCCAAAAGGCTATTGCTTCACAAGTGATAGCGTTTTGCTTGCAAATTTTGTAAAGTTCAATCCCGAAAGCAAGGTCGTTGAGTTCTGCGCCGGGACTGGAGTTATTTCTATACTTTTAACAAAAAAGCAAAAGCCAAAAATTATACACTCTTTCGAAGTCATGCGCGAGCCGTATGAAATTTTTTTGAAGTCAATAGCATTTAACAAACTTAGCGGCAAGGTGGTTGCGCACCTTAGCCCACTTGAAGAGGCGGTGAACATTCTTGGCGTTGGCTATGCCGATGTTGTTGTTTGCAATCCACCATATCTAAAGGCAGAGTGTGGTGAGAGCGAGAGCGAAAAAGAGGTCGCAACAAAAGAGATAAAGACCAGTCTTGAGAGCGTTATATATAATGCGTCAAGGCTCTTGAAGTTTGGCGGAAAGTTATTCATGGTGCACCGAGTTGACCGACTGGTCGACGTTTTGACCACCCTTAGGGCGAACAAACTTGAGCCAAAGCGCTTGTCCATTATTTATCCAAAACTTGGCGCCGAGCCCGTGGTTTTCTTGGTTGAGGCGCTCAGCGGTGGAAAGTCGGGGCTAAGGGTTTCGAAAGTTATTTTCGCCGACGACATGAATAAGGCAAGTTCAAAATAACTCCGCGAAAAAGGTTATATAAATCTACAAATAAGGCAAGCAAAAAGGCTACCAATAAAGCAACTGACAAGGGCGATAAAGACCGTGCCCTTGAGTTTTTTTATTTTGGTGGTGCTGAAATACACGGCAACAATATAGAATACGGTGTCGGTGCAACTTACAATAACACTTGCACAGCGCGAGATGTAACTGTCGGCGCCGTAGCGGGCATAGAGGTCGCTGAGCATCGCCATGCTTCCCGAACCCGAGAACGGGCGAATGACCATGAAGTCCACCAGTTCTTTGGGTATGCCAAGGAACTCAAATGCGGGACCAACAAAGTTGGCAATCATGTCTGAAAGTCCGCTGATTTTGAAGAGTTCCACGGCGGCAAATATGGCAACAAGGTAGGGAAAAGTGTTGATGCAAAGGTCAACCGCACTCCTAGCCCCCGTGATAAAATTGTCGTAGGCGTTTATGTTCTTTACAAAACAATAAATAAAGAGTAAAATGAGTATTACGGGAACGATGTAACTAGCCATTTTTCTTCTTTTCTCCTTTACGCTGTCTTCTTGCGGAGCGACGAGTCGAGAAAAAGTGCACAAGTTTCACGATTATGACGCCCGAAAGAGTAGAGAGAATGCTCGCAAGTATGGACGGAAAGACTATGGATGCGGGATTTTTGCTTCCCGATGCGCTCATGAGCCCCATGATTGAAGTTGGCAAGAATTGAAGTACCGTGCATGAAAGGATTATCATCATGGTCATGGGGTAGGTTATTGTGGTCTTGTCGGGGTTGTCCTTGTTCATGCTCTCAATGGCCTTTATGCCAAGTGGAGTTGCAGCGCCACCCATCCCGAGCATATTTGCCGAAATGCTCATGCAAACATAGTTTCTGCTCTCGTCTGAAAGATTTTTCTTGCCAAAAATGAAGTTTATCAGTGGTGAAAGCACCTTTGACAGCCACTTCGTTACTCCGGTCTGCTCAAGTATGGTGAAAATACCAATCCATATGGCATAGATGGCGCAAAGTTCAAACGAGAGTTTAACCGCCCTGTTTGCCGCGTTTGTGAGGCCACTCAAAACGCCACTTGGGTCGATAAACAAGAGTATCAATATGCTTGCAGACAAAATGGCAATCCACACTTTATTCATGTTAAAAAAGTATGCAAAAAACAAATAGTTTATGAGGGAAAATAATGATTATTGACACACACGCGCATCTTTTGAGCCCCGGAGTTGACACTTTCTCCATTATTGAAAGGATGAAAGATGACGGACTTGAAAAAATAGTGAACATTGGCACCGACACTGGCGACAGCGAGGGGGGTGTTCTTCTTGCAAAGAAAGTCAAAGATGTTTATACCACCGTTGGCATTCATCCCGAGTATGCAAGCAAGACAACAAAACAGGACATTGAAAAAATAAACGCCCTCGCTAGCGAAGAAAAGGTTGTTGCCATTGGTGAAATTGGCCTTGACTACCACTTTGAAACTGACAACAAAGAGAAGCAAAAGGAGATTTTTATCGCACAAATAAAGATTGCAAAAGCGCACAATCTTCCAATATGTATCCACACTCGCGACGCAAAAGAGGACACTTATGAGATTTTGAAAAAGTACAGCGACATTATTGTTAAGCCCAGCATAATGCACTGCTTTTCTGAGGACTGGGAGTATGCAAAAAAGTTCCTTGACCTTGGGTTTTATATCTCCTTTTCAGGCAACATAACCTACAAAAAGTCAGACAGAAGTTTTGTTAAGGACATCCCACTTGACAGAATTCTTGTTGAGACCGATAGCCCATATCTTTCACCCGAACCGCTAAGGGGGACAAAGAACGAGCCAAAGAACGTTAAACTGACAGCCCAAAAACTTGCCGACCTTTATGAAATGGACTATGAAAAGTTCGAAAAGATAACGCGCGACAACGCGTACAACGTCTTTAAGGGAATGAAAAGATGAGCGAAAAAATCAACTTCAAAAAGCGATACGGTCAAAATTTCTTGACCGACAAGAACCTTCTCTCTGCCATTGTCAGTGATGCGGGCGTTGAAAGTGGTGACACTGTTCTTGAAATCGGGGCGGGAGCGGGCGCTTTGACTGAGGAACTTTCAAAGGCTTCAAATAGCGTTGTTGCCTTTGAAATAGACTGCGAACTTGAACCAATTTTGAGTGAAAAATTCGCAGGGAAGGAAAATGTAGAAATAATTTATGAGGATTTTTTGAATTTTGATGCGGAAATTTTGACGAGCAAATTTGGTTCATACAAAGTTGTTGCCAACCTTCCATACTACATCACCTCGCCAATAATAACAAAGTTGTTTTCTTTGAAACATAGGCCCCAAAATATAACCGTTATGGTGCAAAAAGAGGTGGGCGAGAGAATGACCGCAAAAGAGGGGACAGAAAACTATGGCTACTTCTCTGCGCTCATTAGCCTTTATGCCACTGCAAAAATAACGCGAAATGTCAACCGAAGACTCTTCACGCCCGTTCCAAATGTGGACTCGTGCGTTGTTAGGCTTGACATAAAAAAGGAAAAAGTTGACCCCAAGTTCGTTGAGTTTTTGAAGTTGTGTTTCAAAATGAAAAGAAAGACGCTAGCGAACAACCTTTCGGGCGAAGAGGTCAAGAAAGAAGATGTCTACAAAGTTTTAAAATCGCTAGGTAAAAGCGAGAGCGCAAGGGCAGACTCGTTGAGTGTTCATGACCTTTTGAAAGTGTATAATGCCCTCAAAAACAAGTAAAACCAACATAAACCGACACCTTGAAGTTTTTTCAAGGCGTTTTTGTTTGTTATAATTTTTCTATGGTCTATGAAAAGTATCAAATTTCTCTCTTTGAAAAGGGTGGCAATCTTCCAAAAATGCTGGTGGAGATTGACAAGCGTGCCGACGAGATATTTCTTGTTTCAAAACAGCAAAAGGCAGAGAGTGGGCTGTTGTTTGCATTTTATCAGAGCAAGTATTTCATGATGGAAATTGGCAGTGCGTTTTGTGAGTTTGCGCTAAAGAGTGTGGACTTTTCAAAGTCCATTGCTGTTGCCTTTTTCGGCGCATCTTCGCTCTTTCTTGGGGGGAATGCGATGACAGAGGACATTTTAAAAAGGTTCAAAGACAAGCGCGAGGAGTTTTTGAAAGAAAAAAAGATGCAGAACCTTTTTGAGAGCGACCTCAACTTTGTTTCTGACAAAATCATGGAAAAGATGTTCGAAAAGACCTCAACTGGCTTTTTTGAGCACACAAAGGCACAACTCTACAGTCTTTTTTCTTGCTCAAATAGGGCAAAAGAACTTGAAAGCATCATTCCTTCTTCAAAGTTTATTGAACTCTATAGCGAGGGCTCAAAGGCGTATGCAGGAATTGTCTACAAAAAGGGGTTGCCCTTCGCCATTGGCATTGGCTTTGCCTTTGAGGGTGCATCAAAACTCACCAGCCAAAACTCCTATCAATACTTTTATAACAGCCAAGGCAAGGGCGGGGGATACTTCCTTTCTTTTAGGCGCGCGAGCGACGGCGACAGAGTTGATATCAATTAGTAACTTAAATTTTTGAAAATTCTTGACAAACGCATATACACAAATGTATATTATATTAGTATTATCTATTATTTTATGAGGGCAATTATGAAAAAGTTTTTTAATAGTCTTTTGGTTGTTGTTTTGTGCTTTTGCTTTGGCTTGACCCTTGCGGGGTGCACTCCAAAAGTTGTGAGCGAAACAACCAACATCACCGAGGGCGTGGTTTCAAACGGCGGAGTCGTTTTGTATCACGACGGCTGGGTTTACTTTATCAACGGCTCAAAGTCGGTTAACGAGGCAAATGTCAAGGCGAAAAATGTGCTTTCGGGCATCTATAGAGTTGAGGCAATGGACGATGGAAGTGGCAGAATTGCATACAAGCCATCAACCACCGACGAAGATGGCAACGAAGTTAAAGAGTTCACAAAAATAGAGCAAGTTTCTTCAAACCTTGTTGGTTTTGATGACGGCTCAATATTCATTTTTGGCAACTTCCTTTACTACACAACTCCTTGCGACTCAAAGGACCGCGACGGAACAATGCTCACTGGCAAAACCGAGTTCAGAAGAATAGACCTTAAGAACTTTGCCGACCAACTTCTCTACACAACCACCGCCAGCGACGACACTATAACCTATGAGTACTACAAACAAGGTAGCGACCTTTATCTCACTGTCTACGAAAAGAACAGCGCCACACTAACTTCGCTCAAGATTGGCAAAAAGGTGACAACCGCCTTCAAGAAAGAACAAGTTCGTTCAGCAGTTTTGTCTAGTCGCTTTGGCGAGGGCTACGGCGCAACCGGGAAAACTGACAACTACCTTTTCTACACCCTTAACTACGACAGCGAGAGCGACATTTTGAAGGGCTCAAGGGTCTACAGAATTTGCCCAGACGGAACGGGTGAGACAAAACTCAGCGAAGGGCACACCTTGACCTTGCTTTCTATTGAATATGACTATCTTGTCTACTATGAAGACCTCTACGGCGTAAGAACTACCTATGCTCAGAAAATCAACGACAAGACCACCGCTTTGTCATTTGCAAAAGAGGACGCCATAAGCAACATTGGGACCGACAAGGCATACAGCGAGTGCGTGTTCTTCCTTGAAGCCGGAAAACTCAAAATGCTTGTTTACTCGGGTCACTGGATATCCGTTGTTGACTATGACCCCGAGGACCTCACTGGCGACTCGCAGAGGGGAATTGTTGAGTTTGACGACGCCGAGGTTATACACTTTATCGACATCTATGAGGACTATATCGTCTATCAGTTGACAACCGCAAGCGAATCAACAACCGAGGCGAAGAACCTTGTTTATAAAGTTAAGTTCAGAAATATCGGCAATGCCGAAAACAGAAAGGTCTGCCTTTCAACAACAAAGCCAAATGCCGACAACGGCTTGCTGGCTCCCGAGATTTATAACGGATTCCTCTATTGCTTTGTGACAGAGACCGCGTCAAACACGACCTATCTTTACAGAATTAACATGCAAACCCCAGAAGAAAGGGGAGAAGAGAACGAGGACGGAACAAAGAAAGGGCTTGAAGAGGCAGAGTTCATTGGAGTTAAAGAATAAAGAAATGACCCCCGATTGGGGGTCTTCTTTTGTTCAGTTTTCGTCATCGATAAGGTTTTCGTAGATTGAGGCATAGACTTTGCTTGCCCTCTCCTCCCACTTGTTATAGATGACCTTTGCAATGGCGCGGTTTGCAACATTGAGTTTTAGTTCAAGGCGCGTTCCAAGTGGCTCAATGATTTTCATAAGAACGGTATAACTGCCGTCAGCATTTTTGTAGTAGTCGCTGAAGTACTCTTGTTTGCGCTTGAACATTTGGCGATTCTTCTTGACGAACGTTGTTATCTCTTCGCGAATGCTTGCGGGTATCTTTGAGTAGAAGAAGGAAAGGCACGAGCGACCGTCGTTTGTTATGGTGTAGTACTGTTCGCCCGAGTTGTTGGTGTTGATGACAATGAAGCCGTTTTCTTTAAGGTCGGTCAAAACCTCTTTGCAGGTGAGGTAACTGACCCACGCGTTTCGGTTGCAACACATATCGGTTATGGTTGTTTCGGTAAGAGGCATTTCCATGGCCTCAAAAACATACAAAAGAACAAGTTTGCTCACTGTTGCGTTGTTGGAAATGTTCATGAAAAACGCCCCCCTTCTTTGCTCATTATAACATGGAAAATAAAAAAAATAAATAATTTATTGTCAAAAAAATAAAGATTTATTGCCTTGGCGCAAAAAAATTGCAAAAATATTTGTTAAAGAGAGTTTAATGTGGTATCATTATAAAAACAATAAAGTTTGGTGTTCATATGTCTAATGAAAAAATGTTAGAAGAAATAAAGCCCTTCGTTGATGCGTGCGACAAGATGTGCGCTTCAAAATTTATCATGATTGATAAGCGCATTAGCGACGTTTTGAAGAGTATCGCCTCAACAAAGCCTGTATACGATGTTGTTCGAAAGTGCATGGTCAACTTCAACTTTGACCGCGAGTATAAAAACGCAACCGCAAAGGTGGGCGTTATGTTCTTGCCCGAAAACAAAAACAAGTTCATTGCCTTTGTCTTTTCGCTTCTCAACAGCATGGACAACCGCAAACTTAATGCCTCGGACATTCTTAGCAAATACTTTTCAAAAATCGACAATGACCAAAGTTCTTATGCCCAGTTTTGTGGCGAGGTTGTTGAACCTTTTAAGCAGACCATTTTGTCTGTCATTTTAAACAAAGAAGAAATCCATGTTGCAAAAGAAGAACCCGAAGTTGTTGTTAATAGCGAGGTCTTGTCGCGTCTTGAATTTTTAACAAAAGACCTCAAAGACTATGTCCATGGGCTCAAAAAACTCAAAAAGAGTCGCCTCACAAAGGGCGAACTGACTGAAATTCTTAACGGGCTCATGATGGCTATTCGTGAAAAAGAAATCGCGTTCATAAAGCCTTTTGTCATGGCAGTCAAGGCTGGATTTGGCAAAGAAAAAGAAATTGAACGCCGACTTTTTGAAATTCTAGACATTGTCAACAAAACGCTTGTTGAGGCGTAGAGGAGGGCATATGACAGACCGTGAAAGACTTGAAGAAGTTGAGCAAGATTTGAACCGCTTGCAAAAAGCATGGGCACAAGAACTCGCCGAAATGTCAAAGAAGCGTGGTTTTGATATGTATGCCCCAAAGTGGGAGAAAAAGATGCAAGCCCTTGCGAACAAATACGCCGACCTCATTTATCCCTTAAAGGCCGAGCAAAACCGCCTTGCCGATAAGTTGAATGATGAGGAGGAGGCGGCTCGCCGTAATAAGTACGTCGACCCAGAATAGATTAGAGGGCGAACTTCACGCCTAGGGCTGCGTTATAAAAAATTTCCAGACAGTCATTTATTACATATAAACTCCTGCCTGGAAATTTTTTATGCCTTGCCCTAGGCATAAATTTCGCCCTCTAATTTTTCTAAGGATTGTGAAATTTGGCACAATAAGTGCAGAAAAGAAAAAAAATTAGACACTCATTTATGTCAAAATAAAATCGTGCCTAATTTTTTTGTTTTCTTTCTTCTTGGACCAAATCTTGCCGCCTATTCGTACGAAGGAATGCTGAAATCTTGCCCTCTAATTTTTCTAAGGATAAGTATTAATTTTATCCCCGATTATGGTGGGGGTATAGTATAAAGGAGCGGATAAGCCATAGTTTGGGTAAAGAACGAAGGAAAGGAAAGGTTCGCAACACTATAGATGTGCGGACTTTTTCTTTTCAAAGTTATTTGCCCAAACTATGGCTTAGGTGCGGTGGAGAGTGGAGCGAGCCGTAAGCGGCTCGCAACAAAACGGGTCTATTGGATTTTGTTTTATTTAACAAAGAAAAGCGACTCAAGGGCGAGTCGCTTGAGATTTGGTACCACCACGGAGAATCGAACTCCGGTCCCCAGCGTGAGAGGCTGGTGTCCTAACCGCTAGACTATGATGGCTCACAAACAAATGGATTATAGCATAAAAAATTTTTATATGCAATGGTTTCGCGCAATGTTTTTTATTTTTTTATGGGATTTGGCTCGGTGCGAAGTTTTTTTGTTTTATTTTTTTGTTTACATGGTTTGCATTTTGTGATATTATTGCATCGAGGAAGAGAAATGGAAAAAACAGAAGTTACATTTGAAGTTTTTGAAGATCTTGAAGAAATAAAACGCAAACTTGTTAAAAATGGCTTTAATTTGACGGAAACTTACACTTTAAGTGATTATTATTTTTCAAAGCACCCAATGTCTAGGCTCAAAAGGATGACCTATAGAGCCATTATGAAAGACTCATTTTTGGTGAGAGAAATCAAAGAGGGCAAGACGAAATACATCTTAGAGTACAAGGCAAAAAGGATTGACAAGGCGGGGAATGTTAAAAGCGAAGAGAAAGTTGAGGCGGTGTTAAGTGGTCTTGACTGCCTAAAAGTCTTTGAGAGAAGTGGGCTAACCATGTGGTGCAAAGTTGTTAACCACTCATACGTCTTTAAGGGCAGCGAAGTGGAGTTCGCTGTGCAAGTTGTTGATGGGCTTGGCAACTTCATAGAGATTGAGGAGCAAGAGGGAATGGAAGGGCTCACGGCAGAAGAGAAGTTGAGCGCGCTCATTCGTCTTGCAAAGGGGCTAGGGCTAAAGATTGGCGATGATTTTTCTTGCAAAAAGGTGTTCATGCTCTTTAAAATGACTAATTAAATTATTTTTTTGGTGATTTATTCTAATGAAAAAGATTTTCAATTATAGGCCACTTGTTTCCATTTGCCTCTTTCTGATGGCGGGCATAATTTTTGTTGTTGGCATATACTCAAAATCTGCCATTAGAATTGTTATTTCATCGCTCATGGTTGCACTTTTGGTTGCGACTTTCTTTGTCAAGTTGTTTCTTGCAAAGGACCACAAGATTTTTAAACTGGTTTCAATCTTTGTTGCGTTTGCAGTTGGAGCAATTGCCAGCATTTGCACAATCGAGGTGCACGAGGCAAGGCAGACGCTAAGTGGCGACTATTATATAACGGGTCGCGTGAGCGTTCGCTCATACCGAACAGACAAGGGCAAAGTTGCTTTGACGCTTGACGAAGTTAAGGCCGTGAGTTTGGAAAACTCCAGCGTTTATAGTCTTGACGGGAAGGTGAGGATTTATCTTGTTGCGGGAGATGAAAGGTGCCTTGACTTTGAACTTGGCGACCGCGTTATGGCGGTGTCTAGCCTTGAAAAACTTGACTTGTTCTCTAAAAGTAGCAAGTACAATCTTGCATATTTGACAAAACAAATAAACGCCATTGGCTTTGGGAGTGAAGACGACGTTGCTTTGAGCGGTGATTCTGACCCAAGCATTTTTGACAGCATAAAAAACAAGGTCAAGGTCATTTTGGATAAGAACATGAGCAAGGACTACAGCGAACTTGCCTATACCATGTTGTTTGGCGACAAGGCGGGGCTGAGCGACGAGATGGAGGAGAGTTATTACAATAGTGGCATTGGGCACTTGCTTGCGGTCAGCGGTCTTCACGTTGGGTTTGTCGTTACCATGATTGGGCTTTTTCTGTCACTCTTTAAGGCGAACAACAAGG
>CANQEP010000034.1 GCA_947595235.1 uncultured Clostridia bacterium
CTGTGACATAGGCCCAAGGCCCATAGACTTGCATCTTTCGGGGCTCAGAGACCTTGGGGTGGAGATAAGCGAGGACTATGGCTTTATTGACTGCGACGCAAAAAATATGCGAAGTGGCGTTGTCCACCTTGATTTTCCAAGCGTTGGAGCGACCGAGAACATTATGATGAGCGCGGTGTTCCTTGAGGGCAAAACCACCATTCTCAACGCAGCAAAAGAACCCGAGATAATTGACCTTGCCGACTTCATAAACGCCATTGGGGGTAATATCAAGGGTGCGGGAACAAGTTCGATAGTAATAACGGGCGTAAAAAAGTTAAAGGGCACTTTCTACAAGGCAATTCCCGACCGCATAATCGCGGGAACATACCTCATCGGTGCCGCTATGACAAGGGGAAGTTTGCTGTTAAAGAACACGCGCTTTCAAGACGTCTATGCACTTTTAAACAAACTGAGGAACGCGGGATGCCAAATTGACTACACCGACAGCACCATTTCAATAAAGTGCCAAAGAAGGCCCATTGCGTGCTCGTCGATTGAGACTCAGCCGTATCCCGGGTTCCCAACCGATTTGCAAGCGCAGATGCTCGCCCTTGAGACCATAAGCGACGGCATTTGCGTTGTTACAGAAAATATGTTCGAAACAAGGTTCAAGCACGTTCCCGAACTCATAAAGATGGGAGCGGTCATAAAAGCCAAAGACCGAATTGCCATTGTGAGTGGGGTGGAGAGGCTCCACGGCGCCGAGGTTGTCGCTCATGACCTTAGAGGTGGCGCGGGGCTGGTATTGGCTGGACTTGTTGCCGACGGCGAAACAATCATTCAAAACGCGCACTACATCGATAGGGGCTACGAGGATTTACATTTGCGTCTTGCAAGCGTTAACGCCGATATAACAAGGGAAAAAAATGTATAAATCTCTAAAAACCCCTCAAATTGGTAGTCAAAAAGAAAAAAAACAATTATAATTATGCTAGATTATGAGCAAAACAAAGAAAAAACTTATCATAACTTTTTCTATTATTGGGGCTTTTGTTGTTCTCCTCATAGTTTTTGGCGCATTTTTTAGCCTTCGAAACATCTATGTTGACTCGGCGACATCTCTTAACCGCGCCAGCGCCTATGAAGAGAGCGACATCATTGAAGCGTCGGGGATAAAGAAAGGCAAAAACCTAATTTTCATGAACTTCGACAAGGCCACTCAAAAACTTGAAAAGAAGTTCCCATATGCAAAGTTTGAGATTATTCGAACTTTCCCAAACAAAGTGACAATCTATGTGAGCGAGCGCACTCCCGCTTTCAGAATTGAGGTGGGCGGGGTCTGGCACATCTATGATGAGGAACTCAAATGCCTTGAGATTGTAACAACTCCAATGCTTGCCGAGAACAACAATATCGACATTCCAGTTCTAACTTTAAAGAGCGGTTTTGACTTCACTGCCGCAAGTGAAGTGGGCGACAAGGTAAATAACGCATACTTACAGTCAACCATAAGTTCAATCTTTGGTGGAATTGTTTATGGAGCGAAGTCAGACATGACTATTATGTCAGACATAACACTCGAATATAACGATGTTCTCGGGTGTAACGTTGCAACTTTTGTGGTCAGCAAAACGGGAACAAAGATTGTTGTTCAAGGCTCATCATACCTCTATGAAAAGGTGGCAAGCGGACTTGCTTTGTACCTAAGGAACATCAGACAATACGACCCGTCGGTCGGAGGAATTAACCATACGGGGCACCTTGACAAGGTGACGATAACCGTTTTTAGTTCCTTTAATCCAAACAATCAACAAAACTTGATTGACGTAAATTGTGAAGAAGAAAAGGATGCTGGCGTTTAAAATCGTGCTTTTTGATATATAAATATATAAAATTAATAGCGGTTTGTTTGACAACCGCTTTTTAATTAGTTTATAATTTTTATAAACTGCAGACAAGGTGCAGAAGTAAAGGTGTTATGGTAAAGAAAGAAATAGCAATAGTTGATATTGGTTCGATGTCGGTCTCTGTCATGGTGGGAGAGCGCGGAGTTAATGGGACTTTTAGAATAAAAGGCAAGGGAGTTGCCGAATATGCTGGGTTCCAAAGCGGAAAGTTCCTTGAGCCCGACCAAGTCAAGTATGCCGTTGCACTGGCAATCTCAAATGCCGAGACTGCATATAACGGCAAAATTTCTGAACTTGTGGTTGGCGTTCCTGGGGAGTTTTCTAGCGTCATCTGTCGCGACGTCTCAATTTCTCTCAACAAGAAGAGGAAAATTAGCGACAATGACCTCAAACAACTCTACTTTGCCGGCAATATATACAAAAAGCATCCAACCCACGTTGTTATCAACCAATCGCCAATATACTTTGTTCTTGATGACGGGAGCAAGGTCATTGAGCCAAGGGGCATGGTGTCGTCAAAACTTGGTGGCCTTGTGTCGTATGTGCTTGCCGAAAACAACTTTGTTGACTTCATGGACAGAATTTTGAGCGAACTTGGAATAAAGAAGGTGACGTATTTGTCATCTTGCCTTGCCGAAATGATGCACCTTTTTGACCCGTCAACCCGCGACAGATACGCCATACTCGTCGACTGTGGCTACATAACGACCTCGGTCATGCTTGTTCGCGGCGACGGCTTGCTGTTTCTTAACAGTTTCTCAATGGGCGGGGGCTACATAACGGGCGACCTCAGTCAATGCCTTAAAATTTCTTTCCCCGAGGCCGAGAGTCTTAAAAGAAAAGTGGTTTTGAGTTGGGACGCCAAAGACAGCGACACCTACGAAGTTCAAGGCAAGGAGTTCATATCTCCATACTCAGCAAAGGCAACCAACCAAATTGTTGAAGACCGAGTGGACATGATTGCTTCATACATAATCAGATGCCTTGACCGATGCGAATTTGAGTACCCCGCATACATCCCAATATATTTGACGGGGGGCGGTCTCAACTATATTCGTGGCATAAAAGACTATTTGTCGCGAAAGTTAGGCAGGCGCGTGGAACTGGCTCAGCCGTCTTTGCCTCACGCCAATCGCCCAGACTACTCGTCTGAAATCGGACTTTTGGACCTTGCCATTGATAACTACGAAGATGATAAATTTTTAATCGCCAGATAAGGAGAAAATTATGGAATATAACAGCATTAACCCTATTTGTCAAATTCTTGTTGTGGGTGTTGGTGGTGGCGGAAACAACGCCGTTAACCGCATGATAGCCGCAAACATAAAGAGCGCAAAGTTTGTCGCCGTTAACACCGACAAGCAGGCTCTTATGATGAGCAACGCGACTTCTCAACTTCAAATTGGTGAAAAGTTGACCCGAGGTCTTGGCGCGGGCGCTGACCCCGAAGTGGGAAGGAAGGCCGCCGAAGAGAGCCGTGCAGAAATTGCTGAAAGGCTCAAGGGCGCTGACCTTGTCTTCATAACCGCTGGCATGGGTGGTGGAACTGGAACGGGCGCCGCCCCAGTTATTGCCAGCATCGCCAAAGAGATGGGCATTTTGACCATCGCCGTTGTAACAAAGCCATTCGCGTTCGAAGGCAAAACAAGAACCCAAAACGCTGAAATGGGCATAAGGAACTTGTCAAAGTGCGTTGACACCTTGGTGGTTATCCCTAACGACAGACTTTTGCAAGTCGTTCCAAAAGGGACTCCAGTTGTTGACGCGTTTAAGTACGCCGACGACGTTCTTCGCCAAGGTATTCAAGGCATTTCAGACCTTATTGCAACTCCATCGCTTATCAACCTTGACTTTGCTGACGTTAGAACTGTCATGAAAAATCGCGGACTTGCTCACATGGGCATTGGCGAGGGCAAGGGCGACAAGCGAAATATCGAGGCAGTTAAGCAAGCGGTTGCATCGCCACTTCTTGAAACAACAATCGAGGGTGCAACAGCCGTTATCATCAATATAACTGGTGGCTTTGATCTTACACTTGACGAAATCAACGAGGCCGTTTTGCTCGTCAAGGAGGTCGTTGACCCATCTGCAAACACCATTTTTGGTGCCACAATCGATGAAAGTTATAACGACAGAATACAAATTACTGTTATTGCAACTGGCTTCCAAAACAGCAATTTTGAGAGTATGTACGGCGAAAAGAAAGAAGAAAAGCCTCAAGAGGCTCCAAAGCCACAAGTCGCTGTGACTGGTTTTGACCGCACCAAATTCGCTGAGTTCTTGGCTGGAAAGCCAACAACCGCTCCTCAGCAAACATCACCATTGACCGCTCAAAAACCAACCGTTTCATTGTTTGGCGATGTTGTCTTGGAAGAAAATAGCATAAAGCCCGAACCAACTCCCGAGCCAACACACGTTGCTCCCGCTCGTGAAGAGCCACGCCCCGTCACTCCTCGTGACAACGCCGTAAACTCTTCTCGTCTTGATGTGGATAGTGAGGATCTTTTGCCTCCATTCCTCCGCCACAAACATTAGAGGGCGAACTTCAGCACAATAAGTGCAGAAAACAAAAAAAATTAGACACTCATTTATGTCAAAATAAAATCGTGCCTAATTTTTTTTGTTTTCTTTCTTCTTGTACTAAATTTCGCCCTCTAAATTTTCTAAGGATACTCCTTCTCCCACTTGTCGAGCCTAGCCACGAACATAAATTTCGCCCTCTAATTGTATTAAGGATTGGCAACATTTGGCCCAACCAGTGCAGAAAAGAAAAAATCTCAGACAGTCATGTTTGTGTTGCGTGCGACTTGTCGCGCGCGCCAACCTCACCGCACCTAAGCCATATGTTTGTGTTGCGTGCGACTTGTCGCGCGCCGACATCACCGCCTAAGAGCCAAATATCACGCAAATAGTTTTGAAAAGCAAAAGCCAATGACGGACGAATAAATAGAGAAATAGAAAAAGAGGTGAAGAAGTCCACCCCTTTTGGTGTCAAAGACACCACCTTTCCCCCGTCAGGGGGGCACTTGGTCTATTGGCTTTTGTTTTCTTCGCTCTTTGCATAATCTTTAACTCTTAGGCTACCCTAGGGTTTCTATAGTTTCAAGTTCGCAGAAAACTATTTGGTTTCGAAGAGGATGTTTCTTCGTTCTTTACCCAAACTATGGCTTATCTGCTTCCTCGCGTATTAGGATGTAGCGGTTCAAAGGGAAAGAAGAGGATATATTATTTTAATTGTTCTTTAAAAACTCATATATAAATTTCTTGAGTCCAAATCAAGTTCCCCACTGATGATGGGGAAAGGTGGTACGCAAGTACCAAAAGGGGAGATGCTTCAATTAGTTTCATCTTTTTATTTTGAATGAATAAAAGTATAGATTTTTTAAGTCAAAGTTTTTCCTAGAAAAATAAACGAAAAGAAGTTGATATTTTATCACCCCTTTTGGTGTCGAAGGCACCAAAAGGGGTGATAAAGTATCCACTAGCAATGGCAATAGGGAGAATAAAAAGAAATTGAAAAGAAACGCCAAGGTGGGACATGAAAAACAAAAATCAACTTTTCCCTTTGAACTGATATATTCGAATATGTGAGGTGGGAAGATAAAAGATAATAGATGATAAAGGAAAAAAAACTTTCGACGGGATTGGTGGTTTTTTGTGCGGAGGGGACACAAGATGTCAATTTTTTTGGGGGAAGTGAGGGGATAAAAATCGTAAACTTTCTTTATGGAAGTTTATATTGAGTATGTTATCATAGACAACTTGGTTATAGACACCTTAATTTTGCTGTGCGTCCGCTCAACTTTGAAACTAAAAGCCAAGTGGTATAGGGTGGGGCTCTCGGCAGTCTTGGGCACGGCTGTCGCAGTTGTTATGCCACTTCTTCACATTTCAAATCTTTTGGCAGTCCCCATAAAGTTGGCGCTTGGGCTTGTTATGGTGCTTGTTCTTGCAAAGTACAATAGAGTGCGCGATTATATCTTCGCATTTTTGCTGTTTGTTGGCTACACCATACTTCTTGTGGGGGCATGCCTTGTCACGCTCTTGGTCTTTGGGACTGACCTTGAGTTGCTCGCAGCGGGGGGATACGATATCGCACTGCCACTTGGGATAATATTTGCTATCGTTGTAATCTATGTCTTCATTATTGCCATGGTTGCAAAATACCTTTCAAGGCGAAGGACAATAAGTCCTTTTTTGCGAAAAGTGGTACTATGTCTGTCAATATACCACCTAGAATTGGACGCTTTTATCGATACGGGAAACAAATTGGTGGACAAAACCAGTGGTATGCCTGTCATAATACTTAGTTTTGATGCACTTTTGAAGCACTTTGACAAGGCTGAACTTGAAAAATTGATGCTAAATGGGGGCAAAGGGTGCGAAGTGTTTAAGGGGGTTCACAAAACGCCATACAGCACAATTTCGGGCGAGGCGCAAAACATGACACTCTTTGAGGCAGACAAGTTGGTCATAAAAGGCGCGGATGGTGAATATACAACTAATAAGTTTATAGTCGGGGTAACGTATAAGAAGTTTAATGACGCGATGAGTTACCAAATGCTTCTAAATCCAATGGTGTTGTGAGGGAAATATGTTCAAACTGATTAAATTGTTCTTTAAAAAAATTCGCAAATTGCTTGGGCTGTGCGAAGACGATGTTTTCTATATCTGCTCGGGCGGGGAGATTTTGCCCGAGAAACTCACCCTTGACGAGGAACAAGCGCTCACAAAACGCCTTGCTAGTGGTGACTATGGCGCGAAGACTGAACTTATTGAAAGAAATTTGAGGCTTGTTGTTTACACTGCCCAAAAATTTGAAAATACTGGAGTTCCCACCGAGGACCTCATAAGCGTTGGCACGATTGGCCTTATCAAGGCAGTCACGAGTTTTGATGGCGAAAAGAAAATCAAAATGGCAACATATGCCTCGCGTTGCATAGAAAATGAGATACTCATGCACCTTAGAAAGACCACAAAGCAAAAGAGAGAGTTATCGCTTGACGACCCGCTGAACACCGACACCGACGGCAACGAACTGACCATGGCAGATGTTTTGGGCACCGATGCCGACATAGTTTCAAAGGGGCTAGAAAACGACGCCGAAGTCAATGTTTTGAAGATTGCACTTGCGCTTTTGCCTGAGCGTGAACGCGTTATAATGGATATGCGCTATGGACTTAGCCACGAAAAGGAGATGACACAAAAAGAAGTTGCCGACAAACTCAACATTTCTCAAAGTTACATTTCGCGCCTAGAGAAAAAAATCCTCGACAAACTCAAAGTCGAAATTCAAAAGAATGTTATGTGAGCCTTTGCACGCTTTATAAAATGGCGATTATATCATTCTCTAGCAATGATGCTAGATTAAAAAAAATAGAAAAGAACCGCCAAAGAGCGATATTGAAAATCCATGAAGATGGGGGAATATAAGGACAAAAAGAGAGCCGTTCGGCTCTCTTCTTTGTGAATAATGGTTAGATTTGTTTTAGTAGTTTTAGGGCGTTTTTCTCAAGGCGGCTCACTTGCGCTTGCGAGATGCCTATTTGCTCGCTTATTTCCATTTGCGTTTTGCCCTTGAAATAGCGAAGAGTGAGAATTTGCCTCTCGCGGTCGTCAAGTGTGACAATGGCGTCTTTTAGCGCAGTCTTTTCTAGCCAACTGTCCTCGGTTGACGGGTCCTTTATTTGGTCAAGAACCAAGAAGTTGCCGTCATCATCGCCAGTGAAGACCGTTTCATAGAGCGACACGGGCTCACTTATGGCGTCAAGTGCCAGCGCGACCTCGCTTGCGTTGATATTTATCTCGTTTGCGATGTCGTCGATTGTTGGCTCGTCGGTTGCTCTCTTTTGCAATTTTTCACGAGCGGTGAGCGCCTTGTAGGCAATGTCACGAAGACTTCTTGTCACTTTAAGAGGATTGTTGTCTCGCATAAAGCGTTTTATTTCGCCAATTATCATTGGTACGGCATAGGTGGAGAACTTAACGCCCATGTCGGGGTTGAAGTTGTCCATGGCTTTTATAAGGCCAATAGTTCCCACTTGAAAAACATCGTCCACATTGTTTTTTGTTGTTTGAAATCTTCCGCAAATGGAAAGCACAAGCCTCATGTTATACATTATAAATTGCTCACGCGCACCACTGTCGCCGCACTTGATTTTTTTCATAAGTTCCATAAGTTCGTCGTGGGTTGCTCTTGGCAATTTTGATGTATCTATGCCACAAATTATGACTTTGTTTGACACTGCTAACCTCCTTTAAACACTATTTTTGTTTTCGCGCCATGTTTTTATACAAAAGGGGGACAAAGTTTGGTTACTTTGGACAGATACTCAACTTTTTGCCCTTGGTTGCATAATTATTAAGTATGGAAATCACTTTTTCTCTTTTACGAAGCAAAGAAGTTATAAACACCTACGACGGCAAGCGCCTTGGAAGATTTATTGACATTTCCATAGAAAAAGAGACGGGGCGCGTGCTGGGTTTTGTTGTTCCGGGGTTTAAAAAACTATTCAGAAAGACCGACGACCTTTTCATTCCGCTAAACCTCGTGAGAAAGATTGGTGAAGACGTTATACTTGTTCGCCTTGCGCCCCTTGATGAGCCTCAGACAAAAAAAGAAGAAAAAGATGAGAGTATGCGCGCCTATGAAGGGAGATATGTTCGCGTTCCAAAGCGCGAAAGATAGAAAGTCGCGCATAAAAACTATTTGCCTCAAATATTCATAACATGCTCAAAACGATTGCCAAACTCAATATATTGTGTTATATTATAGACATAATACACAAGGTGGTGGGGTTTATGAAATGTATTTATTGTGGATATGAAGAGAGCAAGGTTATCGACAGCCGTGCAACAGACGAAACAAATTCCATAAGGCGCAGACGCGAGTGTCTTAATTGTGGAAGGCGATTCACAACATACGAGACTATTGAAACAACGCCCGTTTTGGTTGTGAAGAGCAATGGCGACCGAGAGAGATTCAACTCTAACAAAATTAAAAATGGCATCATGAAGGCGTGCGAAAAAAGGCCAATTTCCATGCACGACATTGAAGCGCTGGTTGCCGACATTGAGAAAAAGGTCTATAACTTGGGCGACGAAGAGGTCAGTTCAAAGGTTATTGGTGAGTATGTTATGGAGGGGCTGAGGAGCCTTGACGAAGTTGCGTATGTGCGCTTTGCAAGTGTCTATAAAAAGTTCAAAGACATTTCTACTTTCTTTGAGTTTGTCAATGAGTATGAAAAGAAACTAAACGGCGACAAAAAGTAAGATTTTTGCGTTCAATTATAACTGCAACTTGATTTATAGGGGCTTTTTTGAGCCCTTTTCTTTTGCCTTTTTTCATAACAAAGGAGCAAAGCGAATATAGTTCTTATATGGAAAATACGTGTGCACTCTTTGACCTTAATGAAAGGCAAGAGGGGGTTGTTTGTGAGATTTATGGTATTGAGAGGGCAAAGCACAAGCGCCTTGTTGAACTCGGCTTTGTTTTTGGCGAGAAGGTAGTCATTTTAAAGAAAAACAAGAACCTTGTTATTGTTGGGATACGGGGCTATTCGCTGTGCCTTGACAAGAGGTTGTCGGGGTCGATAAAAGTGTTTAAGAGGGGGGCATGATGCAAAAAGTTATTTTGGCGGGCAACCCCAACACGGGAAAGACAACGCTCTTCAACACTCTGACGGCATCTAACGAGCACGCCAGCAACTGGCACGGAGTTACAGTCGATGTTAAAGAGCGGGCATTCAAAATCAAGGGGCAAGAGTTCGTTTTGTGCGATATCCCCGGGCTTTATAGCCTTGATGGGTACAGCGAAGAAGAGAAAATTGCCTCCGAATTCATAGACAAAAACAAGGATGCTGTTGTTGTTTGCATTTTGGACGCGAACAACCTAAGGCGCAACCTTTATCTTGCTCTTGAACTAAAAGAGAGGGTGGGGCGCGTTCTTCTTGCGATAAACATGGCAAAAGAGGTCAAGGGGCTTGACGAGAAAAAACTTGAAAGTTCGCTTGGCATGAGATGTTTTAAAATAGACGCAAGAAAGAAAAAATCACTAAAAGCCCTTGAAGATGCCATATTAAAAGAGAGTCAAGACAAGAGTTTTATGCCACCAAGCGCAAAGGCCACGTCGCGAACCTTCGACATTGTTCAGTTTGAGAAAAAGAGCAAGCGCCGATTTGCTGAAATTGATGCGCAACTGAAAAATGCGGACTACAACACCAGCGGTTACTACGGCTTTTCAAAACTTGACAGCCTTTTGATGCGCCCATTTTTTGGCTTTTTGGTCTTTGCGTGCGTCATGGCGGGGGTGTTCTTCATAACATTTGGTGCGGTGGGGAGTTACCTTTCGGGGCTTGTAAGCACTGGTGTTGAGTGGCTCATAGAAAAAATCACAAGTTTCATGAGCGCGCACCTTTCAAGCGAATTATTCATCGACTTCATCTCAAAGGGTGTGCTGAGCGGAGTTCTTACCATTGTTACG
>CANQEP010000035.1 GCA_947595235.1 uncultured Clostridia bacterium
GACAACTTCTTTCAAGAAGTTTTCGTCTGCCCTGGCGCTCACAATCTCTGCAACTATTGGGGTTCTTCCTTTCGCTGCCATATCTTTAAAGAAGTTGTCGCTGTTTTCAATTATAACCAACGTTATTGCTGTGCCAATAGCAAGCGTGGGGTTCATGACTCTTGTGCCAGTCGCGTTTTTGTCGCTTATTTTAAAGTTCCTTGCGCCGCTGACCCTTGTTTTTGAGTTCTTGATGCAAATTGTTACGGGAATAAGCCAACTGACGGGAGCAATCAGCCTTGTTTCTTGCAGTGAGGCACTTCTTGTTGCGTTTGGAGTGGGCGTGGTGACGCTTGGGGTGGTGTCGTCGGACTATATCTTTTCAAGCAAAAAGTCAAAGGCAATAGCCCTTTCTTCGGTGGGCGGGGTGACACTTGCCTTGTTTATTCTAAGTTTAGTTTTGTAAAGGCTTTACAAAATTTGAGGGGTTTGGTACAATATTATCTATGAAGTTTCTTTCGCTAAAGAAGGATTTGGAAGTTAACATAAGGCCTGCGTATATAATAAATGGCAACGACAGGTTTCTTTGCTACACCGCGCTCAAGCAAATTCGTGACGCGCTTAAAATAACCATGCCACAGATGAATGAGGTCATTTTAAGTGGCGACAGCACCTCGAAAGAGGAGATTGCTCGTGCGGTGAGCATTTTTCCTTTTTGCGACAGATATAGGCTTGTTGTGGTCAACGACTTTTCGTCAAAAACAAAGTCAAAGGCGGGCAAGGATGAGTTGCTTGAGTATTTGAAAAATCCAATGAAAGAGAGCATTTTGGTCTTTTTTAATTTGGACGGCATTGAGGCTTTGAAACCTTATTTGCAGTATGCTGAACTTGTGGACTGCGCAAAACTTTCACCCGATGTGCTAAAAAAGGTGCTCAAAAGCCGTGTGGAGAAGGAAAATTCAAAAATTAGTGACAAAGCGCTAGACAAAATTATACTTTTTTGCAATAATGACATGGCAAGAATAAATAGCGAACTTGAAAAACTCATAAGTTTTGCGGGCGAGAACGAGATAAGTGAAGATGACGTTAAGAGTCTTGTTGTTGAAGACAAGGAGTATCAAGTCTTTGAACTTGGCGAGTTTATTGCAAGGGGGGAGAAAACGAAAGCGCTTGACCTTGTCTACTCACTAATGCGAAACCGTTCGGGCTTTTCAATTCTTACTCCACTTTACAACAATTATAGGCGCGCGCTATTTATTAGCATCAACAAAGACAAGACCGACGACGAACTTGGCAACCTTTTGGGGGTCAACTCCTATGCCATTAAAATGATGCGCGGTCAAGTTAAATACTTCACTCCAAAGAAACTCAAGACAATTGTTGACATGCTCTATGAGGCTGATCGGAACATCAAGATGGGCAAAATAAAAGAGGATGTTGCTATAAAATTGGCAACTTTAAATATACTAAAGATAAGGGGATAAAATGCAAAACACGGTGAACAACATATACATCCACGGGAAGAAGAGCATACTCAGTAGTATCCTTCCTTTGCTCGTGTTCTTGTCTTTTATTTGGCTCAACTTGTACACCTCTGTTGCCAGCGTGACAGAAATCGCACTTTTGCAAGGGGACACCTACCTTGTTTTTGGCATTATTTTGAAAGGCGTTTTGGACTATTTTGTCTTTGAGATACTCTTTTATATCTACAGATTTTTGATTGGTTTTTCTATATACTCTTTCATGATTCCAAAGAACGTCATGAAAGACAAATTTAGGCTTTGGTACCTCATTCGAAACGTTATCTTGGGTTTTTTGTTTAACCTTAGATTCTTCTTTCCATATTTGACTGTCTACCTTTGCATTTTTGAACTGAGTTTCAACTTCTTGTTCATTTTTGGACTATACTTCCACCTTGAAAAGTCGTATGTTGAGCCACTTGTTGGTCAATTTGTTTTCAAAACACTTGCGTTCCCAGTCATCATCTATGAAATCTACCGAGTTGTTTTGTTGATGGTAGGTGTTCTATGAAGAGATTTTTTGCGTTTTTACTTATTAGTTTGCTCTTCTTTGTGGGCGCGCCTTCAACCATGTCTGTTGCCCACGCCGAAGGCACTACCTATGCTGTCAGCGGGTTTGAAAGGGCAAAAAACAGCATCGAATCCATCTTGTCTGATTTTGTGGAGAGCGGTGTTACAAGGAAAGAGAGAGCATATAGGGTTGCGGGCAGTGTCTCTGAGCGCCATGCCGCCGAGTATATAAAGTCCCAACTTGACAACTTGACAAACTTCAAGCCCGTCAACAACTCTTCGACCGTGGACGGCATTGAGGAGTTCGAGTTTGTTAGCAATGTGGACTCAATTGGCTACACCTCGCAAAACATTGTCTACAGAAAAGACAGCAGTGCAAGTGGCGGGAAAAAGGTCATCATTGCAGCGCACTACGACACTACTTTCGTTGCCGACACAAGGAAAGAAGACCGTGGTGTGGGCGTTGGCATTGTCTCGGATGGCGTGAACGACAACGCGGCCTCGGTTGCCACTATTCTTTCGCTGGCGTCCTCTCTTGACAAGGTCGAGGACCTTGGCTTTGGCATTGAACTTATCTTCTTTGGTGCGGGCTCAAACGACTATGCGGGCGCAAGATACCACTCTCGCGGGATGTCGGACGAAGAGGCGTCAAACACTTTGCTTTTCATCAATCTTGACCGCATTGCCCTTGGCGACTACACGTATATGTATGTTAACGAGTATGTCTCATCGCAACAGAGATATTATTTTGACATTCTTAAAGACTATGATTTTAAAGAGTTCAAGCACGAGAATATCGTTGACTTCTATCAAGAGAGCCCCAATGGCCTCAACTACTCACACGTCGGGCTTGAGAGCGACCACGCCATCTTCATGGCAAGAAAGATAAATGTTTTGAACTTCTTTAGCGGAAACTACGAGAACTTTTTAACGGCGGGTCAGAACGAGTCTAACAAGGACGATAATATCACATTCACCGAGAACGACACGTTGGAGTATATCAAGGAAAACCGCGCAAACTACCTTGACAACTTGGCACACATCCAACTTGCAATTGACACCCTCTTAAAAGACGGCAATTTCTTGAGCCAAATGCTCAAAAATAACGGCGCGAACGCCTTTGAAACTGCCTATATGAACGAAAAACTTCCCGCCTTTATAACCGCGATGCTACTTATTGTGTTCATATTCATCTATTACCTCACGTACCTTCAACTTCAAAAGAAGAGTCGTGAAAGGGCGAGCGGGAAAGACGTTGAGCACATAGTCATTAGAATTGTTGAGAACCTTGGCGAAGATGACGAGGTTTTGAGCAATGCCATCGACCAAAAAATCAAACGCGACACGCAAGACAAGAACAAAAAAGAGGGCGATGACGAAAAGGACAAAGACAAAGAAGAATAAAGAGTTTTTATAACTCTTTTTCTTTCACGTTTTTTCTTGGGCGCGCGTAAGTTATTATTATGGACAACGGGAGCATCTTGTTTTTTGACAGCGGGGTTGGGGGACTGACCACGCTTTTTGAGACCATGAAACTCCTTCCAAATGAAAGGTACATATACCTTGCCGACAACAAAAATTGCCCATATGGGAACAGGTCAAAAGAGGAAATCATTCGGCTTGTTGATGGGGCACTGAAAGAGGTCTTTGCAAGGCGCAAGATAAAGATGTTGGTGTTCGCTTGCAACACGCTCACAACTTGCGCCATAAAGGAGTTTAGGCGCCGATATGACATTGATATTGTTGGAACTGAACCCGCAATCAACCTTGCCATGAAAAATAGCACTTCAAAGCAGATTTTGGTCATTTCAACAAGGGCTACCAGCCGTCAAAAACGGCTAAAAACCTTGTGCGACAACGCAAAGGGTAAAGTCTTTAAACTTCCAATAAAGAGCCTTGCCAGTGACATAGAAAAGTCCTTGACCGAGGGCAAGTGTTTTGACCTTTCAAAATATGAAAAGTATATCGCAAGCGCCATTAAAAAGCATCCAAAGGTCGACGCGCTTGTTCTTGGGTGCACGCACTATTGCTATGTTAGAAGTGAACTTAAAAGAAGGCTAAATGTCAAGGTCTTTGACGGCAACAACGGGGTTGCGAGGAGAGTTCTTGCGCTATTAAAAGAGAACAATAAGTTGAATGAAAAGGGGAGTGGGGGCGTTAAAATAATGACCACCAGCGGTGAAGAAATGGCAGAGAGGTATGGCGAAATATTGGAGAAAATTAAAAATTTATAGAAATTATATTTTTTACTTGCAAAACTCATAAGTGTGTGTTAAAATAACACTCGTTAGAATATCTAAGGAGTAAAAATCATGCCAAACATAAAATCTGCAAAAAAGAGAGTTGAATTAAGTGAAGCGAGCAGAGCGGTTAACAAGGGGTACAAGTCTGAACTTGCAACAGCGCTAAAGAAGTTTAATGCTGCAGTTAGCGAGGGGAACAAGGAACTTGTGAAGAAGTTGTATCCAGTAACGGTTTCTTTGCTTGATGAAAGTGTAACACGCGGAATTATCCACAAGAACAAGGCCGACAGAAAGAAGGCTGAAGTTTCTTCGAAGTATATTGCAGTTGCAACCGCAAAAGCAAAGAAAGTTGCCCCAAAAGAAGAGAAGGTTGAAGAGCCAAAGGCTGAAGAAGTAAAAGAAGAGGCAAAGCCTGTTGCAAAGAAAACTGCAAAGAAGGCCACCGCTGAAGAAAAGCCCGCAAAGAAAACAACCAAGAAGGCTACCGCAGAAGAACCCGCAAAGAAGACCACAAAGAAAGCCTCAAAGTAAACTAACCAACACATCCACGGAACAATTCCGTGGATTTTTTATGCGCGGGAGTTGATGAGGATATCTATTTTTTGTGTCTAACTTTTGTGTTTCTTTTCAATTTCCATTCAATATATCTATTGCCGTGATAAGTTGATATTTAATCACCCCTTTTGGTACTAGCGTACCACCTTTCCTCGTCGAAGTTTTACCTCGTCTCGTCGGCTTACCCCATGGGCAACCCGCCCCGACCCCACAAAACTTCTCCTCTCCCCACGAACTTCGCTACTCTCACTCCGCGGGGACCCCTTTTCTTCGGGGGCACTTGGGGTGGATGGACGATTTTATGCGTCCTACTTTGAGACTCCTTTCTAATTGTCTTCAAAAACTCTCATTTGCATTTTTCTCGCGTCAATAAAAAGTGCCCCTTACTTCGGGGGCATTTTTTTGATGCAACTCGTAAACGAGTCGCAACCTAAACAATTAGCGCACTTTGACTCTCATTCGAGAGAAGATGATGAACACAATAACAAGGGCAACAACAACGCCGGCGATAATTAAAAGTATCATTGCAGCGGTGTTCATTTTTACTTTTATTGTGAAACTCTTTGTCATGATACTGCCCATCTCGTCTTGAATTGAAATAACATAGTGCCCCGGAGTAGAGAAGGTTTGTAGAAGGTGGTTGTTCGCGGTGTTGCCCTCTTCGGTGTCAAACTCGCGAGTGGTGGTCTTTCCGTCTTGGGTTATGGTGACTTGCAACTTTCCAACACCCGAAACCGTGAGGTCAACGTTGCCCGAAACTCTTGCTTTGTCGTTAACTCCGTCAATTCTTGGTGCTGACCTTGCTATCAAGATATAGAACTCATACGAGGTTCTACTGGTTACTGGGCAGGTCTTGCTTTCATATGAGGTGGTGGTTGTTCGGGTGATGTTAACGCGCCTTGTCTCGTTGTCAAGAGCATCGTCATCAACGTTGTATTCGGTGTTGTCGATGATAAATTGGTTACTAATGTTTTTCAAAATTCTAAAGTTGAAGGTCTTTGACGCCGTGCTGAGCGAGTCGTGGGTATAGACTCTTATTGAATAGTTTCCGTCCTCTTCAAACGAGAGGGTGCTGTTTTGGTTTTGAATGATGTCGCGGATTTGAGATTCAAGATATGTGGTGGTGGTGCTGATATTCTCGTTGGCAGTTCTTGCAATTCTTTCAACTTCAATTCTTTGAATTTGCTCAAGAATTCGCGGATTGTTGATGTTGACAAACTCAACCGACGTCTTTTCGTTGGTTATTTGTCGGTTCATGATTATTGTTCCGTCTTCAAGGTGGGCATTAAAATAGAAGCGGTCAAGTTCGGTGGTGCTGTTCTCTACGTTAAAAACATAGACCATATAATTGTTTGCAGAGTTGTTTTTGTTGTAGGTTTTGTCAAAAATTTCGACGGTATAGGTTCCCGAAACGTCGAATGTCATGTTCTTAAATGGCAATTTTCCATCTTTGTTCTCTGCCTCAAGTGATGGGTTATAGAGCGTGTCGCCCTTTTTGTAAATCTCAAAAACCTCACCGCAATATGTGAATCTTACGGTTATTGGGTTGAGTTCAGACGCCGAAGGAAGATACAAAGTTATTGGCGAATATGTGTGCTCAAACGATGGGGAGGTGATGACTTTCTCGGTCGCGTTGTTCTCGTTGAAACTCCAAGAGATGCCCCCCCTTTGGAAGTTAGTAAGAGTTTGAACAAGCATGAACTCAAAGGTGTTGGTCTCGCCACCATGCGTAACACTGAAGAATATTCTTGTTGCTGTGTCACTTTCAAGTTCGGTTATGTCAAAAACAAAGTAATTTTTGCCGTTGATTTCGTGAAGTCTTTGATTGCCGTCGCTCACCACGATTCCGTTGCGCGCAAGATAGGTTGAGCCGTCGATAAGAGTGTAGGTGTCGCCCGTGTCAAGCGAAAGGGCAGAAGTGTCGACATAGATTGTTATTGTTCTGTTTGTATAGAGTGTTGCGGGGGCGCTGGAGTTGACTTTTGTGTCGACAAAGTCTTTGGCTGTAAAGGTGTAGCCAAGGTCGTCGCCATTGCCGTCTTGACTGATTTTAAGATAGTCAAAAATGCTACCCGAAACATAGATTTGTATAAGCGAGAACGTGAAGTTCATGGTTTGATTGTTAATTCGGTATGAAATGCTGATTTTTGTTGTTAATTCTTTTGAGTTTGCGGGGTCAATGTCGTTGATGCTGAAAACATAATAGTTCAGGTTGCCGAACTTTTGCACATGAGGATTTTCTATTGAGGCAACGTTGTTGGTGACGATAGGATTGCCGTTTGCCGTGATTGACAAAGTTTCGCCATAGGCAACTTCGTGGTCAAGGTAGATGGTGACAGTCTTTGTTGTGCGGAAGACGGCGTTAACGTCGTCGGTGCCAAATTCTGGGTCATCGAAGTCTTTTGTTTTAAGTTCTCTGCCAAGAAGATTGCCGTTCTCTTCACAAGCAATTTTGACGCTGTCAAAAAACGATGGGGGAACATAGTACGCCGAGGCAGTTTCTTCATTTTTTTGCTCATCAAGGTTTATGCTGACCTTTGTTGGCAAACAAAAAGCGGCAACCACCATTATGACTGCAATTAAAGTTGTTAAAACAAATCCACCAAACTTTTTCATTTTTTACCTTAAACGAATTATACCACACAGAAAACACTCTTAGCAAACATTTGAGGGGGTATATGTAATATATTTATAGTTTGATATATAATATATAAGTTTTATTCTTAACTTTAAAAAGTATCAAAATATAAAGCATCAAAAGAAAACGTCCCCACGATGGGGGACGCATCTATTCGTCATAGGTCAAAACAAGTTTGTTGCGACGCTTGATGTCATAGAACACTTCTTGCTCGTTCATTCTTCTTCCCGGAATGAATGGTTGCTCATACTTTCCAATTTGGTAGATGTCGGTGCACTTGAAGTATGGAGTTATCATTGAGCGCACTGGGTAGTTTTGGAAAATCTTTGTTATATTTTCGCCAAGAGGTATTTTGTCAAGGTCAGAAGGATAGACAAGTGGAACGGTTTGAAGTTGCGTGCTGGTTGAGTTTCCGCCACCATTTTTGTCTTTCTTGTCGGCGGTTGAACGGCTTGAGGTCTCAATGGTGTAGGAGCCAAGTTCCTCCGAGAACTCTTTTCTTGTTAAAAGGTCGGGAGTTCCCATGTATATCGTTGCCTTGCAGTTACCTCTAACGATGTCGGAAATCTCTTTTCCATAAACGTTTTGAAGTTGCGAATATGACTGAATTGCCATGTTGAGGTATATCCAACGCGAACGGGCAACGGTGATTATCTTGTCAAGTTCGTTAACCTTTGGAAGGTTGGCAAACTCATCCATGAGGTAGAGGACAGGCCTTTTGAGGTGCGCCATCTTGTCGCTGTTGGTCTTTTCGTTGGCTCTTGCTTTGGCAACAAATTGCTTGTAGGCTTGAGAAATACAAACCGAGGCAAGGGTATAACGAGTTTGACGCTCGTCGGGAATCTTAATAAAGAATGCGGTTGGCTGTTCGTCGAAGTTATAGAAGTCAACATTGTTTTTGCAAGTCAAGAAACCAATACCATTGTCGGCAAACATTGAAAGTTTTGTGTTGAGGGTGGACATATAGCCGTCACGAGTGGTCTTTGCGTTTGTTTGGGTTATGTTTGCAGAAAGTTGGCGAGTTTTTGAAAGTGGACTTCTTCCCGCAAAGTATTGCTTAACAACTTCGTAGTCTTCTTCCTTGTTCATGGCAATTTTGTAGGCATTGAAGAAGTTAAAGCGCTCTCTTGTCATGCCAAGAGCATCGTTCTCGCTGTCTTCAAGCATGGCGATAAGAACTGCCAAGAAGTAGTCTCTTGCACCTTGCTCCCAACTTTTTTCTTTGTCGCTTTCAATGGTACAAATTGCCGAGGCAATATCGGTGAGGTTTTCCATACAGTCGTCGCGAAGTTTGGACTTTCCAACTTCAACTTCAACAAGCGCTTGCTTTAGAGTTGCAAATGCCTTGCCGTCAAACTCGTACCACTCATCGTCGCTGACGTCGCCAACCTTGATAAAGTTGTAGTTCTTAACGGGGTCGTTGCTGTGTTTCAAAATCTCCTCTTCAAGGTGAAGTTGACGCTGCCAGTTGTCGTAGATATTCTCAAGTGGGTTCCACTGAATGGAGTTATAGGGCTCGGTGAGGTCCAAAAGGAGAAGATTATAGCCCGCGTCTTTAAGTTTTTGAGAGTGGTGAGAATAAAGTTCGCCCTTGGCGTCAGTGATGAACAGACTTGGCTTGTTCTTAAGGCTTGACAAAATTTGAAGGGCTGGTTCAATAAACGATACGGTTTTACCAGTACCAGTAGCACCTATGATAAGAGTATGGCAGTCGGGGGTGAAGTGAATCTTTATTCTGTGGTTTTTCAAAACTGCCCTAAACGGAACGCCAACGTGCGAGAAGTTTTTGAGTTCGTCATAGTAACAATGCTTAAAGGTCTTGTCAAGTTCGTTGTCATTCAAGAATCGCTGATTCTCCATCTTGTCTTTACCTTTAAGGCCACCTTTGCTCCCCTTTGGAACATATATGATAACAAAAAGCATCATTATCGCAAAGATAATGAACCCAAGCATCGCCGCACTGCCATCAAATATGTTGTTAATAAAGTTCTTGAAATTGATTGCCTTGTCGTCCATAAGACACGTCAAAATGGACGCAATAAGGAAAGATAAAACAAGCGACACAAGTCCAAAAACAACAAAGTTAATCACATAGTCTTTAAGTTTTGATCTACCTTTTTCGTCTGCCATATAGTGCTACTCCTTTTTTCTAGATATATTATACACTTTTGAAAAATATAGGCAAACAATCTTGACCTGAATTTCAATAAATTTTATAAATAAAGCAATTTATGCTTTACAAGTTTGCTCTCAAAGTGATAAGATTTATCTAATATAAATGAGAGGAAAGGTAAATGCTTGGTTTTTCAAATCTAATAAGCATTCTTGCATCCGGGACAGGCGCAAGCGCCGTTGACCCACTTTATAATGCAATTTCGTTGATTGGTCCATACGCACTAGGGGTTGTTATTGCTCTTGGCGCCATCTATGGCGTTATCGTTGGCTACAGATTCGCAAAGGCAAAAGACACCGAAGAACGCGCCAAAATGCAAAAGATATTAGTTAATGGTTGCATCGGCTTTTTTGCAATCATTGTCCTCATCGGCATATTATATGCTATACGTGGGCCCCTCTCTCGCTGGATGAACTCTTAGGCGGCAACATTTAGCCCAAGAAGTGCAGAAAAGAAAAAATCTCAGACAGTCATTTATGTTTTAATAAACTCCTGCCTGAGATTTTTTGTTTTCTTTCTTCTTGTACTAAATTTCGCCCTCTAAGTCTTAGACGACAACATTTACGCCTCTAACTGCGTTTTTAAAAAATTTTCCAGACAGTCATTTAAACAAGGGGTCCCCGCGGAGTGAGAGTAGCGAAGTTCGTGGGGAGAGGAGAAGTTTTGTGGGGTCGGGG
>CANQEP010000036.1 GCA_947595235.1 uncultured Clostridia bacterium
GTGAATGTTATTAGCCTTAGCACCATTGAGGCACTAGGTGGGGTCGTTGCACTTGTTTCGGATGACGAAAAAAACGCATTTTTGCCAACTTTACTATGTAATTCCGCATCATTTTTGGCAAATCCGCTGAAAAAAGTGTGGATTTCACCAAAAACAAAACTGACAAACGGGCACAACAAAAACTGCCTAAGAAAGATATTTATTGAAACGAGCGGAGAGGTTAAGTTGGATATTTTTTGTGACGGCAAGGTTAAGTCTTTCACCTTCAAAGGGAAAGACAGGCCACAGGCGAAAAGAGTCAGTTTGCCAATGTTTGAATTCTCGTTTAGGCTGACAAGCGACGACAATATTTGCAGTATAAAAAATCTTGGTTTTGAGTTCATAAAGTCAAAATCATATTTTTAGGGAGGGACTATGGACTACGGCAAATCAGCATATCTAAAAATATACGAACTTGAAAGTCGCATCAATTCGCTTTCAAAAAACACAAATGGATATTCTTCATATCTTGAACTTAGCAAGCCAAACATAAACCAAGATTTTGACGGACTTAGTAGTGTGAGAATTGAGTTCCCCGAATTTGACGCCCAGTCAGAGAGCGTGTGCTTTCAAGCAAACATCCACCTTAGAGTCTCCTCCGCGGGAAATGTCAAGTCAAGTTTGATTGTTAACGGCCTTATCATAAGCGAGGACACAAAGGCTTTTGAAAATGGAGAGGGCGACTTCATGATAATAAAGACCTTTTCACCTCTTAACGCCAACTCTTTAAAAGTTGAACTTCTTCTGACGGGGACTTCGCCACTTTCTGCAACGGTTAAGAGCGTGGACTTTGTTGTTCTTGGAGCAAAAGGCGAGAGTGCAAATGCAGACATTGAGTTCAGGGCTATGAAGGTGGACGAAACTTCTGCCCTTATTTCATATATAGATGACGGCAAACTATACTATCTTCGCACCAGTCTTGAAAAAAAGACATTTAGTTTTGAGGACTTCACATTCTATGGCGAGGCAAGAGGGCATTGTTTTTGCAAGGCAAGTTTTGAAAACAGCAACATAAACCTCTATCGCATAGATGAGAACAAAAACTTGTATGTCTCTTCGTTCCCGTCAAGGGAGGAAAGGCTTGTTGCAAAGAATGTCGACAGCGTTTTTGCGTGCACTTGCCCCTCGCAAATGAATGACACCAACCTCATTTTGCTCATTAAAAATGGCACTTGTTTTTATAAAACATTAAGAGCCGAAGGCGAGGTTGTTGAAAGGCCACTTACTTTGCCAAAGGGTGAGTACACCGACATCTACGCCGTCAGCCACCCCGAGAGCGAAATTGTCTATATCATAGCAGCGAACAAAAATGGTTCGAACTACATCGCAAGGTCGCTCATTGAGGTCTCAACGGGGAAAATCAGCGAGTATCTTAAAGCCGACTACCTTGTTGCAGTCAAGAAGTATATCGACATGGGCGCGTTCAAAAGCAAACTTGTTGAAAACCTCAGCCTTGACCTTAGCCTTGACCTCAAGTCTGTGTTTCAATATGACGAGGTTTTTGAAAGAGTGGCAAATGAGCACCTTAATCTTAGCGCGAACCTTGGCGCGGACAAGTATAAAATCGTTCCTCCAATAAACTATGGAGTTAGAATTGACCTTGCGAACTTCAAAAAACCGCTTGAATGGGCTACCTACACTGATGACGCTGCAAACTTTACTCCCGCAGTCATGGACACAACAACGGGTGTTTTGCAAGACAACGGCTGGCTTGACAGGTGGCCATTTGACAGCCTTAGGCCTTGCATCATAAAGGACGGGAAGGTGGTTGGCTATCTTAACAAAGACAACTACGCCGAGTTTGAGGACGGAACACCGTCTAACATAACCGACAAAAGTGTGGGCGACGTTATGGTGGAATTCCCAAAGATTTATTACCGCATTGCGCGTGACCCCGAAACGGGCGACATTCTTCTTAACATCGCAAACCGCGAGTTCCCCGGCTTCACAAAGGATGCGTTTGTCTACAAGGGAAAGGAACTTGACAAGGTGTATATCGGCGTTTATCTTTCCACTGGCGACTGCAAAACTGAGGGCTTTCACTCATTCTCGGGAGCATATATCTCGACGGGAACAACCCCGGCAACAATTGCCAACTTCTATAAGTATTTGCGCACCATGGACCCTCGCGAGAACTTTGAGTTCATGACATATAGGCTCATGTATCTTATACAAATAATGTATATCATCATGTTCAGAACGACAAAAAGTGCCAACTACTACTCAAGTTTGTACCGTTCAGACTCGATAAAGATATACAACGGACTTTGCGACGACAAGGGAATGTACTACGGAAAAATCCAGTCGACCACCGCCCAGCACGCAAACAAGTTGTTTGGACTTGAGAACCTTTTTGGAGCAAGGCAACAGGTTATGTCGGGCATAAGGTGTGACGCGGACAGAAAGGTCTATGTTATTGACCCATACGACCCCGAAGGAGCCTATGACCCTGAAGGAACAAGCAAGTTTGTGCCCGTTCTTGACGAGTATACTCCGTCAGAAATATATTTCTATGTTGCAAAGGACATAAACGCCTCGAACGACCTTGGATTTTTTCATATTGGTGGCGACTCAAGCAAGTATACAAGTTCGTCCGACCAAGGTTTCTGCGACGAGACAAGGATGCAGGCTAATGGTTATGTCGGAATTTCGGGATATGGTTCATCGGCTACAAAATCGGGACTTCTCACCAGTTATTTGATTGGTGGAAGTTCAGCGCTAAAGATGACAACGGCGGGAAGATTGGTATATTTTCCAGTGGACATAGGAGAATAATATGAATATAAGACTACACAACAAATTTGAAATAACCCTAAGAGGGCAAACTATCATTGCATACAACACGCTTCTTAAAGGCGTATTCACAAAAATATCAAGGTTAGAGCAATACACATCCCACATCGCAATTGGCACGGGCAAAGAGAAACTCGACGAAAACGCAAAAAAACTTTCCACCTATGCAAAGACCTTCGCCGCGCAGACCGAAGAGTACAACTTTGACCCAACAAAGGGAACGCTCTTTATAAAGAAACTTGTGGACATCGACGACGGCTACCAGGGAACTTTCAGTTTCAGCGAACTTGGACTTTGCGCCACTGACGACTTTGACCCCGACATCTACGACCACGTTCTTTTGACCGACAAAGAGGGAAATGTTGTTACAATGACTCGCCGAGAGGGTGACAGTTTGCAAATTCGAGTTACCATATACCTTGAACTGACCAGTCAAACCTCTGCGCTTTTCATCCGCGGCAACAACAAGTTTATTGGCAGACTTCTTGGCGAAAACTCGGGCGGAGAAAACAAACTCTACGCAGTCAAGGGCAATAACCTCTATGAAAATGAAAATATAGACAGAGTTACGCCCGACATGACAGATGCCGTCATGTGCAACATGGCACTAAAGCAGTTGCAAGACGGCTACGAAATAACTTTTTCTGCCGAACTTGGTGAAGGCGCAACCGAAGAAATTGTCATGGTGTTTAACGGTGAGGCATGCCTAAGGTATAACGCGTTGGAACTTAACCCTCCAAAAGACGTGACCGAGACCTTAACCTCAACAAAGAGCCAAATTATTGAACTTGGTAAAAATGTTAAAGAGGTTACGTCGCTGAAAAAATCGGGCGCCGCGGTGGAGAACTTCTTTCTTACAAAGTATTGCAAAAACCTTTCGGACAGAATAGAAAATCCATTCGGTCAAACGTATAGCGCGTCAACAAAGCGATATGTTTCGCCCGACGGCAAGATGATTGCATTTATCGACTCGCTTGTGCACCTCTACAAAAATGAGAACTACACTTTCAAGCAACTTAGTGCGACGCAAATTCCCGCAAGTAGTATCTTTGACTTTTTCATATTGGATGATGTTATTGTCGCGCTCTACACGACTGAGCCATACATAAGAATTTTTGACATTGTGGAAGGCTCGGCAGTTGAAAGGTCGGTTAAACTCACTAACTATAACCTCACAGTCTACCCATATGATTGGATTGAGGCAGACTGCGTGAAGGCAAACAACACAATCATTCTTGGGGTCATCATAAACAACGAAACACAAACTCCGTTGGTCATAAGATTCACCAAAGGCTCGGGCGAGGAATATAACGACAGAGTGGAAAGACCAAGGCTAACGACAGCAAAACACGTCTTCTCAGTGAGCAAAAGTGCGTTTTCTGAGGCATTTATTGGGCTTTTGACCAATGAAATCAACTCAAAAACGCAATATCTTGTTGAAGAGTTCTATGAAAGCACGTCAAAATATGGAAAAGACGGGCAAATTGTCTTCTCTCTCATGTCTGGGGGAACAAGTTTCTTGGCAGCGGGAAGAGCACTCATTGCAGAAAAGAGCATTTTTCCATATCTTGTTGTCTACTATTATCCAAACCTCACTTCGGGGGGCGATGAACTTCCGCATGGAGAAAAGCACTATTTTTCAAAAGATGGCAACTATATGATAATTAAAAATAGTGACAGCGACTACTCAATAAGAAACTTCCACGAGGAGGGTGAAGCAACAGAGTTTGAAAAGGGCTTTTTGTCAGTTAACTTTGAAGAGATAAAGGACTTTGAGTTTGTTTTTGATATGCTTCTTGTCTTCACCTCTAGCAAAGTTTATGGTCTTGCAATGCCAAAAGAGTATGCAAGAATTGACTTTGTTGACAGCGCCAATACAGACTACGAAGTGTCGCAGAAAAAGTATGACCTCATTGGCTCGGGCGACCTTGAGGGAGTTAAGGCAATTCTCACTTTAAAGTTTAATAACGCAGTGGGAACAATAAGCACCACATCTAACGCGCCAATAAGTCGCATAAAGAAAGAGAATGTTAACATAAGTGCGTTCTCGTCACTTGGAGATGTTAAGTTATGACGTTTTCAACAAGAGTTTCAAAGTTTGGAAAGGGCTCAAACATCTCTGCGATAATGAACAACAAAGACACAATTTCAATATACTTTTATCTTAAAGGCATAATGAAAAAAGAAGTGAAAATTGATGGGGACAACCTAACGCTTACATTAAAGAGCAACACTTATCCATACAGTGAAGTTATACCTCTTGACGAGAGTTTTATTGCAACAAGAATTGACAAAAGCATGGGAGTAACAAATGAGTAGGGTATTTATAAAAAACGCAAAATCATATATTGATGAGGCGCAAAAGTATGCAAAAATTGCCAATATAACAGAAAATTTGGCAAAAATCACCAAAGGAGAATAATATGAGTGGGGATATTGTAAAAGACCTTTTTGAGCGAAAACTAAAAGAGCAACTAAATCAAAAAAAGTTATCAAGTGAGAGCACATCACCAAAAGGAAAAAGTGTTCAAGACGTTTTGAATGACCTTAAAGAAATTGAAAGAAGGGGCGCTCAAGGTGGAGAAGTTGATGCACCCGAGAGTTTAAATCTTCAAAAAGTTGAGTTTGAAGAGAAGACCGACGATGAACTTAGCGAACTTGCAAAAAATTCGCTTGCATCAAAATATAACACCAAAAAGCAATCCACAAATGACAGTTTTGAAAAACAAATAGACAACTTGCTTAAGCAAAGTGAAGAAAACAAAAAGCAAGCCGAAAGTCAAAAAGAGAGTGTTAACGAGATATTTGATAACTCTATTAAAGAGACCGAAAACCAAGCATTAAAGCGTGGGCTTGCGCGCTCAAGCGTTATCATTGGTCAAGTTGCCAATTTGGAGGGCTCAAGAGCAAACGAACTGGCAAACATCTTAAAGGATATCAACGACAACTTGACTTATACCGAAAACAAAATTAGCGAACTCGAAAACGAAAAGGAAAGGGCTCTTGACGACCTTGACATTGAATACGCTATGGAACTTAATGAAAAAATCCAAAGCGTTAAAGATGACTACAACAAGCAAAAGCAACAGGCTATTGAGTTCAACAATAATGTTGAAAAGTTGGAGGCAGAGTACAAACTCAAACTTGATGACCAAAAACTTCAAAGGCAAAAGCAAACCACCGAACTTAAAGACAAGTACGGCGTTGACTATGCAAAGGAGCAAATTAAGGACAATCAATATGAGTACATGAAAAATTATGTTGACTCAATTGACAAAGACTATGCCATCGACCTTCTTACGCGAAACAAGGAGTTTGAGAACTTGATGGGCTCAAACAGATACAAGCAACTTCTTGCATACCTTGAAGCAAAATAATTGGCGGGGGAGAAATTCCCCCGTTTTTTTATGCGCAGTTATTTTTGTTTGATTTGCTTGATTTTTTTTGATCGGTATATTATACTTACTTCAAGTGTTAAGTTTTTTTAAATATCAAATGTATCTTTTAAGGGGATTTTATGTCTTATAAAAATTCTGTAAAACTTTTAACCTCCAACTTTAGTCTGGTCTGGAAACAACTTTTGTATATGCTTGTTGTGTGTCTTCTTGTCATTGGCGTATCATATGGCGTTTCTCGGCCAATAATAAAGACATTAGACAGCGCGGGCGTGCTGACTGAAATTCGTGGAATTTTTGAAAACATCTACACGGCGCCAAAGGAAGTGCTCTCTAGCATAACCAACACTGCCAACCACTTTATGGAAGTCATCTCGTCGTCGCTTGGAGATTTGTGGCTCAGCATAACAGGACTGTTCGTAACACTTTTTGTGGTTTTTCAAATTCTTAAAAACATCTCATTGTTCACCGTTTCTAACCTCATGTTCATGAAGATGACAAGTTTCACCACCATTGGCTACACTCGAACCCTCATCTCAACACTTGGCACAAGCCTCAGGTTCTCACTTGCAAAGTGGGTTTTGAAGATACCATTCGCACTATTAAAATTTTTAACACTCTACACGTTCTTTAAGACCGTCACATCTCCACTTTCAATCCTTCTTGGACTGTTTGCAGTCATACTTGTCTTGGTTGTTCTTTCAAGCATAGAACTTTCGCTCTTCACTGCAATGGCGGGCAAACTTCTTGAAAGCGGAGGCTCGGCATTTAAAGCATTTTTCCTTGGAGCAAAGACCATCCTCAAAAAATTTGCGCGCATTTTCAGTAACGCACTTGTTGTTGTTTTGACCCTTGTTTTGATTAACGTTCTTCTTGGGCTATTCACTCTTGGCGTTGCGCTCATAATTACCCTTCCAGCAAGCATGGTGTTTGTTGCCGTATTCCAACTTTGCGCATACTTTGGTGCGAAGGGCGACAGATACTATGTTTCTAGCACGGTCATTGTTACTCCTCTTGGAGAAGAAAATCATATTGAAAAATAAGAAAAGCAATTATAATTTATTAGGAGATTTATTTTATTATGGACAGAATTGACAAATTTTTATCGGGCACATCAAACGAAAAAAAGAAAAAGCCACTTGGTGAACACAAGCCAAGAACAAAGGCGCCAAAGAAGGAGACAAAAAAGGCAGAAAAGCCAGCCAAAGTTACTCCCGAAAAGGTCGCTGCAACCAAGTCCACTGCGACCATTGAAGTGGCTGCATCAAATCCAAAAGTGAAAAAACGAGTTTTTGCCGTTCCCGAACAGAACAAGGCAATTTCTATTGGCGCAAAAAAACCGCGAAAGCCACGCGCCGTAAAAGAAGAAAAGGAGCACGCAACATTGCCTTTGAAGGCTGGAACCAACAAAAACGCGCTAAAAGTCATCTTTCTTGGTGGAATTGGTGAAATAGGAAAGAACATCACCGCCCTTGAATATGGCGATGACATCATCGTTATGGACAGCGGTCTCGGGTTCCCTGGTGACGACCTCCCCGGGATTGACCTTGTTATCCCTGACTTCACATACCTCAGAGAGAACGCGTCAAGGGTCAAGGGAATTTTCATAACCCATGGCCACGAGGACCACATTGGTAGCCTTCCATATCTTTTGAAAGAGGTCAACGCGCCCGTCTATGGCTCGCGTCTCACTCTTACACTTCTTGAAAACAAACTCCATGAGCACAAGATAACTGGTGTTAAAGAGTTCGTTGTCAACGCGCGCGACGTTGTTAAGGCGGGGTGCTTTAGCGTTGAGTTCATAAAGGTCAACCACTCCATTGCGGGGGCGTTCTCTTTTGCCATAACAACGCCAGTTGGAATTGTCTATAACACGGGCGACTTTAAAATTGACTACACTCCAATAGACGGCGAAAAAATTGACCTTCCACGCATTGCCGAGATTGGCGACAAAGGGGTTTTGCTCTTGCTTGGCGAAAGCACAAACATTGAGCGCCCCGGCTACACCATGAGCGAAAGAACGGTAGGCGAAAAACTTGAAGACATCTTCATTGAGCACGCAACAAGGCGAATTTTTGTTGCCACATTCGCAAGCAACATCTACCGTATTCAGCAAATTATTGACCTTGCCATCAAGTATAACAGGCGCGTTGCTGTTGTTGGGCGAAGCATGATAAACAACATTGACGCGGGCATGAAAATAGGCGAGTTCAAGTTCGACAAAAACGTGTTCATAGACGTTGACAAGGTCGGAATGCTTGACGACAAGAACGTGCTTGTGCTCTCAACTGGTAGCCAAGGCGAGTCAAGGTCGGCGCTTTCAAGACTTGCAAATGGGGAATTTAGCAAGATTGAAATTGGCGACAACGATACTGTAATTTTCTCGTCAACACCAATCCCCGGCAACGAAAATTCAGTCAACAAGGTCATCAACAACCTCTACCGAAAGGGCGCCATCGTCATCCACGACAATGTCCACGTTTCGGGGCACGCTTGCCAAGAAGAGATAAAGACAATCCATGCGCTCTTGCATCCAAAGTTCTTCATCCCAATCCACGGCGAGTATCGTCACCTCAAAGAACATTGCTTGCTTGCTGAAAGCCTTGGCATGGACAAATACAACATGCTCATCCCAGAAATTGGCATGGTTGTTGAGGTAACAAAGAACTCCATGGCAAAGAAGGGGGCTGTTCCAGCGGGCGAACTTTTGGTTGACGGACTTGGAATTGGCGATGTTGGCAGCGTTGTTCTTCGTGACAGAAAACTACTTTCAGAAGATGGCTTGTGCATAGTTGTTATTGGCGTTTCTGCGCAAAGTGGTGAACTCACAAGTGAACCATACATGATAACTCGTGGCTTTGTTTATAACGCCGAGGCAGAGCAGTTAACCGAAGAGGCAACCGCAATTTTGAAAGACACTTTGGCGACAATGGACTTTAAAGAGGACAAAGATTTCAGCGAACTTAGAAACCAAATCCGCAAGCCTCTTAGGAACTTCTTCTATAAAAGAACCATGAGAACCCCAATGATACTCCCAATAATTTTCAAGGTGTAGAATGGACGAAGAAAAAGAATTTCGCAATAGAGCAGAGAGGCGAGGGCTCCCAATAATTCGTGAAGAGAGCCACAAAATGCTTGTTGACATCGTTTCAAGATTGCAACCAAGAAACATTTTGGAAATTGGCACTGCGGTTGGCTACAGCGGAATGCTCATGCTTGAAGCCAGCAAAGAGGCTCACCTTTTAACAATCGAGCACGACGACTACAAGGTCAAAGAGGCAAGAGCCAATTTTGAGAGTGCGGGCTTTGGCGACCGCGCAACAGTGGTTTTGGAGGACTGCGACTACTATGTTTCCATGCTCGCTCTTGACGACGAAAATGCTGGAAAGTTTGATTTCATTTTCCTTGACGGCCCCAAGGCGCAGTACATAAAGATGCTTGAAAGCCTCTTGATTTTGACAAAGCATGGTGGCACAATCTTGGTGGACAACGTGCTCTTTCGCGGATTTGTTCGGGGCGACAAAAGTGAGATGCCAAGAAGGTACAAAACAATCGTCAAGCGCCTTGAAATGTTCTTGGACGCTGTTGAACATCATCCCGCAATCGAAAAATATACTCTTCACAACATCGAAGACGGAATGCTAGAAATAATTGTTAAATAAAGGAAGAAAAATGGAAAAAGTTGAATTGCTTGCGCCTGCGGGCGACATGGAAAAACTTGAAACCGCTCTGCACTTTGGTGCGGACGCCGTTTATCTTGCGGGCAAGAACTACGGTCTTAGGGCGATGAGTTCAAACTTCACGAACGAAGAACTTGAAATTGCCATAAAGAAAGTTCATTCCCTGGGCAAAAAAGTCTATGTAACAATCAATGTCTATGCCCACAACAGAGACTTTGAGGGGCTTAATGAGTACGCGAAATTCCTCTACAAAATCAAGACCGACGGCGTGTTGGTGTCTGACCTTGGCGTTTTTGAGGTCATTAAAAACAGCGCACCAAAACTCCCAATCCACATAAGCACCCAAGCCAACACAACAAAC
>CANQEP010000037.1 GCA_947595235.1 uncultured Clostridia bacterium
TGTGTCAAACAAAAAAACAATAAACGAAATAAAGTAAAAAGGAGTAATTTTACAAATTACTCCTTTTTAAATGTCAAATTGATACATAGTAACAACCCTTTATTCATCCTTGAGTGCGTGTTGATTCATACTCACCCTCACCCCACAAAAGTCAACTCGGCATATATTTGCCGAGTTTTCTCTATGCCTTCTTCCGCGCGAAACAAGAAAATACGGCGAAAAAACGAGCATATTGTGGGTTGTGTTGATTTAAGTGGCGCGTTTTTGGTTGTTAAAATGAGGGATATTGTGGTACACTAGAAATATATAGTGGATAAAGGAGAGACTATGGCAAAGAAATTTTTTGGAGTTTTGAGCCTTGTTATTTGCATAATTCTTTGTGGAGCGTGCTTTTCGGCTTGTGGCAAAAAGGCGGTGACCGTTCAAGGCACAATAAATATTGAATACGACAGGTTCACTCGCGACGACATTTCTGGGAATATGTATTTTTCGTTCACCGGTCCCGGCTATTCAAATTTTTCGGAAACAGACAACAGCATAACGGCAGTGTTTGGTCCCGAAAAAACAAAAAACGACGACAACTTTGTTGTGGACATTTTCCTCGATGACATTTACGCGGTCGATTTGGATGTTAGCGAAAAGAACGGCAAGCCCTTCAACATAACAAAGAGGGACAATGACACCAGCGACCAGCACTTTTTCATCAACATCCCTTTTGCCGAAAGCATTGACTATAACTTTGTTATCTCAAAGCCAAAGCCACGCGTAAATCAAATTGAACTTGCGCTTTTGAATGACAGCCAAGTTAACAGCACCGACCCGAGGGTTCGCGACATTCTTGACCATTCTCAAATCTGGGTCGAAAACAAAGAAACAAACCCCACAAACAACAAACTCATCTCGGGCTTTATGCCAATAGTGAGAGAGCAAAGTAACACAAGGCAGTTCAACCTTGCCGGCAAGTACATAAACGCCGACATGACCCAAGAGACCTTCACCCTATACCTCAAATACGACAACGAAGGCAAGACTCTTCCCTACAGCAAAGTGACTATGGAATATGCCCTTGGCCTTGCAAACTACCGCCGTCCAATAATGCGCGTTGCCGAACTTGACGGGCAAAAAGTCTACGCCTTTGACTACCAAACCGAGTACCTTGGCAACGAGCGTACCATAAAAATGAGTTTTGACGGACTCGAATATGTCTCTGCCCAAGTATACGACAACTCTGGAAGCGTGATTGTTGGCACGTTTGACGACGTTTCCTACAGCGCGGTGGACCTCTACTTTGAACGCATTGGCTGGCAAAGTGGCGCAAATGGTGAATGGCAAAACACCAACTTACCACGAAAAAATTATGGGCAACCGCTCACCATAAAGTATAAGTTCACAGATGTTGATGCTGGTGGCCATGAGGACCTTATAAAGCAAGTGTTGGACTTTTCAAAAATTAAATTCCAAATAAATGGAAAAACGGTTGCAACCACTTTCGAAACCACCAATGACGGCACGGGCGAAATCTTAACCTACACCATTGTTATCGGCGAATATGACACTCCAGAGACCTATGCCGACGAGTATGCCGAAAGGTTCGAAATTGGCGTTGACAGAAACACAATTAAGGAAAAAGACAACTTAGAGGGCGTTAAAGAAGTTGTATATTCAAGCGAACTTGATTTTTGGCAAGGGAACGACAACCTCTTTTTGAGCAACTTCATTGAAGGCGGCAACACAAAACACGCTCGTGTTTATACAGTGAGAGGTGGCAGTGGCACATATGACCCATTTGGCTTTACGGTGAACAATATTGGCATGTTTGAGCGCTTCACCTTCACCATAACCCTTGGAGAGAAGACCTACACAAAAGAGTTCGTTTTGGGGCAAGACTTCCTTCAAAAAATTTCGGGCGACGGGCAACTTGCGGGCGCATATTTGTTTGACATAAAGTATGCCGAGGCTGAATCATACCCTATTCTGCCAACTGACGGAGTCGACGATGGCCTTGTCTATTACTACATCTACATCAACAATGATATCACCCAACTCACTGTGAGAGTGAACTACGAGCAAGCAAAGTCCATGGAGGTCAAACTTTCAAACATTGAATATCGCACGATTGAGTTCGAGGCAAATGGCGATGCGTATGCTGGCGGAATAAATGTTGAAAGTGACATTCTGGGCGAAGACCGTACAGAAAAAGTCAATGTTGATTTCGACCTTAACAAAATGTATAACCCCGACACTTCAAACATCAACATCCGCGTTGCAATCTACTCTGAAGATGTTTTGATTTGCTACCTAGACATAAGTGGCAACCAGCCAGAATTTGTGGTTGGCAACTACATTTATGACAATACTTTCTACTTCTACGCCTCATCTTGGAGCAGTGAGCCCGACATTGTTCTTCAATTCAGCACAAACGGCAGAATTTCAATCCATGAGCATGAAGATGACCCATTTATAAACATCCTGATAACCAAAATTGTCGTCACCTTCACTTCGGCGAACTAGCGCAAAAAAAGAGAGATTATCGCATCTCTCTTTTTTTACGCCCTTAACCCCACCAACATCCTTGGTTTAGACTTTTCTTGCGCCCCTAGGGTCCTTGTCAGTCAAAATTGCTAATGTTTAATAGGGACTTTATTCTGTACAAGTCAAATTGACACCTATTAACAATGTCGTTTTTGTGTTCCCTTAGTTCTTGCATTAGGCTTGTGGCAGTATTGTAGCCCTTTAAATATGTGTTCTCGTCGATTTTCCCCTCTTTTTTTGCCATTTTGAACTCATTTTCGTCGTCCAAACGGATGTAGTAGCCCATGTCAGTAATGGTTGGGCACTCCATGGTCACGTCCAAATACAAATCGTCATACCACGGGATGTCATTTTCAATCCCCGAGCCGTTGTTGATGTCAAAATAGAAGCACAGTGGCATATTTTTGTCATCAAAGAAAACTCTGCAGTTATAATTTCTGTCAAGTGGCACATACTCCAGAATCGAATACCCCTTGTCAAGTCCCACGTACTTTTTCCCATTGCAAAAAGCGGTCAAGGGCTTGGAAATTTCCTTAACATACTTAAGCGCAATGTACCCGTTAAGTTTCTCGTCTTTTTCAAGATACCACTTCTTGTCCAAAACCTCGCGCATATAAACTTTATCAATAAACTTTTGTCTCATATCCTCATTTCCTTTAACAATATAATACTACACCTCTTCGCAAAATCAAAGCGCTTTTAATAAAAACCACAAATGCCCTTTGCCAGTTCAATTTGAGGTCACTATTATTAGCGGCCCGTTCATTTACCGCTTGACAAAGAGCAAGATTGTTGAAACTCGCAAGAAAAACACTTTGATGAAAATAAATATTGTGCTATAAATATAATATGGAAAGAGAAATTGTAGAAGTGGGCTTCCCTCTTGAAAAGCAGATAATTTATTATCATGATATGTTGCAAAAACATGGTTTGGAACTTGTGTTTGCGTGCATAACACACGACCTTTATTATGCAAAAAACACAAATTTTGACGGCCTTACCGAAAAGCAAATCAAAGACAAGTGCACAAGGCTTCGCATGTCTGGCGGAGGCATCAACACGGCTCCGCTTGGCAACAATGAAAAAATGTTGCAGAAAGAAAAAGAACTAAAAAGTCAAGGCTACACCAAAGTTTTTGACACAATCAAGTTTGATCTCCACTACCGAAAAGAAGGGATGAAAACATACATTCAACTGCAAGACATTTTGCATCTTGGGCTCTTGGTTTACTATAATAATAATGATTATAACGACTTTTCGCCAGAAAAACAGCGCGAACTTTTGATAAACGAACTAAACACCTATGGTTTCAACTTCAAGCAAACAGACATGTGCCTTGACAAACTTAGAACCTTTTACCACGGCAAAAAAATGTACAGCAAAAACGTCAACCACTAAAAAGCGCGCCAAATTATTGGCGCGTTTAAAGAACTCTTGGGCAACCCAATTTGAGACCGAAGGATATTGGGCACTTGCGCCCAATCTCCTTGGGTTGATTATATGTTTTTGTTTTTATTCTATGACCATTTTGTTCAAAATTTCTAAATCAACCAAGCAACAAATGATAAATTGTTAATTATTGTGTTGTATTTTTAGTCGTTGTCTTTGCTAGGTGCTTTTATTGAAGCAAATTTAGGGTTGTTGCCAACATCTGCCAAAAAGTTTTTTGCAAGTTTTTGCAAATTTTCATACTCTTGAAGTTTTCCCGCATTTAGGGCGTTTTGTTTGCCTTGTGAAAAAGCTGAAAACATTTCATGAACAACCCTGCCAGAAGAAGAAAACTCACTAAAGTTGTCCTTGACACCATCAATAATTTTTTGCCCACTTAATTCATTGCCGTTATATACAATATTTCGCATAGTACTAACAAGGGCAGCCAAAGTATATTTCCCCTCATTGGAAACTGCACGATTATAAACTTGTTCGTCATAACCATTTTTTGTTTTGGTAAAAGAATGTGAAATAGTTTTATCGTGAGCGTCCATGAATAACTTCATGAACCCTAAAGTGGCTTTTAAATCATCAATATTTTCTGCCGTAAATTCACTGCTGGGTTGAATGATTTTGCCAGTTTTTCTATTTTTTACTTCAAAACCATTTTTAGTGGAAACAAGCGCATATTTTTCAAAATCTGCCTTACATTTTTCTAGCGGGTCACTAAGTGATGATGCTGGAACATATTGCTCTTTTGCTGTTTGAACACCATTGTTGGCTTGTGAAGTAAACTTTTCTATTTCGGGTTCATCAATTGAACTTATAATATAGTCACAAGTTTCAGCACGTGCGCTTTCTGCCCCACGTTTATCTTTAATGAACTGCCTTAGTTCTCTTGGCGAAAACTCCTTGTCATTTCTAACGCAGTATGACTGATACTTTTCCAAATATTCCGAAAGTATACTCGTATAACTTTCTTTGGTTGGATCGAAAGTAAAATCCAAAACCCCAAGGCCATGGTAGTCTTTAATAAACGGGTTGTGCACGCCCAAAGAACTTTGAATTTGTGGGTATATACTTTGCGCAAATTTTCGTGCCTCTTGTTTGCTGTCAAACTCAAACATCAAAGAATCGTTTCTGTAAACTTTAGAAAGTTTACCCGTATAGTTGAAACCAAGTTTGTTAAGTTCTTTAAAGCATTTTGTGACAACTTCGTCGTTGTTTGCGTTTTCACTAATGGGAATATAAATTCTTGTTTTTAAGTCTTTACTGCCAAGCCTCCCGCTTGGATTGTTATTGTGCTCAAAAAATATAAAACTTTCGTTTTCTGCCTCTTTTTTCTCTCTAAAATATTGGTTTTTCCCACGGTTGTGCTCCTCAAAAGATGCCAAAGTTTGCCTAATATTTTTGACAATCTGAGGATCTAGTGCACGACCATAATTTTTTTCAACTCCAAGTGATGTTAATGCCCCATATATATTGGGACTTCTTTTGATCTTATCTAGCAGCACTTGTTGTAAATGTCTATAATCATTCTTCATAATAATTCCTCTTTTTTAACTTTATATTTTCAGTAAACTTTAGTTTGGCATTTTTAACGCATTATTTGTCTTGATTCTATTACAAATAAAAGTCTGGCGGAGAGGACGAGATTCGCAAGGAACGTAGTGACCAAGTAGCGAAAGCCCACACTGCCCCACTTCGCGGGATTGAGCGTCACGTATTTCGGCGCTCGTGCCTCGGAGCCCATAGAGGGCCAGTCTGAGGTGAGACCCAAGGGGACTGGGCACTTGTGCCCAATCCCCTTGGGCCAATATGAGGGCTGCGCCCTCGACGCTGGCGGAGAGGACGAGATTCGAACTCGTGGTACGGTTTCCCGTACACAACCTTTCCAGGGTTGCACCTTAAACCACTCGGACACCTCTCCATATGTTTAATTTTATAAATAATATTAAGTTTTTCCCAAACACCTTGCCGTGGTTTAAGGTGCAACGGGGTCCCCATAAAGTGAGAAAAGCGAGGTTTATGGGGAGTTGATTTAAATAAAAATCCACTTCTTTCCCTTTGAACCGACCCATTCAAACACCCTAGGGCAGCAAGTTGCTCAGAATTTTGAGATAAAATCAAGAATAAGGTTCTTGGCTACACTATTGCTGTGCCAATGGTTCTTATTCGCAGGTTTTAGCCAAAATTATGAGATAAATTGCGGTTGTACGGCGCGACCAACAAGTTGGTCGCAACTAAAAGGTTTAAGGTGCAACGGGGTCCCCATAAAGTGAGAAAAGCGAAGTTTATGGGGAGAGGAGAAACAAAATTGCCGCCATGGGCAAATCTAGTATACGACGATTTGTCCAAAAGCGCAAGTTTGTTTTGACGAAAACCGCTCGGACACCTCTCCATATGTTTAATTTATTTGTTATATTAAGTTTTTCCCAAAACACCTTATTGCGGTTGCACGGCGCGACCAACAAGTCGGTCGCATCCAATTGCGGTCGCAACAATAAGATTTTAGCATTTGTTTCAAGTTTTGTCTATTCTTTTTTTGAAGGGGCTATTTTTAATGACAAAAATTTTTTGAGGTGATATACTTTTTTGTGAGGGAAATATGAGCAAGACTATTGAGATGATAAAAAATTATGTGCCATACAACGAGCAAGAGGCAGAAGACAAACAATTTTTCATTGACTGTGAAAAGAAAGACCAAATTTTGACAAGAGACAATCAACTCTGCCACCTAACAAGTTCGGCGTTTGTCATCAACAAGGAGCACACAAAAGTGCTTTGCGTTTTTCACAAAATCTACAACTCTTGGAGTTGGGTTGGCGGGCATGCTGACGGCGACGACGACATGATGTTCGTTGCGCAAAAAGAAGTGAAAGAAGAAACCTCGCTGAAACACTTCAAGCCCCTTAGCGAAATGCCAATCACTCTTGAAAGCCTTGCCGTTAAAAGCCACATAAGACGCGGCAAGTTTGTTCCCGCTCATGTGCACCTTAATGTGACATATCTTTTTGAGGCAGACGAGAAAGAAACAACTCACATTGAGGCCGACGAAAACAGCGCAGTTGCTTGGCTGACATTCGATGAACTTCTTGAAAGGTCCACTGAACCACATATGTTGCCAGCCTACAAAAAATGTATCGAAAGAGTGCAAAATAACGATTTTTAAAATCTTATTTGTATAAAACGCGTCAAAATGATAAATATTTTACAAAGGAAATTTCAAAATGCAATTTATTGATGTTTTAAAAGAGAGACATTCATGCAGATCATACCTCCCCACTCCGTTAAGCGATGAGACCATAAAAAAGATTGTTGAGGGGGCAAGGTTGGCGCCGTCGGCAAAAAATGAACAACCGTGGAAATTTGTTTGCATCAAGACCGAAACAGAGAGCAAAGAAATTTCTTCAATAATGGCAAACTACTACCTCTCTCACAAAGATGACCCCAAATTTAGGGGGCACGCAAGCATCTATGCCACCGCAAAAATTCTTGAAAGTTGCCCGGCAATCATACTTGTTTTTGAAAATAGCGACTACATCGACAAAGACAAAATTCGTAACATCTCGGCACTTCTATCAATTGGGGCTGCAGTTGAACATATGGCACTGACCGCGACTGACCTTGGACTTGGTAGCCTTTGGATTGCCGACACATACTTTGTTCATAAAGAGTTGTCCACCTACATCCAAAAGCATCTTAGGGGCACGAAGTATGAAAATTTTATTGATGACGGCAATCGGCTGATTTGTGCAATGGCGGTTGGCGAAATTGCTGAGCCAAGGCACGTTACCCCAAGGAAGAGCCTGGACGAAATTCTTGCAATAATCAACAACTAGGAGGCTGGAATGTATCAACACAAAATTCAGTACTACGAAACAGACAAGATGGGCATCACCCACCACTCGAACTATGTTAGGTTCATGGAAGAGGCGCGTTCGTATGCCCTTGAGCAGGCGGGCTATGGCTACGATAAAATGGAAGAAAACAAGATTTTTATTCCAACAATTTCGGTCAGCCTAGACTACAAAAAGACCACCACCTATGGCGACATTTTGGACATTGAAACAAAGGTCACCAACCTCACGCCCGCGCGGGTTGAAATTGAGTATGTTATGAAGCGCGGTGACGAAATTGTTTGCACTGCAAAGTCCTCACACTGCTTTCTTAACGAGAACTCGCGCCCCGTTGCGGTGAAGAAGACCAACCCAGATATCTATAAAGTTTTTGAGAGCATGCTCGAAACAAAAGGAGAATTATGACAAAGAAGACTGATGCTCCAATAACCGAATTTTTCGGCGACGAAATGACCAACCTTGACTTGTTTTTTGCGAATGGAAAAAAGGAATTTTGGCGCTTTGAAAAAATCAAGCAACTTGGAATTGACAAGTGTTTGTTGTTTTTTCCTCGTCACTTCAATGAGCTTGGCGAAATTCAAAGCAAGTGCGAACTCGTCTATGAATTTTTGTCGGCAAGCACAATTTCACCCGTCTACCTCTACGACAAAAAGGTGCTCATCGCAATGTCACCACTTGGGGGCGCGGCGGCCACCAACCTTATGGAAGAACTTATTTATGTTGGGATAAAGCACTTCATCGGCGTGGGCTCGTGCGGAGCCATAACGCGTGGCGACATTGAAAGTTTCATCATCCCAACAAAAGCAATTCGCGACGAGGGCACAAGCTACCACTACCTTGCCCCAAGTCGATATGTTAGCACCAGCGAACGGCTGAACAATGCGCTCGAAAAAACCTTGAAAGCGCATAAAGTTGACTATGTTAAGTCCACCGTTTGGACGACCGATGCCATTTATCGCGAAACGCCAAAGCGAATTGCTGCCCGCATAAAAGACGGAGCGACTGGTGTTGAAATGGAAACCGCAAGCCTTGCCGCAGTTGCAAAAGCAAGGGGCGTTGAATATTCTTGTCTTCTGTATTACAGCGACTATAACGACGGCGTTGTTTGGGAGTCTAGATTTTATGACCGCATAAAACTTAGAACAAAGATAATCAACCTTGCAGTTGAGGCGCTAAAAAACGCAAAATAACCAACTAAAAACTTAAAAAATTTAAAATTTTCTGCATTTTTGCCGTTTTTACACGCAAATTTCACTAAAATTCACGCAATTTTGCGAAAAATGAGGTACACTTATGATAACAAGACTTTTTGCAGACATCAGCGAACAAGACCTAATGAAAATTGTTGACGAGCACTATGCTCACTGGTCTTACTATAACCCACACATGGTCAAGTCGGTGTCTTTTTCAAAGTTCAAAAACCTTTACAGCGGACGGAAACTCCCGCTTGGCATCGCGCTCTATGAGGGCATGAACATTGTTGGTTTTTGCGTTTTAAAAGAGAAGAACATCAAGGGGCGAAGTGAAGGTCCGTGGATAACCGACGCTCTCATCTTGGAAAAGTACCGACGCAAATACTACGGCACAAAACTTGTTGAGGCCGCCATAAACAAACTTCGCGAACTTGGCTACCACGAGGTGTATGTTTGGACAGACCAAGCCTCGCTCTTTTGCCGAAAACTCGGCTTTGAGTATGTTGGCACCACCATCAAAGACCAAAGTGGCGAAGGCGAAATCTACACCAAAAAAATTGGCCGTTTCAACTGGTAGACAAACACTCCAACAAAAAAGTGCTCCACAATTGGAGCGCTTTTTGTTGTACTACTAAATTGCCAAATGCAAAGCGGGACGGATACCATGACTACTCACCTCTAATGGGCTCGTGTCGCCGAATCTCAACCGAGTTCCGTCTACGTAACATGCGTCGCCACCGCTACTTTATACTACAAAGTATACATAATCGGGGATAAAGTTGATTTCTTTAATTTATTGTACCCAATAACACAAATGACTGTGCGACCCCGCCCGACAGAAACGCAACCGATTGATTTTCAAAAGTAATCAATTCAAGGAACGTTTTTCGGGGCGAGATTTAGTACAAGAAGAAAGAAAAGGAAAAATTTCAGGCAGGAGTTTTCGTCGAAGTTTCACCTCGTCTCGTCGGCTCGCCCCAAGGCAATCCACCCCGACCCCACAAACCTTCTCCTCTCCCCACGAATTTCGCTACTCTCACTCCGCGGGGACCCCTTC
>CANQEP010000038.1 GCA_947595235.1 uncultured Clostridia bacterium
GAAACGCAGCCCTAGGTGTAAATGTCGCCCTATAATCGGGAGATGCAGTGATTAGGGCACACCATAACACACTTATAACACTCAATACATTTGTCGGGGTCGATAACGGGAACGTTATCGACAACCTTGACGGCACCTACGGGGCAGACCTTTATGCAGTTGCCACAATGGGTGCAACCAACGGCGCACTTTTTTTCAATCCCCGGCTCACTACTTTGGTTGTTACAGATGACCCCAACCGAAAGAGAAATTTTGTTCATGGTTATTAGTCCATTTGGGCAAACATTGACGCACGCGCCACAGCCCACGCACTTGCCTCTTATGACCTCGGCGGTACCTTTGTCGTTGATTTTTATGGCACGATATCTGCACGCTTCAACGCAGTCACCACAGCCAAGGCACGCGAACTTACAAGCCTTGCAACCCGAATGCAACCTCTCTTCGATGGCGCAACTCTTTGCTCCAACATAGTTGAATTTGTCCTCGGCGCGATGCCCCCCTTTGCATCTCACCATTGCAACAACTTTTGCAGACTGGACTTGCTTTGGCTTGAAGTAACGACGAATTTTCTCGGCGTTATTGGGCTTTATTAGTTTGCACATATCGGGGTCTTTTGTGCCCGCGGTTATCTTTTTTGCGAACTCGGTGCAGTTCTTCTCTCCACACATGGAGCAATCCACACCCGGAAGAAGGTTCCTCACAAAGTCGGTGTCGGTTGAAAGGTTGCGTTTTTTGTGCGCAAGGTAAGCGATGAGCGCAACAACGCCCACAGAAACAATCAAGATACCAATAATTATCAATACTTTTACCATCATTTGTCCTCCTAGAGAATGAGCCCGACAACGTACAAGATTATGCCGACTATTGAAAGTGTAAAGAACATCAGCGGAATATTTCTTGCGGGCTTGAGCGAATTGACGCTGTCCAGCCTTTCATAAAGGGCATAGAACAGAATTTGCACAAGCAAGAATCCAACGCAGAACATTGCAAGTTCGAACATGATTTTAAGGAAGGTTGTTGCATAGTTGATGACCAAAATTGTTCCAACGTTGATGGCTGTTTGGATTGGGAACGAATAACTTTTTTCATAGAGATAGAACATTTCTTGCGAGGCGAATTTGAGAATTGTTCTTGACAAAAACGCCATTATAACGGCAAGCAAAACGGCAACGAACAGCCTAAGATATTCAAGGTCAAATTTTGCGAACACATAGGTGTTCAAAACCGAGACCAAAAGCCCCGAAAGTATGGTTGAAACGATGACGCAAAGCGAACTTACGACCATGAACCAAAAACTTCTTTTCTCAGACTGCAAAGTGGCAGTTCCAACGCCCGCTGAGGATATGATATTCGAAGAAAATATCGCCGTTAAAGCAACTGCTGCAAACTCATTCATTGTAGTCCCTCCTCTCGCCCGCGCGAACTCTAAGTTGTGTGTCGCGTATTTCGCGAATTTGCACTTTATACTTCTCAACAAGCATATTGTATCTTCTTGTCTTTTTGAGGTACGTTCTTCTCACGATGTTGAAAAGTATTGTCAAAATGCCAATAACAAGGAACGCGCCATATGCCTTTGTGAAGAACTCGACGCCCGCAAAACCCTTGAAAATCTGCACATTCGCGATTGTTCCATGGCCCAAAATTTCGATAATAGCGCCATAGAGGGCAAGCATCAAAACAAGTCCCATGCTCATAAGAAGCGAGTCAACAAAAAACTCTTTAACGCTCATGTTGTTCTCAAAATAGATGGGAACAATTGCAAGAAGTAGGCATGGAAGGCACGCGAACTCAATGCTTTCGCCCGCAAGGACAATTTCTTTGACGTTGATGTAGCCAAAAACAATTTTGATGATTGTTATAAGCGCGGCAGAAACAAGGGCGAACATCAAAAATCTGACGTGCTTGTCTGCAACTTTTTCAATCATTGAAACAACGCAGACAGAAACAAGGAACACCGCAACAACAACGGCGCAATAGATGAGCGCTTGATAAAGGCTGTTAACAACAAGCAAAATTGAACTGACAGCCAGCGCTATAAGATAAACAGAATTTACAGGGCTATTTTTTTCCATACTACCTCCCCTTTACCCCAATTGGGTGCGGTGCAAAAATCTTGTTGAGAAGTGGGGTGAGCAAGTTGACTATCAAAACGGCAACAAACACGCCCGTCTCTCCCAAGATAAAGTGCACTCTTATAAGTCCAGCAAAAAAGCCGAACAAAAGACCATAGAACAGTTTGCCCCACGCGGTGTATGGGCTTGTTGTTGGGTCGGTGACCATGAACATTGTTGCGAACATGAATCCCCCCGAAAAGAGGTATGGAACAATGGCAACAGCCCCCTTGCCAACCCAAACGGTTGCAACGAAGGTTAGAACTGAGCAAATTGGAATGATGAGGTCGATGATGTTAAACAGAATAAGGAACACGCCCGCAATCAAAATGCAAATGATACTTGCCGTTCCAATGGCGTTTGGTGCAGAGCCAAGAAATAGCGACCTTATCGTAAGTGAAGAGTAGTCGCCCAGCATAAAGTATGACAGTGGCGACATGGCGTTTTCAATAGGGCCCGTTCCAACAAAGAGTTCAAGGCTCAGTCCCGTGAAAATCAGCCCAAGAATGACGCGCGCGGCGGCAGATGGGTTAAAGATGTTCTTCCCGATTCCACCAAAACAGCCCTTGAAGATGACTATTGCAAGAAATGTTGCAATAACTGGAAAGTAAAGTGGCGCGTTAACGGGGAGTATCAGCGCGATGATAAAGCCCGTCACAAGGCTAGAAAAGTCAAACCAGTTGATTTTTCTGTCCTTTAAGTAGCAAAATGCAAGTTCAAAAACATATGCCGAGGCAACACTAATGAGCATCATATATAGCGCGCGCACGCCAAAGTTAACAACGCCCGAAATTGCCGTTGGCACAAGTGCAACGAGCATGACATACATCATCATATTTGAGGATAAGTTGCCAACTATGTGTGGCGACGGAGAAACTGTCAGTTTGTTTTTCATTTGTTACCCCCTGTATCCTTATTATCTTTACTTGCGTTGTTTTTCGCGTCAACACTAGCCTCTTCCTCAGTCTTTTTCGCCAGTATGCTAAGCATCTCATCAACTGCAGGAAGTTGCTCACTTGCGGTGTTGATTTTTTCTTCACTCGTTTCAAGTTCGTCGTCTCTTTCAAGGTCTTCACCCTCAACAAGAACATAGTCGCTAGACGAAGGGCGCTTGCCCCTTTTGCCCTCGGCAAGGTCTTTCGCAAACCCCATCCTTTGAGCAAGATACCTTCTTGCTGGGCAAACATAACTGCACGCACCGCATTCAATGCACGCAGTCACTCCAAGTTTTTTCGCATAAGAATATTTCCTTTCAACAATGGCATCGTCCAGCCTTTTAACATTCAACTTAACTGGGCAACAGTCCAAACATCTTCCACAATTTATGCAAGGGCTTTCCCCCTCACTTGAGTACTCTTCTTCATTGCAAAATAGTATGACAGACGCAGTAAGACCCGCGGAAATATCGAGCCTTTCTTGTGCTATGCCAGACATAATACCCCCATAAACGAGCATATTTTCAACGAATTTGTCCTTGTATCCAACAACGCTCAAAATGTGCTTTATGCTGGTTCCGTTGCTTATGAAGTAGTTGCCTTTTCTAAGGGTGTTGTTGCCCGCAATTGTGACCACTTTTTTTGTCACCACTTCCCCATTTGTGACCGCCTTAAAGAAGTCGTAGCAATTGGCGACGCAGTCAACAATAATGCTCATTTGCGCCGTTCTTGCCCCCTTTGGAAGCATCACCCCAGTTTCGTAGTATGCCATGAGCCTAGCGTTTCTAAGAGGATAAACACTTGGATAAGTCTTTATCTTTATGGTCTTGTCTTTTTTCTGTTTCAAATAGGTTGAAAGTGCACTTTTTGCAACAGAATTGTTGGTTGAAAAAACAAACTCCAACTTTTCTGCGTTTGCAACTTTTTGAAGCAGTCTTGCGCCTTCAACAACCTCTTTTGTGTAGGTCTCCAAAAGCGCGCTGTCTGACGAGAGGTACGGGTCATCCTCGGTGACATTTATGAGAAGGGTCTTTATCTTGTTTTTTAGAAGATACTTCTTGTATGCCGGGTCATATGGAGGGAAATTGTCCACCATTCCCGACTCATAGAGTCTTTTAAGAAGGTGCTCTTGGTCTTGATGAAAACTGTCAAGAGGCTCCAAGGTCTCTTTTTCGTCACCAAGGTCGCGAACAATCAAAACGTGTTCACACTCGATGCCACTGGCGTTAAGTTTTTTCACAACGCCAACAACTTTGCCCGAACATGGACTATAAACATATGTGCCATATCTCCCACTTGGCTTTGCAATAAGTGAGCCCTCTTTCACTCCCTCGCCAACATTGACTGCCCTTTGAGGTTGCTCGCCGTCATCTGCAACAAGTGGCACAGAGAAAAACTCGGGTGGCCTTAGTTCATATATTCCTTCGCCATGCTTGTATCGGTTAATTTTTTTGATTCTAACCCCTTTAATTTCCATGCTTTTTCCCTTTATTTTTGTATTTATTTTAACAAAATACAAATTTAAAGTAAACTAAAAACACCCATTAAAGTCAAATTAGGAATATAAATTATTATTTTTTATATTTTTTATTAGATTTTATAACCTTAATAATAAGCACGGCGATTTGCAAAACTCCAATAACCGCGATAAAGCCACCAAAAATGACCTTTATTATCTTCCCCGAGATGGACAGCGAAACAAGTGCGCCAACGCTTGAGACAATGCACGCGGGCAAAGAGACAATCCACCAGTATCTAAAATCTATGAGATTTTGTTTAGCATAGATAACAATGGTTATAATTGCCATAGGCACGAACACCAAAAGGTTCACGCATTGTGCCACCGACGCGGGAGTTGCCATAAAGAGAGTGAGAAGTGGAATAAGAAAAGTTCCGCCGCCCATACCCATTCCCGCGAATATGCCCGAAATGGTGGCAATCAAGATAAAGTAAAGAATATCCATCAGACGACCGCCTTAACAATCATAAAGACGCCCGCCGCAATCATGACAAGGCTAAAAATTGCTGTTATGATGTCATTTTTAAGTTTTTTCAAAATAAATGTTCCCAAGATTCCGCCAACAAGCGTTCCCACAAGGCAGGGCCAAAAAACATTTATGTCAAGCGCGCCCTTAAAGGCATAGATAACCCCACTGACAACGCATATTGGAAGAATTATCAAAATCGCCGTTGCGTGGGCAACTTTTGGGTCTATTGGCAAAATAGCGAGCATGCAAGGGACGACCAGCATTCCCCCTCCCGCGCCAAGAAATCCGTTGACAAACCCAACAAAGAGTCCAAGAAATATTAAAAGAACAACCCTTACCCATGTTTTCATACTTTTATTATTTGTTTAAAGCGCAAAATAATGTAAAAAATTTCGAAAAAGAATTGCAATTCATTGTTTAATATATTAAAATATAAAAGTTAAATATTTTATCTACTTTGGAGTGCTTATGAAAATCAAATCGCAAAACAAAATCAAAAACTTTATTTTATCATTTGTAATAGCCATTGCAATGCTACTTTGCTCAAACACGGCACTATTATTTGGTGTTGCAAATGGAATCCGCAGTCTTGCAAGCGCAGAGTACAAGCCAAGCGAACACCAAGCCTATGACTTTTCTGCAACTGAGACCGGCTGGTCAAAAACCACCAATGCTCCGAGCAAGAGCGCGCTTGAAACCGCTTTTAATACCTCGAAGTATAATGTCAACTTATACGATAACACCTACTCCTTGAAACCATCAACTCTCTATGATGGCACTTCTCTCACGCTTGAAGAGGGCGAAACAAAACAAGAGTATGCCATGAGCATTCAAGCAAACGAGGCACCAAAGAAGGTCACTGTCGACAAGACCGACAAAGACGGCAACATCGTCTATGAAAAAGATGCCGACGGCAACTTCATTTTTGTGCCAAAGGTATACACCGCCGAAGATGCCGCAGGAAATGGCGACCTTTATGAATACAAAGAAAATTACCATGGCTTCACGGGTTACCTCAAAAGAATTGAGATAACAAAAGACGGCGTCACTGACTACAAAAAAGACAGCGACGACAACTTCATCTATGAGGCTGAGCAATTTTCGTCGAATAGCAGTAATGCAGACGCCGGCATAAAAAGTGAGTACTACATAAAAATCGACGGCACGGACCAATATAACAGGCGCATTCCAATAAGAGTTGAAGAAGACTCATACTTTGGATACAAGACAAGTTCTACCCTTCCATCGCTTGGACAAGACAGTTGGTATGTCTTCTCGTTCTGGGCTTGGACAAAGGACACCGATGCAACAATGGTGCTCTATTCGGGCAAAAAGGTCATCAAGACCATAACAATCGAGAACAAGGGCACCGACGAGTGGACTCAATACTTTCTCTTCTTCGAGTCAATCAGCGACACCAACACCGACGGAATCTCCACCGCATTCAACATTGCGTTCTTCCTTGGGGGCGAAAAGAGTATTGCTGGCGAAGACACCACCAAGGATACCGTTACTGGTGCAGTCTTTATTGACAAAGTCTTGGTTCAAAAAATCTCAGAAACCGACTACCGCAACGGGGTTATCACCGGCACAGAATTTCCAGAAAATCACGAAGTGGATTGGCACTCTTTGAGATATGACTTGACTTTGAGCGGCCTTAACGCCGACTTCCAAAATGATATCACCGTTGAAGAGAAGATGTACAACGAAGACGGCTACATGGCTCTTGCCGATGGCGATGCGGCATATCAATATGAAAAGTATGTCAGCCGCTACACAAGTGACGCGGGAACTGAAGACCGTTCAGAAAACGCCCTTGCCGAAATCAGAGACACCTATAACCAAAAATTCGGATGGTCTATTGTTAGCGAAGAGACCGAGATTGAAGAGGAAGAAAAGGACGAGGACGGCGAAACCGTTAAAGACGAAGAGGGCAATGTTGTTAAGAACCACTTTAACACCTTCAACCCTGAAAACAAAATTTTGAAACTTGAAAACAAGAGCGAAAGATTCGACCTTGGCTTGCTGTCTGCAAATATCACGGTTCAGCAATTCAGAACATACAGGCTGACCATCTATTTGAAAGGCACAACCGCCGACGACAGCGCATATGTCAAGTTGATTTCAAAGATAAAGACTGGTCAAAGCGGAGACAAGGGTTCCCCTATTGTCAAGTCTCAAAAGATAACCCCATACACCGACAACTCCGACTTCACCAACAACTGGACAGAAGTAACCTTCTATATCCAAGGCAACTGCTTCTATAACACGACTTTCCAAATTGCAATCTTGGCTTGCGCGAACAGCACTATATATGCCGACAACATCCGTCTTGAAAGCATTTCGTCAAAGATTTATCGCGACCAAGCATCGGCGAAAAAGTTTGACCTTGCCCCAACCTCTTCTTATCCATCAAGCAGAATAGAAAACGGCAACTTCAACTCAATCTTGACCAACGAGTCTGACCCAGACAACTTCGAAATTCCATACAACCCATATGGCTGGTCAAAACTCACCGACTCAAGCGAAAGCGTTGTTGCAGGTATTGTTTCAACAAATGACACATTCTTTACTCAAATGCGCGTCAAGAAAAACAGCGACAGTGAAGAAATGGTAACCATCCAACAAAAACTTGGCAACCCAAATGTTCCAATAACAACAAAGACATACCTTGGTGAGCCCATCGTGATGCCTCGCGACAACGTTCTTGCGATATACTCTCCTAGCAAGGACAATCTTACAGATGAAGAGAAAAATGCCTTGCCAAAAGACTGGAAAGGCCACTACTTTGGCTACAAGTCGTCGTCATACAACTTTTCTTCAAATAATGTTTATCTTTTGACCTTTGATGTCTATGTTGCGGGCGTAAATGACGCCGCATTCAGCGATGACGGAAAAGTCTTTGCAAACCTTATCTATGAAGACAACCATGTTTCTGAAATAACTCTTGACAACAGCGTCACTGACGAGTGGCAAACATACACATTCGTTATAAGAACTGGCTCGGTTTCAAGGTCAATGTACCTTGAACTTGGTGTTAAAGATGCAACCGGAACGGTGTTCTTCCAAAAAGTTAACATCAAACAACTTGAAGAGAAAGACAACCCAGACGACAAAGACGACAAGATAACCATTAACGAGCAATATGCCGAAAAATTTGAGCAATCTCCTTCAATAAAGGAACAAAACGACAACAAAGTTAGGTTCGTGGACTTCGACGGCGATGTTTCTGTTATGGCAAGCCAAGAAAAAGTTGAAGGCAAGCCATACTACTCTTCACTCTCTCACAGCCTTAAAGAGGCAGACGACGATGAAGAGTTGGTTCAAGGCGAATTTGGCATCTTGGATACCTATAACGACCCATCAACCACCGACGATGACTCTGTTAAACTTTCTGACACTTTGACCCTCACAAAAGACCAGTTGGCAGCACCAAGCGCAGTCAAGTCAAAGAACGTCATGATGATTTATAACAGCACCGACTACTCAACCACCGTCTATCCAAACAAGAACTCTACCCTCACCTCCTCTTCGTACTACGAGATAACTTTGTGGGTGAAGACAATTGGCGTTCCAGAGGGCAAAGGGTTGACCATAACCATGGACTCAATCAGCGTTGGGTTCAAGAATGTCAACACCGAGCATGGTGACTTTGTTGGCGAGCAGGATAACAATGGCTACACCAAGTTCACCGCCCTTGTAAAGACGGGCACATCGTCGTATTCGGGCTTTAGGATATCCTTCATGCTTGGCGAAGAAGAGAACGAGACTTCGGGCGTTGCACTTATTGCGGGAATGTCACTTAACAAGGTTTCAAGTGAAGACGACTATAACGAACTTGTTGAGGCTGTCGACGAAAACGACAAAACAACCGTCGTCAAAGACTTTGTTGTTCCAGACACAACCAGCACCGCCGACGAAGATGCCGACAACCTCACTCTTGCAACATTCTTCCTTGTGTTCAGCTCAATTCTTCTTGTTGGTGCGATAATATTCGCCATTGTTGCAGTCTACATCAAGAAAGCGCCAAAGAAAGCCAAATCAAAGACCACCGACGAAAACGACACCACTCCAAAAGAGGGATTTGTATAATGTTTAGTTGCGAGCCATAATCGGCTCGCGCCAAACAATTCATAACATATCAACAAAAAGCATTTATAACATTTCAACAAAAATCGCGAGGGGCTCTCCCCTCGCCTTTTTGTTACGTGGATAAAATATCAACTCTCAGTGCCCCCTCCCACGGGGGAATTAGGTGGTACGCTAGTACCAAAAGGGGTGATTTTTTCATCCACTTTATAATGTCAATTTAGAGTTCAGTTTACTAATTAAATAGAAGCATAAAAGTTTGACATTTTAATAATGTATCAACTCCCAGTTCCCCACTGTCGATGGGGAAAGGTGGTGCCTTTGGCACCAAAAGGGGAGGTAAAGTATCAACTTTTTACGTTAATTTATTTTTAGAAAAAACTTTAACTTAAAAAATCTATACCTTTATTCATTCATAATTAAAAGTTGCTTTCTGATTGCAGTATCTCCCCTTTTGGTGCCTAAGGCACCACCTTTCCCCGTCATCAGCGGGGAACTTAAAGTTGATTTCTAATTTGAGATGTCCCACCTTTGCGTTTCTTTTTAATTTCTTTCTAAACTCTCAATTGCCATTACTAGTGGATGGTTTATCTCCCCTTTTGGTACTTGCGCACCACCTTTCCCCATCATCAGTGGGGCACTCAAAG
>CANQEP010000039.1 GCA_947595235.1 uncultured Clostridia bacterium
ACTCACAGTTGACGGCTCTTCAAAGAAGGATTGGAGAGGGGGAAGAAGTGCGCTTTGCAATATCATTCCAGCATCAACGGGTGCTGCAAAGGTTGTTGGCGTTGTTATCCCTGAACTCAATGGCAAACTCACTGGCATGGCGTTCAGAGTTCCAACTCCAGACGTGAGCGTTGTTGACCTCACTGTTAAACTTGAAAAGCCAACCACCTATGACGAGATAAAAGAGGTCATGAAAAAGGCAAGCAAGGGCAAGTATAAAGGAATTATTGAGTACACCGAAGATGCCGTTGTTTCCACCGACCTTGTTGGCGACAGCAACACTTGTATTTTTGATGCGTCTGCGGGAATTATGCTCAATCCAACATTCGTAAAACTCGTTGCTTGGTACGACAACGAATGGGGCTACTCTTGCAAGGTGCTTGACCTCATTGAGCACATGGCTTCGGTCGACCACAAATAACAAATATCTTAAAACGAGGGTCAAACCTCGTTTTTCGTTTTAAAACAATTTACAAACTGCAAAAATATATGGTATCATTTATGCAAGGTGGAATATGGCTAAAAATATTTTGTTTTGTCCAAGATGTATGAACAGGGTGAAGAAAAGCGACACCAAGTGTTCAAAGTGCGGGCTCACTCGCGAAAAGATGGAGGAAATGCTTGAAAAGAAGTCAAGCACAAAGCCATCAAAAGAAGAGCCCAGCGAGGTCTTGAAAGAAGAAAAGCAAGTTGTTTCAAAAGAAGACGGTGGCATTAAGATTGACACTGGCGTTTTGATTGAAAAAGAAAAAGAGGGAACTCCGGCCATAGAGAGCGTTCTTGAAGAGGAAGAAAAGAAAGAAAAAGAAAAGAGCGATTTTTCTTCTGACGAGCCCGAAAAAAAGAGCGACCCCGAAAGTGGCATTGATTCCAGCGAGGTTGGAAAGGTTGTTTTTGAGGACAAAAAGAAACGCCACAAACATAAGAGCAAACTCAAAGAAGAGCCAAAGTACACCGTTGACGAGAATGGTGACTACAACATCGACACCAGCGACGTGACTTTTCTTGAGGGGGTGGAAGCACCCACCTACAGCGTTAAAAAGGCGCGCGGAGAAGTCAAAGAAGAGAAGTTGAAGTGGTGGGAAATATACAAGTGGGCGGACCGAATGCTTGCAAAGCGCAAGATTATGAAAGAGGTCAACAAGGCTTCAACGAAGACTCCGTTTGGCATTAGCCGTGGCGTTATGATATTCCTTTGCATCTTCTTTGGCTACATGGGTGCGCACAGCCTTTACGGAAAGAACTACAAGCGAGGTTTCACGACCATGGGCTTGTTTATAACAGCAATGATTGTTGTTAGCGTGCCCGTGCTTTATAAGTATGTTGGCATATTCCTTGGGGGCGGTTGCGGATTTGTTGCCGTTGCAATTTGGGTCTATGACCTTGTGATGCTGGTCATCAACAAGTATAAATACAGAATTTCGAAAGAGGAATTTATATCCAACTTGAATGTTGAAACGCGTGCAAAGATTGGCAAGAAGTATGTTGACCTTGACAGAAGTGCTTTCAAAGACAAAGAAAGGGCTCGCGTTGAAAAAATCGTTAGAAAAAGGGACAAAAAGAATAAGCATGAAAGAAAGTAAGACCGTTGTTGTTGGCATGAGCGGAGGAGTGGACTCCTCCGTTTCCGCACTTCTTTTAAAACAGCAAGGATATAACGTCGTTGGTCTTTTTATGAACAACTGGGAAGAAGAGGACGACAACGGAGTTTGCACCGCCATTGACGACTATGAGGATGTTAAGTCCGTTTCGCGAAAACTTGGCATTCCATACTACTCGATAAACTTTGCAAAAGAATATATGGAACTAGTTTTCAAAGAGTTCTTGGAAGAGTACAAGAAGGGGAGAACGCCAAATCCCGATGTGCTTTGCAACCGCGAGATTAAGTTTGGACCATTCTTAAAGTTTGCCGAAAAACTTGGTGCCGACTATATCGCAACGGGGCACTATGCAAGGGTGGAGCACAAAGACGGCAAAGTCTACTTGTTAAAAGCAAAGGACAAGAACAAGGACCAAACCTACTTTTTGAACCAACTCAGCGCAAAGCAACTTGAAAAGGTCATTTTCCCAATAGGGGACATAGAAAAGCCCGAAGTGAGGCGTCTCGCAGAAGAGAATGACCTTTCAACTGCAAAGAAAAAGGACAGCACGGGCATATGCTTTATTGGTGAAAGGAACTTCAAAAAGTTTCTGCAAGAATATTTACCCGCAAAGCCGGGCGACATTGTTGACAAAAGGTCGGGCAAGGTCGTTGGAAGGCATGACGGACTGATGTACTACACTCTTGGGCAACGCAAGGGCCTTGGAATTGGGGGGCGAAGTGACGGCAACGGCGAAAGTTGGTTCGTTGTTGAAAAGGACCTTGAAAAGAACATTTTGTATGTCACCCAAGGCGAGGGCAAAGAACTTTTGAGCCGTGCGCTTATCTCGGGCAAGGTGAATTGGATAACCGAAGAGCCAACAGAGAAAGTGTTTAGGTGCATGGCAAAGTTTAGGTATCGTCAAGAGGACCAAGGGGTTGAGGTTGAGTGCCTTGATGGGGGGCGAACTCGCGTGACGTTTGAAAAGCCTCAAAGGGCGATAACCCCCGGTCAATATGTTGTTTTTTATGACGGCGACCACTGTCTTGGCGGTGGAGTTATAGACGAAGTTATAAAGTGAGGGAATATGAAAAAAATAGTACTAACTGGAATAAAGCCAACTGGTGAGCCACATATTGGCAACTACTTTGGCGCAATAAAACCGGCGATTGACCTTTCGAAAAACAGCGACGTGAAGGGATTTTTCTTCATCGCCGACTACCACGCGCTCAACTTCATAAAAGATGCTAAACTTTTAAAAGAGTTGACCCGCAAGATTGCTTGCACATGGCTGGCTTGTGGCCTTGACCCAAAGAAAGTTGTTTTTTATAGGCAGAGCGCCGTCAGTGAGGTCACCGAACTCAGTTGGATTCTTAACAACGTGACAAGCAAGGGGCTCATGAACCGCGCCCACGCCTATAAGGCGTCTGTCGACAAGGCAACCAATGAGGGCAAAGACGAGGACTTTTATGTTAACATGGGGCTGTTTAACTACCCAATTTTGATGGCGGCGGACATACTTTTGTATAATGCAAAGTTCGTTCCCGTTGGGCTTGACCAAAAACAGCACATAGAAATGGCGCGCGACATTGCAAAGTCTTTTAACAAGACATATGGAAGCACGCTTGTTGTTCCAAGCGAACTCATCAGCGAGAGCGTTGCAACAATTCCGGGAATTGACGGGCAAAAGATGAGCAAGAGTTATAACAACACCATTCCTCTTTTTTGCGACGAGACGCAACTTAAAAAATTGATAAGTTCAATAAAGACCGACAGCACCTCACCAAGCGAACCAAAGTCACTTGACTCAGCGATTTTTAACCTTTATAGGCTATTTGCGTCGCAAGAGCAGATTGAAACAATGGCAAGGCGATTTCATTCGGGTATCGGCTGGGCAGAGGCAAAGCAAGAGTTGTTTGAGGTTGTTAATGCCTATCTTCGCCCTATGCGCGAGAAGTACAATTATTATATGGAGCACTACGACGAGGTAGAGAAAATTCTTGACGCGGGGAGCAAGAAGGCAAGAAAGATTGCCCGCGAAACCATTTCAAGGGTAAGAGAGGCGGTTGGGCTTGAGTGAGGGCACACCCCAAGTTAAAAATTCACTATTGACTTTTGATAATTGGTGTGTTATATTTCAACTATAAGTAAAGAGCATATGACTTTGTGTGTTGCGAAGAAACATAGATGTGCAAATTTGTTTACTTATTTGTGAGGTAAAGATGAACATAAACGAATTTTATTATCTTCAAAACAAAGACCATTGGAACATAGAGGACCAAAGATATGCCATTAGCCTTTGGTCACTTATCCTTGGGGAAAAGTCTAAAGTGGAAAGCCCAATGGACAATAATCAAGGTTATGAAAACAATTTGCGCGCGGCTTTGTATAAAGAAAAGTTGAATTATGCAAGAGCGCTTATGAAGAAAAATACGGACAGACTCAACTTTTTGCAAGAACTTGGCACGGCACTTAAAAATGCTCAGCCAAAGAATTTTGAAGACTCGCACAACCTAAACGTCTATGCGGGAATTATTGAGCAAGCCCAAAAATCTCTTAAAGCAAGACACAATGACATTGTCTATGATATCGGACAAGCCGAGAAACTTCTTGAAGAAATTTTCGATAAGTTCAACAAATATGCATTAAACAAAGAAAAGTATGTTCCTGAGAATTTCGGCGCTCTGCAAGGGCACTATCTCTCACTCATAAAAGACATTGAGCAAGAGGCGGACGGCAACGAACTCCCTTGGGCAGAGGTACAGACCAAACTTGACGACGTCTACAACTTTTTAAAGAATAAGTTTGGTGACCTTGCCAGCGAAGAAGAGACCGACCTTGCCGACGACTCAAGTAGCATAGACAAGTTCACAACTTGCGAAAGGTCTCTAAGAAATCAACGACTAGATGTTGAGGACATGGAAGAAGTTAGCAAAGACCAATCAAAGGCAAAGGCCAAAGAAGAAAAACAACTTCTTGAAAAGTTGAACACATATTTGGCATTCTTAAAGGCAAACCTCAAAAATGCAGAAACTCATAAAGAACATGCCCTAAGTGCCTTCAAAAGTCAAGAAAGAGGCGAGGGGTATTTGTTGTTCCCAGCGGGCTTTGACGCAACAAGAAGATTTTTGGATGAGGCGCTTGCTTGCCTAAAAACAAACGAGAATGTGCTAGATGAGGCGCAAGGAATTGCCGAAAAAATTGACTCGATGCTCTCATCGGGAGATGGGCAACCAAACGCATAGTGTTTTATTGGCAAAAAGTAATTTTTCAAAAGGGGAAAGAGCATGGAAAAGGAAAGATTTGCAAAAATAAAGCAACTAGACAGCGAAATTTCAGATTTGGAAAAACAAATTCTTGCAAGCAAAAGCGAATACTACACCGACGTTATGGACAAAGAGTATGAACTTCTTAAAGAAAGATACAGCAGAGTTAAAGAGTATCGCGAATTGCTCTCTGCAATGGTAAGTGGTGCAGACAAAAACGAAGAAATTATCCTTGCAAACGCAAAGAAACTCATGGAAAGGTACAGACAAGCATTGCCCGAAATTGCTCGCGGACTTAAAAACCTCAAAAATGTTGGCGAGTCCATAAGAAATGCAATAGCGATTATTCCAAACTTTGATGTTGCAAATTCAGACGACGACTACGAAAGAAGAAAGTGTGTTGAACTTATCAAGTTTGACCTTGAAACTTGCGAAGAACTTTGGAACATGAAGGCAGAAGACATCTTGCTTGACCTTCAAGAAATTCAACAGCAACCTTTGGCATAAAATTGGGGCGGGGGAGACCTGCCTCTTTTTGTTTTTGCTTGGCAAAAAGATGATTTTTCTTCTATTAGTTGATTTTGTCTTTTTATATGTTATATAATTGTTCAAGGAGAAAGATTATGAGATTTAGCAAATTTTTACTTAAAACACAAAAAGAACAGCCAGCCGACGTTGACTCAACCGCCATGAGTTATATGGTGCGTTCGGGCATGATAAAAAAGCAATCGGCGGGGCTGTTTCATTACATGCCATATTTTAATATGATAATGCGCAGAGTGGAGTATAACCTTCGTCGCGCCATGGAAGAGGCAGATTGCAACGAAGTGAAGTTCCCTCTTCTTGTCAGCAAAGAGATTTTGGACAAGTCGGGTCGCTGGACAGCCTTTGGAAAAGAGATGTTCAAACTTTTTGACCGCAACAACGCCGAGTATGCCATTAGCCCAACCAACGAGGAGTACGCAACCTTGATTGCGGGAAGTTATATTCGCTCATATAACGACTTGCCATTTTCTATTTATCAAATTCAAAAGAAATACCGCGACGAAATTAGGCCTCGCGACGGAGTTGTTAGGGCGCGCGAGTTCACCATGAAAGACGCCTACTCATTCCACGCCGATGTTCCTGACCTTGAAAGATATTACAAGATAATGGGCGACGTTTACACAAAGTTCTTCACAAAACTTGGCATAAAGACTGTTCCCGTAATTGCCGACGGCGGTGCTATGGGGGGACTGTATTGCCACGAGTATATGGCAATAGGCGATGAGGGCGAGGCAGAAATTGCCTTCTGCGACCATTGTCACTATGGTGCGAACCTCGAAACGGTGGAAATCAAGGACACATACAAAGAGGATATGCGCTTTAAGGGGAGATACAAAGAAGTTATAACCCCCGACACAAAGCGTATTGTCGACCTTGTTAAGATGCTCCAACGCGAGCCAAAAGACTTTGTTAAGAGCATGGTCTATAACATTGGCGGAAAACTTTATATGATTCTTGTTCGTGGCGACCGCGAGGTCAACGAGACAAAACTTGCAAAACTTTTGAAGTGCAGTGAAATCGAACTTGCAACCGAGAAAGAAATAAAGTCCATTGGAAGTGTCATGGGCTATGTTGGACCACTTGGAGACCTTAAAAATGTCAGAGTTATTGCCGACTATGAAATAAAGGCCATGACAAACTTCATTGTTGGCGCGAACAAGCAAAATGTTCACTATATCGACGTCAACAACGCAGACTTCAAGTGCGAGTGGGCAGACCTTAGGTTTGCAACCGACGAGGACGTTTGCCCAGTCTGTGGCGGTAAACTCAAAATTGCAAAGGGCAACGAACTTGGGCACATCTTTGCCCTTGGAACAAGGTACACCGACAAGTTCAAAACAACCTATGTTGACAGCACTGGCGAAGAACAAATTTTGCAGATGGGGTGCTATGGTATTGGGCTTGAAAGGACTGTCGCCAGCATCATTGACCAGCACCATGACGAGAAGGGACTTTGTCTTCCAGCCAGCGTTGCGCCATTCCTTGTTGACGTTATAATTATTGATAACAAAAAGCAAAACCAAGTTGACGTGGCAGAGAAGTTGTATGTGACGCTTGAAGATAAAGGAATCCCTGTTCTTTTGGATGACCGAGATGTAAGGGCGGGAGCGAAGTTCAACGACTTTGAACTAATCGGCGTTCCAATCCGCGTGACCGTTGGAAGAAGTCTTGAAAATGGCGAGGTTGAGATTGAGGTAAGAAAGACGGGCGAAAAACTAACCACAAAAGTAGACGATGTTTATAAGGTTGTAAATAAGTTGGCAAAGAGTCTATAAATTTTGGGGGAAAGTATGGACCAAAGCAAGATGATGGCTGTCGCAAGGCAGAGTTTTGAGAAGTTTGATGCAGTTTTGAAAGAAAGTAAGACGTTTGATGAGCAAACTTTAAGGCAACTTTTTGACGAGTTTTGCTTACAATACGACATTGCAAAGAGTCTTGAAAGCCTTGGAACCGATTTGACTTGCAGTGAAAAGGCAACATCGCTTGAAAGGTTAATACTTCAAAAGTGCGAAGAGTACAAGTCCTCCCTTGCCGAGGCAAGGTCATCATACGTCTCTTTCAAAAACGTTTTAAAGAAAGTTGATAAGTACCGCCCTCCAATTCAGCAAGATATTGAACAGGACAAAAAGAGACTTGAAACCTACAAGAAAAAGTCAGAGTGCTACGCGCTTGCCCAAGGTCTTGTTGAATCGTTTGTGAAAAAGTATGGGTTAAAGAGCGAAAATGGTCTTGGCGAGCCCGACAGAAAATAAGGAAGAAACAATATGAAAAAGACATCTAATATTATTGTTATATTGAGTACCATTTTAATTGTTATTGGAGTTATTGCGGGATCACTAACAACAAATTATAGTAGCCAAATATCTTCAATAGTAACAACAATAACTGCAATTATAGGCGCGGTTGCATTGTGGTTTCAGTTCAGAAAGGATAGGGCAATAAATCAGGCGTCGTTCTCGGTTGAGTTTTATGAGACCTTTCAACAAAACACGGATGCAAACTCTGTTGTGCTTGCCGAACTTGACAAAAAGTATGACGGCAAGGAGTATAAGCCCCTTAAAGAAATGCCCGAACAAGTTATTTCATATTTAACATGGGTAAGGTGCTTGTGCAGTTTGATAGAAAGAAAAGTTCTTGACTATGAAAGTGTTGACGATATGTTTGCATACAAGTTCTTTGCAATTGTAAATAACAAAGAGGTGCAAGAAATGGAACTTGGACGCTTGCCAAGTTTGTACAAACCATTTTACAGAGTTCACAAGGCGTGGAATGAATACAGAAGAAAGAAAGGGGAAAGTGAAATCTGCGCCGAAGAGAGTTTGTCACGCGTGAAAGACTATGACAAATACGCTCAAAAAAGATAGTCGCTCGAATATCACCTGCATTTTTTCGAGAAAATTAAAATAATTGAGAAAATTTTTAATTTTTTTTCAAAAAAGTGTTGACTTTGGCTTTTTGAGGTGATATTATATCAACGTTGTCACGCCCAAAGGCGAACAACAGTGTACTTTGACAAGTGAATATGTAAGAAAGTGTACAAGGTTTTTTAAATGAATTTAAACAACTTCTTGTTAATTTCTTTATCACAACAAAAAAACAATATAACTAACAATACGCTAGTATAAGTTAGTTCTAAGCTTAAATCAAAACATTAGAGTTTGATTCTGGCTCAGGACGAACGCTGGCGGCGTGCTTAAGACATGCAAGTCGAGCGGAGCATTTGAGAGCTTGCTTTTGAATGCTTAGCGGCGGACGGGTGAGTAACGCGTGAGCAACCTGCCTTATACATCGGGATAACGGTTAGAAATGACTGCTAAT
>CANQEP010000040.1 GCA_947595235.1 uncultured Clostridia bacterium
ATTCAAGATGGCTCTTCGCAACATTCTTATAAAGCCGTCACGCGCCATAATGACAATTATTGGAATTGCGGGTTGCGTTGCGCTTTTGGTGTGCAGTTTTGGTATTGGCGACACAGTCAACAATAGCGTTAACCTTGAACTTAACAAAAACTATTCATATGACATAACCTCAACCTATCTTGACAACAGCGAGCAAGAACTTTTTGCCAAACTTGATGAACTAAAATCGCAAGGCAAAGTCAGTGACTACGAGACCTACAAGAGTTTTTATCTCTCGGCGCGTGGGGGCGAAAATGTCAAGGACATATTTGTTTATTGCTACAAACCGAACTCCGCGTTCACCAGCATTAACACAGACGGCAAGGTCATTTTGTCAAGGTCTGTGGCAAAGACTCTTGGAATAAAAGAGGGTGAAGAGATAACTTTGACTTTTGACGGGAAGACGGTGACCTACAAAGTTGATGCTCTTGTTGACACCGCGCTCACCAATGGGCTTTTTGTTGACACCACCGACTTTGATGACTTTCAGCACACAAACAATCTTTGGATAAAGTCCAATAGTCCAGACGAGGTGAGCGAGGCAGTGAACGCGCTTAACGGCACGGGCACTTCGTCAACAATCGCGGACTACAAGGCAAGGGTCAAGCATATGATTTCTTCCATTGACACCATAAAACTGACGCTCATGCTGTTTGCCATTGCGCTTTCGGTGGTCGTGCTCTATAACCTTTCACTACTCAACATAAAAGAGCGCAACCGCGACATTGCAACAATGAAAGTGCTGGGCTTTTCTAACTACCAAATCGGCTCGACGCTACTTTATGAAATAATGAGCCTTGCCGTTGTTGGCACGCTCATTGGCCTTGCGCTCGGTTTTCCTATTGTTCGCCTTGTCCTTGGCATAAACAAGGTTGAGGTCATGAACTTTATCTATGCCGTGTTCCCGCTGTCCTACCTCTATTCGGCACTGATTTCTATTGTAACGGCACTCGCCATTAACCTTCTGTTCATGCCAGCCATACGAAAGATAAACATGATAAATTCGCTGAAAAGTGTGGAATAAAAATTTTAAAATGTCAAACATTTGTTTGACATTTTATTTTGCGCATTATACAATATACTCATGAAAGAAATTTATGAACCAATAAACTTTATTGAGAGTGAAAATATCTATAACTTCCAAGAGGACGGAACTGATTTTCTTGACAATTTTCTTGACAAGTTCAGCCAAGACAAGATAAAGACAGTATGCTTCACGGGCAGTCGCCCCGCGAGTTTGCCATGGGGTTATAACGAGGAGTGCGAACTCTTCAAAGTCTTTTATGAAAGACTGAAAGTGCTAATAAACGCGCTCTATGACCGAGGGTTTGTCCGCTTTATATCGGGCATGGCGCTTGGCTTTGACACCTATGTTGCTGAGTGTGTTCTTGAAAAGAAGAAAGAGGGCAAGCCCGTGTTTTTGGAGTGCGCCATTCCTTGCGAAACGCAGTCTGCAAGGTGGTCGGGGGAGCAAAAGGCAAGGTATAATAACATTCTTAGCCACGCAGACAAAATCACCTATGTTTCGCAGAACTTTGACATGGGTTGCTATGCAAGGCGAAATGAGTATATGGTGAAAAACGCGTCGCTGGTCGTTGCACTAAGGCTCAAACAAGACGGGGGAACCGCCTCAACAATAAAACTTGCAAAAAAATTTGGCAGACCAATAATAATGTTCAAATAATTTAAAAATCTTTGGCATTTTTGATTGACAACCATAAATGGTGGGTATATATTATAAGTATGTTTGACTTACTTTGACCTTTATGGAGGTGCTATGGCAAATATCAGTGATATTATTGAACAATTTATTTTAAAGTCGCTTGGCGACGACGACTCGGTGGACATTTCGCGAAACGAACTTGCAAGTTTTTTTTCTTGTGCGCCCAGCCAAATCAACTATGTTCTTGAAACAAGGTTCACAGTTGACCGCGGTTTTGTTAAAGAGAGCAGGCGCGGTGGTGGGGGCTACATAAAAATCAGCAAGATTAACATCGAAGACGACAACTACATGAACAACCTCATCTTGGAGAGCGTTGGTGACGAACTGTCATACAAAAGGCTGTGCCAGATTTTGGACAAACTTCTTGCCGAGAGCATTATAACAAGGCGAGAAGTGGAAATCATAAAGTCTGCGCTCAGCGAGAAGTCACTTGCCATGCCATTTACAATAAAAGACCAAATTCGCGCAAGGGCGTTCAAGAACATTTTGTCAACCTTGCTACTTATAAAAGAGGAGGACTAGTATGTACTTTTCTTTTGACAACATAGGCAAGGACCTATCAAACTACGCCGACGTCTTTAACGACTTTGACTATGGCACTCCAACTGACGAAGATGACGTCTATTGCAATAATTGCGGATATCCTCTTGTCTCGTTCTTGGAGTCGGGCTATGTTGGTTGCTCAAAGTGTTACAGTGAGTTCAAAAAATATGCCTACGAGTTGGCTCAAAGCACCCACGGAAGGCTTGACCACGTTGGCAAAGTTCCTCGCGGTGGCACAAACAAAAATATCAAGATGAGAGAAATTGAGCGTCTTGAAGTTGAAAAGGAGCGCGCAGTCAAGTCTGAGGACTACATAAAGGCAAATGAGATAAAAAAGCAACTTGAAAGGTTAAGGGGGAACAATAATGGTTGATGTAAGTTCTATTGTTGTTTCGTCGCGCATTCGCCTTGCAAGGTCGCTAGACAACTACCTTTTCCCCGTGAACCTCATTGGTGAAGAGGGTTATAGCGTTATAAAAGACATTGCCGACGTTGTTTTGCCTCTTGGTGACTACAAGATTTTCACAATGCAACAACTTCCAGTTCTTGACGCCGAGGTCATGCAAGAAAAACACCTTATAAGCAAGAAACTTCTTGACAACAAAGACAACGGTGCGGTCATTCTTAGCGGTGACGAAACAATAAGCATAATGATAAACGAAGAGGACCATATTCGCGCCCAATGTTTTTTGAAGGGACTTTCGCTTGACAAGGCGTATGACAATCTTAGTCGTGTTGATGATGCAATCATAAACAAACTTGAAATTGCCTATGACCCCAAACTTGGCTTTTTGAATAGTTGCATAACCAATGTTGGAACGGGAATGCGCGCGTCGGTCATGATGTTTCTTCCGGGGCTTACGCTTGCGGGCGAGATGGACAACGTCATCAACCTCTTGTCAAATCAAGGGCTAACCGTTAGAGGAGTCTTTGGCGAGGGAAGTACCTCGCAAGGCTATATGTATCAAGTGTCAAATGCGCGTAGCCTTGGCATGAACGAAAAGGACATCATTGTTAAGGTCACTTCAACTTGCCTCAAACTTTGCGAGGCAGAGAATGCTGCAAGAAAATCGCTCATAAAAGACAAGGAGATTGAACTCAAAGACAGAGTCTATAGAGCGTTTGGCACGCTGACAAATGCCTACACGATCACTGCAAGCGAGTTCATGAAATGCGCGGGCGAAATAAAAATTGGCCTTGCTCTTGGCTTTATGAAATTCAAAGACAACTCGCTTATTGACAGGCTCATGTTTGACGCACTTCCAAGCACGCTAACAAAGATGTCGGGCGAAGAGGCATTAAGTGACGAGGATGAAAATTTGCTTCGAGCAAAGTTTGTTGCAAAGACACTTAAAAATGCGAGGATAAATTAAAAAACGCAAATTTGAGCAAATTTATGTGAAAAAAACGCATCAAAACGCCCATTTGATAGAAAATATTTATAAAAGGAGAACAAAAAATGATAAGTTATCCAATGACAAATAATGTTAAAGAGAGCCTAAATAGTGCCGCAAATTTGGCATACTCTCTTGGCGAAAATCAAGTTGGGACCGAGCATCTTCTCTATGGTCTTGCGTCGGTCAATGGCTCAGTTGCAAGTGAGATTCTTAATGCTTATGGCGCGAAGGCAAGTAGCATTTTGTCTCTTATAAAGCGTAGCAAAGTTTCGGCTGGTTCGTTCAGGGGTATTGTGTCGCTTGAATATACTCCGCGCGTGAAAGATATCATTCGCAAAGCATCGGCAATTAGTTTTGAGGTTGGAACGGGCTATATTGTGACCGAGCATCTTTTGTATGCACTCTTGCTTGACAGCAGTTGTATGGCGGTCAGCATGATTCTTGACCAAGGACTGAAAATTGATGTTCAAGCACTAAAAAAGCAGACACTTAACATCATAAATGGCTACGAAGAGGACGACAGCGAGACGCAGACTAGCAATAATTATGAAAAGGCGCGCGACAGCAAGCAAATGAGTCAAGACGTGAACTCAAATCTTCCAGACGTTTTAAAGGACATGGGAATTGACCTTACGAACCGCGCACGACTTGGAAAAATGGACCCAATCATTGGTAGAGAGAAAGAGACGGCGCGCATTATTGAGATTCTTTGCCGAAAGACCAAGAACAATCCCGTTTTGATTGGTGAGGCGGGTGTTGGTAAATCTGCCGTTGTTGAGGGGCTTGCCCAAGCAATAGTGAAGGGGGATGTCCCCGAACTTTTGAAAGGAAAAACCATATTCTCGCTTGAAATGGGCTCGCTCATGGCGGGAACGAAGTATCGCGGTAGCATGGAAGAAAAGTTGAAAAATGCCATCGAAACCATAATCAGCCAAAAGAATATCATCGTCTTTATTGATGAAATTCATATGCTCGCACAAGCGGGAAGCAAAGATGGAGAGGTCAGCCCAGCAGATATGTTAAAGCCATACCTTGCGCGTGGCGATATGCAAACCATTGGTGCAACAACAACAGACGAGTATCGCAAGTTCATTGAAAAGGACAAGGCGCTTGAAAGACGTTTTCAGCCAATCATTGTTGACCAGCCAAGCGAAGAAGACACAATAAAAATTCTTAAAGGCATTCGCGACAGTTATGAGGCGTTCCACAAAGTCAAGATAACCGACGAGGCTATCGAGGCTGCTGTCAATCTTTCGGTAAGGTACATCATGGACAGAAGTTTGCCCGACAAGGCAATCGACCTTATAGACGAGGCTTGTTCACACGCAAAGGTTGGCGCATCTATTGCGTCTCCAAAACTTAAAGAACTCGAAAAGAAACTTCACGACCTTGAACTTCAAAAAGAGGAGGCAAAGCGCACCGAGAATTTTGACGGGGCAAAGATTTATAAAGACCAAGCCGACAAGGTTCGTGAAGAGATTGACAAACTGCGAAATGATTGGCAAAAATCAAAGCAGAGTCAAGAGGGTGAGATTGGCGAGAACGACATTGCAAACGTTGTTGCAAGTTGGACAAAGATTCCAGTTTCAAAACTAACTGAGAGCGAAAAGGACAAACTCATGAACCTTGAAAAAACTCTTCACAAGCGCGTCATTGGTCAAGACGAGGCCATCACCGCGGTTTCAAAAGCCATTCGAAGAGCGCGGGCGGGACTAAAAGACCCCAAAAGGCCAATAGGCTCATTCATCTTTCTTGGACCAACAGGCGTTGGTAAGACTGAACTAACGAAGGCGCTTGCTGAGGCGTTGTTCGACGACGAGAACGCAGTTATAAGAATTGACATGAGCGAATACATGGAACCTCACTCGGTCGCAAAACTCATTGGCGCACCTCCGGGCTACGTTGGTTTTGACGATGGCGGTCAACTGACAGAGCAAGTGAGAAGAAAGCCATACAGCGTTGTCTTGTTTGACGAGATTGAAAAGGCGCACCCAGACGTGTTCAACATCTTGCTCCAAGTTCTTGACGACGGCAGACTCACCGACAGTCAAGGTCGCACAGTCAACTTCAAAAACACTGTCATTATCATGACAAGCAATGCGGGCGTAAGTGACCTTCCTAAAAACACAAGTGCATTTGGTTTCAGTGACGACGAGATCAAGGGCGAGACCAACGTCAAAGAACACTTACTCAATGCGTTAAAAGAAAAATTCAAACCAGAATTTTTGAACAGAGTAGACGTCACAGTTGTGTTTGACAGACTTACAAAAGATGACATCATCAAGATTGCAAACATCATGATAAGCAACCTCAACAAAAAACTTGCTGCAAAGAAAATTACGTTGAAGTTCACCAACGGTGCAATGCAAGAGATATTCGATAAAGGTTACAGCGAGACCTATGGCGCAAGGCCACTTAAAAGGTTCATTGAGCAAAATATTGAAGACAACTTGGCAGAAGAGATTTTGATGGGCAGTGTCCACGAGGGTGAGAACATAACCGTTGCGTTCAAAGACGGAAAGTTTGTTTTCAAAAGTGATAACTAATATGCAATGAAAAATGAGCAATAGAAAAGAGCCATCCAAATGGATGGCTCATGCTTTTTTTAAACGTTGGTTTCAATAATGCCGTAGTCACCGTCGTCACGAAGGTAGACAACGCAAACCTTTTGATTTTTCTCGTTCAAAAAGACATAGAATGAGTTGCCAACAAGGTCAAGTTGCTCAATGGCGTCGCTCTCGCTCATTGGGGTCAAATCATACTCTTTTCTTTTTGTTATCTTTGGCTTATTGAAGGTTGGAAGGTCGTCAAAGAACAAAAGGTCAGCAGCGTCGATAAGGCCAACCCTTTTGAAGTCGGTTAATTTGTCTTGGTGCTTAACTATCTGTCTTTCAATTTTTGAAAGGCAAGTGTCAATGTTGGCATACATATTGTCGCTCTCAACCTCGCTTCTAACGAACAGACCCTTAGAGGATATCGAAACTTCCATTTTGTAGGCAGTGTCTTTTCTTGAAGAGAGAACAACCTTTACAGATGCGTCTTTGCCAAGATACTTCTCAAAGCGCTCAATTTTCTTTTCGATGAGGTCCTTTAACTTGTCTTTTGCTTTATAGTTTCTTTCTTGAATTTCTATTTTCATACTAATTCTCCTTTTCTTAAACTAATTATACCACACAAAAAAACTTTTATCTACTTTTTTGACGCGTGCAACAAAATATTTTTAACTTTTGCGGTTATCGTTTTCAAAACAAAAATTTTTGTTGTATAATAAAACCATGTTAAAGGTCGATAAATTAAGTTTTGGTTACATAAAAAAGCCTCTTTGTTTGAAAGATGTTTCGTTTGAGGTGAAAGAAGGTGACAAGGTTGCCATTCTTGGCGGTGAAGGAATGGGCAAGACTGCACTTCTTCGGGTTTTGTGTGGACTTGAAGAACAATACTACGGGAGCGTGACCTATAACGGAAAAGACTTGAAAGAGATTTCAAAGTCGGAGAGGAAGATTTCATACCTTCCAAGTTTGCCCGTTCTTTTTGAAAATAAGAGCATCCTTTATAATATTGAATATTTATACAAGGTTAGTGGCATAAAAGAGTTACCAGTCGAAAAACTCAAATTGTGCCTTGGTGAATTTGGCATCTGTGGAAGTTTGAGCACAAAGGTTAAGAAGTTGAGCCTCGCAAAAAAGAGGTGTCTTGCAATGGCAAGGGCGTTTATAAAAAACGCTGACTATATCTTCATTGATGACCAAACATCCATGCTAAGTGATGAAGATGTTGACCTTGTAAAAAACGCAATTTTGCGTCTCAACACCTTGCAAAATGGCTCAAAAACCATGATTTTTGCCTTTGAAAATAAAAAATCTATGATTGAGGGCATCAACAAAATTGTTTATCTTAGTTTCTCAAAGGCGATGATTTTTGAGAGTTTATCCTCGCTTAAAGTGGTTGATTTGTTCTCGCTCAACTACCTTGACTTTAACACCCTTGACCTAATGCTAAAAAAAGAAGAAGATATGTTTTTTATTGAGTATAAAGAGGTTAAAGAGAAAAAGAAAACCCACATTGAAGTGCTCAATAAGATAAAGGTTGGAAGCGAACTTAGGCAGTTAATAGAAAAGAACAACGCAATCAATTTCAATGAGTATTTCAAAGTTGTGTTGGCTTTTGACAAGGCCCACGACAAGAGTGATTTGACAGATGAAATGATAAACAAGAATTTGATAAGCGGCAATTTTTATCTTTTTGACTATGGAACGGGAGACAAATTGATTTAATTGATTGATTTTTCTTAATTTTTGTTATAATATGTCATGTATTGAGAACAATTACTAAAGAGGTTAGAAATGAACATCAGTGAAAAGAAAGAACAAGGTTTTTATCAAAAGGTTATGAATTCGCTCAACGGCGACCAAAAGGTCGAACTTGCCGACAAGTTCCTAACGCCCGAAATCATAGCCGTCTTTAAGGATGAAGAACTCAAAAACAGCATTGATGCGTTTTTTGTTAACAATCTCAACATTAGCGAAACAAGTCGCAATTCTTTTATGCACAGAAACACGCTTTTATACAGGCTTGACAAAATCCACAAAAACACGGGGCTCAATATCCGCAACTTCTATGACGCGGTGACCCTTCTTATGCTTGAAAGCATCTACGACAAGACAAAGAATCTAAGATAGGAAATTATGGAAAGAACAAAAGAAATCATAAAAATTTTAAAACAGACCTATGTTAATCCAAGTTGCGAACTTGTTTTTTCAACTCCATTTGAGTTGCTTGTCTGCGTGGTCTTGTCTGCGCAGTGCACCGACAAAAGGGTCAACGCGGTAACGGCTGAACTTTTCAAAAAGTATAACACGGCAGAAGCAATAAACGATATGCCAATTTCTAAACTTGAAGAGGCAATAAGGCCGTGTGGCTTTTATCACAACAAGGCAAAGGC
>CANQEP010000041.1 GCA_947595235.1 uncultured Clostridia bacterium
AGTTAGCCCCTCGCTGAGGGCAATAGCGGTCGTCAAAACCTTAAATGTTGACCCCGGTTCATAGGCATCGGTTATTATCATGGCTCTTGAAAGGCTCAAAAGCGTTTCAATGTCGTCGCGAGGGACGTCGTTGAGGTCGTATGATGGCTTTGTTGCAACGGACAAAATCTCGCCCGTTTGCGGGTCCATGATTATTGCAGACACCGATTTTGCCGAGGTCTCAACAAGCGCGGTGCTCAAAATTCTCTCAACCTCGCGCTGAAGCCTCACATCGATTGTCAGTTGCAAATCAAGGCCATCGATGGATGGAATGAAATAACTTAGCGAGCCGTCAAGAGTTGTGCCCTTGATGTTGCTCTCTACCATAGATACTCCGTTGAGACCTTTAAGATATTTGTTGAATTGCCCCTCAATACCACCTTGCCCGTTGCCGTCAACAGAAACAAAGCCGAGAATTTGGGTCAAGAGGTCGCCATAGGCGTATTCTCGCGAGGTGTTTTCGGCAAAGAATATTCCGCTTTGGTAGTTAGAAATTATATTCTCAACAACGCTTTTTTCTTGCGCCCGAGAAACAAGCACTTCGCTAACGCCCTTCTTTTCCACCTTTTCTTTCACGCTCGCATAGTCCTCGTTTGTTGCCGAAGAAATAACGCTTGCAACGGCATACTCGTCAACAATATCGGCGGGGCGAACATAGATGTCATACGTTGTGTACGACGATGCCAAAACGGCGCCATTTCTGTCGGTTATTCTTCCTCGGTTGGCAGTTAGTGGAAGGTCGCGATACCATTGCTGATACGCCCTTGAAGTGAGGTTTCGCGCGTTGATTATTTGAAGATACAAAAGCCTTGACAAAAGAGCAAACAAAAAAAAGGATACTAGAATTATCATTGCTAGTAACCTTTTTCGAATTGATATTGAAGTGTACTTAATTTCCATTGTCGCCTCAAAAAACTTATTGGCGACAAAGGGGTTAACTGAACAGGTCTTTTAGTTTTCTGCAAAAGTTCTCAAACCAATTTGAGTGAGATTGTTCCTCGGGTCTTTGACCGATTTCAACGTCATCAACATAGACAATATCGTCGCTGGTTGGAACTTTGTAGTTTTGGTCAACAACATCGCTTGCCAAGATATTTTCTTCGTCACCTAGCCTATTATATTCCCTTTGAAGTTCGTTTATTACTTGAGTTTGTGAGGCAACGATTTGCTGTTTTGCGTTGACTGAAGAACTCAGCGAACTTATTGACACTGCATTATAGATACAAAACGCAATAATTATTGCAACAATTATTGAGTAAACCGAAACAATTATCTTTCCTCTTGCGTTGAGTTTTGGTCTTGAAATGGACTTTTCGGCGAGAACTTTCTCAGAAGAAACGTCTTGGGTTTTGTCAAGCGTTAAAAAACTCATCTCGCGTGCTTTTTCACCAAACTCGCGAAGTTCATTTGAGTCAAGATTATATTGCTTTTCAATCTCAAATTGAGGCTTAGTTAGTTCTTCGTTTGTGCCATAGTCAAAGGGCTTAAACTCGGGCTCAATGCTTGTTAAATTCTCGGTCTTTGACGTGGTCTCAACATAATCTTTTGTTTCTAACATAATTGTTTCCTCCTTATAGTTTCTCAAGTATTCTAAGTTTTGCACTAGATGAGCGTCTGTTACTTTTTATCTCCTCTTCACTTGCCGTTATTGGATGAGTTGTAACAAGTTTTGCGACTGGCTTTCTTCCGCAAACGCACACTGGAAGGTCTGGCGGACATATGCAACCCGTTGCAAGGTCCTTAAATGTGTGTTTAACAATTCTGTCTTCTAGCGAATGGAATGATATTATTGCAAGCCTTCCACCTTTTTCAAGCATTTCGGTCATTTCGCGAATGAACTTATCCAGTCCTTCAAGTTCGTGGTTGACCTCTATTCTTATTGCTTGGAATGTTCGCTGAACGTTTGATGAGCCGTCATTCCCGCGGTATCTTGGAACAGCCGAGAGTATTATTTTTTCAAGTTGCTTGGTTGTTAAAATCTTTTCTTTGCTCCTTGAAAGAACAATCTTTTTTGCGATGCTTGACGCGAACCTCTCTTCGCCGTAGTCTTTGATGACCCGTTTGAGTTCGCTTTCGCTATACGTGTTGACCACTGTTTGCGCGTCAAGAGTTGCGTCTTGGTCCATCCTCATGTCAAGAGGTGAGTCGAATCTAAACGAAAAGCCTCTTTGCGGAGTGTCGATTTGATATGAACTCACTCCAAGGTCACACAGCACTCCCGCAACACTGTTAACTCCAAGTTCTTTCAGCCTCTTTGGAGCATTTTTGAAGTTGTCTTTGATAAGAAAAGCATTTTTCCCCTCAAGACGTTTTTTGCTGACCTTGATTGCCTCGGCATCTTGGTCAAAGCCATAAAGCGTTATGTTCGCCTTTTCAAGCATCATAAGTGCGTGCCCCGAACCCCCGATTGTGCAGTCAACATAGGTCTTTTTGTCCCTTATGTTGAGGCCGTTTATAACGCTTTCACAAAGCACGGGGATGTGAGAAAACTCCATCTTAGACTCCATACTTTGCAAGGGCACTTGCTGCGTCGTCATAGCCCCCATTTGCGTTATACTCATTGAACTTCTCTTCTGCCCAAATTTCAACACGGTTGCCAACGCCAATGGTAACAACATTCTTGACCAAGCCCGCAAAGTTTCTCAGTTCGGGAGGAAGAAGTATTCTTCCTTGCTTGTCTTCTTCGGTCTCAAACGCTGACGACAAGAGTGCACGAACGGGCTTTTGCGCCTCAAGGTCGAACATGGAAACATTTTCAAGTTTGCTATAAAGTTTTTCGAACTCCTCTTTTGAAAAAGCAAACAAGCAACCATTCGTTCCCTTTGCAACAATAAAGCCTTCTTTTAACGCCTCTTTAAACTTTGGAGGCATACGAAGTCTGCATTTTTCGTCTATTTGATGTCTGTAAGTGCCAATAAACATACTTCACCCCTCCTCTGTTTGTAACTTGATTATATATTTTTAAAAAAAACGTGTCAACCACTTTTGACCACTTTTTAACAAAATTATCAACAATTGTTAATAACTTTTGCAATTTTGCTCAAATTTTTGAAAAATTGCAACAAAAAAGGCAGACCACAAAGTCTGCCAATTAGTATATTTGTACGGGTTTCATTTGCACAAGGTCGGCGCTTGTCAAAAAGTAGTCAATGCCATTTTTCCTCATGGCAAGTGGGTACCTCCCCGCCGTCTTGTGAAGGTGGGCAAAAATGACCTTGTCAACCTCGTACTCTTCAAAAAGTTTGGTGAACTCGCTGTCCTCTTGCCTTTGGTTGAATGGCGGATAGTGAATCATGAAGATTAGTTTATCGCCCTCTTCCATGTGCTTTTTTGCATCTTCAAGCGCAAGTTTAACGCGAATGACCTCTCGGGCGTAAATTTTCTTGTCCTCTTCTTTGTAGCGCGGGTCGTTCTCATGCTCGGGAACAGTCCAGCCACGAGTTCCAGTAATAACATAGTTTTCAAATCGAACAAAGTCGTGTTGCAGAGCAACAACGCTTGGTGGCAAGACTTCGCGAACGCCCGAAATAGACTTCCACCAATACTCGTGATTGCCCTTTGTTATGACCTTTGTTCCGTTAAGGCTCTCTAAAAACTCAAAGTCCTTTTTTGTCTCTTCAAGGCGCATCGCCCAACTTAGGTCTCCGGGGATTAGCACAAGGTCCTCTTTTTTAACAATGCTTTGCCAGTTCTCTTTGAGGTTTTCGATGTGGTTTTCCCACTGACCGCCAAAGATGTCCATGGGCTTGTCTGCCATAAAGCCGAGGTGAAGGTCACCAATAGCAAAAATTCTCACTGCTCTTCCCCCTTGAAATTAGAAAGTAGTTGCTCAATTTTTTCAAGCACTCTGTCCTTGCCCTCGCGGGTCTCGTTGCTTACAAGAATAACATTCTCTTTGCCCACTTTAAGAGTGGAAGAAATGCGAATTTTGCTTCTTTCAATCTCGCTCTTTTTGATTTTGTCAAGTTTTGTTGCAACAATTATGGTTGGGATGTTGTAACTCATAAGATACGCCAGCATCTGCACGTCTTTCTCGGTTGGTTCGTGGCGGGAGTCAACAAGCAAAACAATGCCTGCAAGGTAGTCGCTTTCGGCAAAATAGCCCGTTATCATGCTCTCCCAAAGGTCCTTTTCATTTTTTTGCACCTTCGCAAAGCCATAGCCGGGGAGGTCGACCAAAACGAACTTTTCGTTGAACATAAAGTAGTTTACAAGCCTTGTCCTTCCGGGGGTTGACGAGGTTTTTGCCAGCCTCTTTTGGTTTGCGAGCATATTGATGAAACTAGACTTTCCAACATTACTTCTGCCAACAACTGCAATTTCGGGCACGTTAAAAGAGGGGTATTCGCCCTTTCCCGAAACGGACTTTAAAAATCTAGCGTTCTTTATCTCCATACTTTTCTCTCTTTTGTTTAAGTTTTAGCATATTTTTTATGGTTTTGGCAAGGCTTATCGCATCAATTTTGTGAGTTTTAAGCAAAAAGTCCCTTTCGCCCGCCAGTCCACTAATATTCTTTTCTATGCCAATATTAACAACTTTGCAAGTTCCTTCTGGACTTTTCATGGCGCTTCTGTTAACAACTCCCCCAAGTCCCCCAACGGGCGAACCCTCTTCAAGTGTGAAAACATATTCGTACTTGCCAAGTATTTTTTCTAGCGAATTGCAAGGCGCGAGTTTAAAGCACGAGTACACCGCAAGGCTTATGCCCTCTTTTCCTAGTATTTCCCTTGCCTTGATTACCTCGTCAATAATTCTCCCCATGCAAATAATGGCGACATTCTCTCCGCTTTTAACCTTGTATAAAGTTCCCCGCGGAGTTGACCCGTTTAGCGAACTTCCCTCTTTGTTAAGCCTTATGTAGGCGGGTGTGACGCTCTTAAAAACACGCTCTGCCACCTTTTTTGCCTCTTCTTTGTTTGAGGGCGAAAAGACCTCTATGTTTTTTAGCGCACCAACGCAAGCGATGTCCTCGGTCGCAAAGTGTGAGGAGCCGAGTTTTCCATACTCCAGCCCCGCCCCCGCAGAGATGATTTTCACATCAAGATTGAGGTTGCAAATGTCACTTTGTATTTGTTCAAGGCACCTAAGCGACGCAAAGTTGCCAATCGAGTAGACAAAAACCTTTTTGTTTTCAAGCGCAAGCCCCGACGCAACGCTCATCATGGTCTGCTCCAAAATCCCCAAGTTGAAGTACCTTTCGGGGAACTTTTTTTGAAACTTCTCAACAAGGTTATACCCAAGGTCGCCCGTCAAAAGCACAATATCTTTGTTTTTTTCCGCCTCAGAGATTATGGCATCAATAAACGTCCTTCTCACCTTTCCACCTCTTTTATGGCATCTTCAAGCAAGCCGTCTTCAACAAAGCCATAGTGGTAGTACGCATTGTTTTCAATAAAGTGCACCCCTTTGCCCTTAATGGTGTTTGCAATAATGACCTTTGGCGCGCCCTTTACTTTTTGCGTCAGCGCTCTCGCAATTTGCGAGTGGTCATGCCCGTCAATCTCAATGACGGAGCCCCCAAACGCGGTGAACTTGTCAAAAAGGCTCCCCATTTTCAAGATGTCGTCGCTATTGCCCATGGCTTGCATCTTGTTGTTATCAACAATTATTGTCAAGTTGTCCAGTTTGTGGTGAGAGGCAACCAGCATGGACTCCCAAATCGTCCCCTCGTTGCACTCGCCGTTGCCAACAATAACAAACACATTGCGCGGCTCGTTTTTCATCTTCTCTGCCATGGCAAGCCCAACGGCAACGCCAATCCCATGCCCCAGCGATGCCGAGTAAAAATCCACAAAAGGGTATTTTGCGAACCTCTCGCTCCCTTTCAGCACCTTTCCACAAAACTTATAGTTGCTATCAATGTCAATCTTCGCCCCAATATTTTTGAGCGCAGACAAAACCCCAACAATGGCGTGCCCCTTCGAGAGCACAAACTTGTCCCTTTCGTCGCTCATGGGCTGACCAATATCAATATTCATCCTCGTCACCAGCACTGCCAAGATGTCTGCGACCGACAACATCGAGCCGATATGCCCCGCCCTATACTTATTCGTATAAATCAAGCAATCTTTCCTTATCTTTTTCGCCAACTCAATAGTATTCATATAGTTAGTTTATTAAATCCAACATGGCAATATAACAACTTCACCTCTTTATCGCTCCACCAAACCACAATAAAAGACCCATTGGTTTTCCCCAACGGGTCTTACTTTTAATAGTGCTTTTTCAACTCCGCTAATTATAAACCGCTACCATGTTGGATAGCCATAATCATCAATTTTGCCCCATATTCTATATTCAGTTTGTTTGTCATCAAAAGCATACAAATACTTCATAAATTCAAAGATTTCATAGTAATATTCATCGTCTGTAAACATATCAAATCGACAAAAAAGTTGATCTATATTCACAAGAACGCAGTTATATAATCCTTCGTTATATGGATACCCATCGATTCCCCAATAAACAAGCATTTGGGCTAGAGATAAAATATAGAAATCTCCTCCTTGATCCATTGTTTCTTGATACAAATCACGAATATCTATTATGTCAAAAATTTCCTCGGGCAGAATGACCATATCGTACCCGTCCTCACTTGAAAATTGTTCAACAATCTCGTTTATCAATGTGCTAATGTCATCAAATGTCAATCTCTCAGTTGAAGTTGCAAAATTATTTTCTTCAATATATGCACTAACTTTTCCCATAATGGCGTCTATTCTATATTGATAAAAATTTGACTCAGTCAAACTCGCAAAAGCAATTTTTCTGCAATCCAAATAAGTACTTTGCTTATCTTGTTTACTTAAAACAACGCAATCAAAAATTTGGTTCTCTTTAAATAACCATCCATGAGGATGACCATATTTATTAAAAAGATCATAATAGTCTTTATAATTATCAATATCGCCTAATTTATTATAAGCATACATATTGAATAAGTCATAAAGAGAACCCGCGTCATCGTAATAATAACCGTATTCATCACTGCCACAACAATATGTGTTCGAAAAATACAAATCAGCCGACATAGTTTCGCCATTATAGGAGAATAAACCATTATCACCAAATTGACTGATACTATTATATGTATATCTAATAAATGCGACATTGTTTTCTGGACCCCATTCATTTGCAAGGTAGTCAAATGGGTCTGTATTATTTTTCATAAAAGTCTCTAACAAACTATATGCCTCATAATAATTTTCTTCCATATAGGCGGTGTTATCATAAACGCTATAACTCTCTTCTATGCAAACGTCTCTATAACACATTATAACAGCCAAATCATACGGCGTTAAAACCTTATATTCTTCGACTGCAACATGAAGAACTAGTTTAAAATTCGCATAAATAGTCATTGAACTTGTCACCGTAAGTTCATCATTATTCTCAACATCATACACGAGATTACCACCAAAAGAGTAATACCAATAATCAAAAGAATAGCCACTAGACCCATGAGCATAGACATTTGTATCTCCAATTGTAATTCTGTTTCCAGCAAAACTTATAATCGTTCCATATGGGACATCATTTATGACAATATCGTCATTACTACCCCACCCATCGATCCCGCTAGATTTGTCGACATAACCTCCAAATCTAGCAGAAATAGTTATTGTATAATTTGCAGTTTCGTCAATTACGATATAGTTATCAACAACGGTCAAACTCTTTGTTTCGGGCAAGCCTTCAACATTGAACTTAGATGTGTCAAGGTATGAAGATGTGGAAGAGTACGCAATCTTTGTTCCCTTATCCATATTTGAAGGAACAACTGTCATGGTTTGCGTTAAACTTGAGGACAATGTAACATAACTATTTGTGTTAAGCAAATTTACCTTCCCGTCAAGAGTACAAGAAGATTTGTAGTTGAAAGTGCCGTTGAGGTTGATATTTCCTTTTACGGTGCCACCAGTAAGATAAAGGGAACCTCCGTCAACATCTATGTCTCCGTTGACAGTGCCTCCAGTGATTGTGCAAGTTGCACCCGAGCCAACATATATTGGTCCACTTGCGTTCGCAATCAAATCTTCATCCGCAAAAGCATTGCAAGACAGCCCAAGAGCCACAAGCATCAACGCCAGTGGTATAAATAGCGAAAACATTATTTTCTTAATTTTACTCACAACTCCACCTCCACTGGCAAGGGCTTTTATAGGTGCGCATAATAAAAACATCCAGCGCGCCATACCCCGCCAAAATTTTCACTTTTCTTACATAATACTATACCCC
>CANQEP010000042.1 GCA_947595235.1 uncultured Clostridia bacterium
CCTCGCATCTTCGAATATATCGGTTCAAAGGGAAAAAGTTGATACTTATCCTTAGAAAATTTAGAGGGCGAAATTTAGTACAAGAAGAAAGAAAACAAAAAAAAATTAGGCACGATTTTATTTTGACATAAATGAGTGTCTAATTTTTTTTGTTTTCTGCACTTATTGGGTCAAATGTCGCAAATCCTTAGAAAACTTAGAGGGCGAGATTTGCACCTAGGGCAAGGCATAAAAAAATTTCCAGGCTCTTGATTGCGACCAACTTGTTGGTCGCTCCTCTCTCTCCGCACCTAAGCCATATTTTGGGCAAATAACTTTGAAAAGAAAAAGCCCGCACATCTATAGTGTTGCGGACCTTTCCTTTTCTTCGTTCTTTACCCAAACTATGGCTTATCTGCTACTTTATACTACATCACAAACATAATCAGGGATAGAGTTGATACTTATCCTTAGAAAATTTAGAGGGCGAAATTTAGTACAAGAAGAAAGAAAACAAAAAAAATTAGGCACGATTTTATTTTGACATAAATGAGTGTCTAATTTTTTTTGTTTTCTGCACTTATTGTGCCAAATTTCGCCCTCTAAAGCGAGCGCTTCCACTCGCCGGTGTACATATCCCGCAGCATTCGGGCGGTTTCTTTGAGGTTGTGGTTGATTTCTTCTTCAGATGAGCCACCGCCGGCCAGCATGGAAGATGATGGCATACGGCCAGCACCTTGTTCCATGAAGGCGAACCAACTTGTGTTGCCAAGGAACTTGGCTTTTGCGAGCGCGTGGCAGTTTTTGAACGCGCCCTTGCCAATAAACTGCAATGAGCCCGGCAAAACAAGAGAGGTCAGCGTTGTGTTTGTGCCAAAGGCGTTTGGCGAAATTGAGATTGTCCCCTCTTCAATGGTGTACTCACTTGCGGTGAATTCTTCGTTGACACAAGCAAGGCAGTGCCCAACATACAAAACGCCATTTTTCCAAAGGTTGGTCTCGTTATAGAACTTCGAGCCCGTGAACGCGTTTTCGCCAATATAGGTGAAACGGCAGTTCTCGTCAAACTCGATTTCAAGTTCTGTGCAATTTTCGAACGCCTCTTCGCCAATGTAAGTTACACTTGCAGGGATTTTTATGTGTTTTATGCTTGTTCCCTTAAATGCACCCGCTGGAATTTTTGTTATGTTGCTTGAAAGAGTAACAGTGTCTTTTGCGCCCTTAATTTCTATGTGGTCGCAGTTACACATTGGGCTGGCGTTGTCGTTCGCGAAGGCGATTGAAATCCACTCATCAAACGAGCCAAGGAAGATTATGGTTTCCAGCCCTGTGCATCCAAGAAAGGCGTCTTGGTCGGACTCGATTATGCTTGACGGGATAACTATGCTCGAAAGGAGTCTGCAATCTTTGAATGCCTCGGCACTTATGGTTTTTGTGCCACTTTCAATGGTATACGTCCCCGCAATGCTGTTTTTGACCTTTATGAGGTGGCCGTTAACATAGAGCACATCGTCGCTACTGCGCTCCCACTTTTTCATGAACGCGGTGCCATAGAAGGCGTACGCACCAATGTGCAAAACCCCCTCTGGAACAGTTATGTTTTCAAGTTTCTCGCACGAACGGAACGCGCTGTTCGCAATGGTTGTCAGTTTTGATGGCAACTGCATTTCAGTTAGTTTTGGACAATAGTTGAAAGCAAATTCTTCAATGGTGGTCAAGGCGCAATTTGCCTCACACGTCACGCTCCTCAAATTCGGGCAACTTGTGAAGGCATATGAGCAAATTTTTCGCAAATTGCTTGGCAGAACAACCTCTTCCACGGTCTTGTTTGCATAAAATCCCGCGAGTTTGCCCACCTCATACTTTTGAAGCCCCGAACAAATTTCCTCGACTGGATATCCATTATATGTGTTGGCAATAATTATTCGTTTTGCGCCCGCGACAGCATCGTCATGCACAACAACCGCATAGCCGTCGCGCACCTCATAGACAAGGCCGTCGTGCTTACAAGAATCGCAGAGGTTTGACTCAATATAGGTGTGGGTGCCCGTTTCAACCACGCCACACTCAGCACGCTTACATCTTCGAGTGTGGGTGCCCGCTTGTTCATCTATTTCCCACTCGCCCGCGCCAAATTCTGAGCCCTCTTCCACCCAAAGGTGACCGAGTTTTGGGCGAACTTCGTCGTATGTGTTATGACAATACGAGCAAGTGTAGGTGGTTTTTCCGTCGTTTACGCAGTCTTCGGGAGTGATTGATGCCGTGTTTTGGCAAGGCTCAGACTCCTCTTTTCCGCAACCATTAAGGCAATAGTGCTTGTGGTATTCAGGATTGTCTGGGTCGTGCTCCCATTGGCTGAAATTGTGGCTTTTTGCGGGTTGTCCCTCGGTTGTGAATCCCCCCTTGCAAATTGGACAATACTCAACAATGGTGCCCGCCGCCTCGCAAGTTGCGTCAGTCTCTTCTGTGACCCAGTCACTGCAAGCGAACTCTTCGGTCTTTGGACAATTTATGCAGGTGTGCGAGTGCCTTCTCGTCTCTTTTGTTTCGCCCGTGTATGACCAAGGACCCCACGAGTGAGGAAGCATGTCATAAGTCTCATTCAAAACCTCGTTTCCGCAAGTGTCACAAATGGTCTTTTTGTAGCCTCCTTCCTCGCAGGTCGCCTCTTTTATTTCTATACGCTCGTCGCAAGTGACGTGCTCTTTTTCGTGACAGACCGAACACTCGTGCATATGGTGGCCCGGATGGTCAACGTCGGGTTGCCATGTGTCGCCATATTGGTGGCCAGTGGCAATGTCTTCGGGCTTGGTCACGTTGTAGGTGTTGGTACAATATTTGCAATCGTAGGTGTCATAGCCGTTTACAAGGCACTTTTTGTCGGTGTGGGAAGTCTTTTCAAACTCGCACGCAACACTCTCGAACTCGGTACAGCCCGAGTTTGTGCAAAATACCTTGTGATGTTGATGATTATTTTCATCAACCTCTATTCTTCCGCTAAAGTTGTGACCAAGCATTTCAACTTCGTCGTGGCGGAATGAGTAGTTACAAGTCGTGCACGTATGGATGTTGTAGCCCCCTTCTGTGCAAGTTGCGGGATGCGGAGTGGTGTCATAGGTGCAAACGCCCGTTTCAAAACTTTGACAGCCGGGGTTTTTGCAGTCGCGCCTATGGGTACCGTTACACTGTTCAACGCCGTCGATGGTGTCGCCCACAACAACGTCGCCAACGGGATACCAATTCCCGTAGACGTGTTCGAGCGCAGGAATGGTGTCTTGCGTTGCAAAAACTTCGTTACAAATCTCGCAATATCTCCCCTCGGTGAGGCCGGGAACTCCGCAAGTTGGAGCGTAGCCATCTTGAATGACTACCTTGTGCCCAAGAGCAGCAACGTCCCTCTCCTCTTTTGTGTGACAAACTGAGCACTCGCGCTCCTCGGTGCCCGCTTGGGTGCAAGTGGCAGAGGTCTTTGTTTGCCAGTCGCCAAATGTGTGGCCTTTTGCAGCAATTTTCTCGGTTTCAACCTCGCCGCACTCACAAACGCGCTGTCTTTCGCCCTCTTCTGTGCAAGTTGCCTCAGTGGTCACTGACCATTCAGAAAAGGCATGGACGTGCTTGTTGCACGCGCAAAACAAGAAGCCCGAGCAAAGAAATATTGCAAAAATTGAAAATACTTTAATTAGCCTTGATAACTTTTTCATATCTTCCCCTCTTTATATGGTTTTATGATAAACCTTTTACGTGTTTTTGACAAGCAAAAACCAAGGGGCGCGAAAGATTGTTCATTGTATCTAACAAAATTTGCTCGCTAGCGCACATTGACAAACTTTAAAGAGTCTCGTATAATAATATCAAAGAGAATGTGGAGCACGGCAATGAGAAAGGATGAAGTTAAAAATGCAATAGACACATTGATTGACCTTGGGCTGATTGTCAAGTTTGACGACAGCCTTGAACTCTATCACGGGCGAGTTGGAAAAAAGGGCGAAGAGTGGAGCGTTGACCCCAACTTTTCAAATGCAGAAAATTCCACGGGCAACCTAAACGTCAATTCGGTGGACGCCTTGAATGCCTCGGACAAAGAGACCGCAGAAAACTTTGCCAACGCTCGCACATTAGTTGCCATTGCGCAAGGTGAAAACAAAAATTCCATTGAGCCCCAAGTTCACCGCATTGTTGCCGACGGCGAGGCGTATATCTTTGCGTACAAAACCATTGACCCAAAGGACCAGCAAAAAGTGGAAGATGCGATGCTCACCTTGCTTGGCACGAACCTCTCAAGGCTCTCCCCCGTCTCCTATGAAGACAGAATGATGGGCGGAAGGATATACTCGGTCATCAAGGAGTATCTGAGCAAGAGCAAGCAAGCCATATTGACCGCCGAGGCAACCAAGGAAATTGCGAGACAACTCACCTCCGAAGAAAATTTGAGGGCCATGTTCTCGGACATCAACATCCCATATCTCGGTGACGGTGGCACGCTTGAGTCCCATGTTAAAAACCTCGTTTATCAAATAGCGGGAGCGGTCAACACAAAGTACGCACTCCTTAAAAATCCCGCCGTTGTTCTTGACCGCTATGTGCTTGGCGACCATGAAACGACCGACGGCCTTGAACTTTGGCGCGTTCCCGTTAGGCAAAATGTTGACGGCAAAGACGTAACAATTAAGACTTTTCTTCCAATGAGTTCGGCGTTTGTCTCTTCTTTGCTTGACTCATCGAACATTGTGGGATACAGGCAAAGAATCGCCTCGGTCACGGTTGGAAGAAATATTGATTCGTATTTTCTTTTTGACAAGGAGCGCATAAACACCGAAAAAGTCATTGGCGACAAGCAGCGAAGAATTGTTGAAGAGTACGAAAATCTTGAAGCGCTGTGCAAAAACATATTCGCAAAGAGCAAGAAAAAGAACAAAGACCTTTTTGACGTTCTTGAAAATGGTACTACAGAAGAAATTATGGACTATGTCTCGTCAATGAAGTCACTTGCACCATTTTACGAAAAGCGCAGTGGCGTTTGGGAGGGCTTCACCATTAAGGAGCACACCGAGAGCGTTTTGAGGTGGTTTGACACTAACTACAAAAACGCACTGCCAAAAAATGTTGAAACCTTCATGAAAATCTGCATCCTCTCTCACGACATCGGCAAGGGTGTTGCCTACGAGAATGGCATTATGCAAAGTGAGGCAAACCGTCGCTATGCACCACTTGCCTTTGATACTCTTGGCCTTGACAAACGCCTTTCTAGGCTCGGTCAGTACATAATTGGTGACAGCCAAAAAAAGACCACATTATATTATATAAGAAGACAAGAAGACGCAAAAAAAGAGTTTACAGCCGAGGCAAAATCTATTCTTGGTGACTACCTAGGTGACGACCCAACTCCCGAAGAGATTGAGGGGCTTTGGCAACTTTGCTCAATCCTTCAAAACTGCGACAGCGGTTCCTACACAAGGCGAGGCATAACTCGAAAGTCCACCGGCTACCACAAAAACGCCAACTTCCAGTTCACTGCCAGTTTCACCCGTCCAGCCCCCAACAGCGGTCAGCGTGGTGGCCACCTCAAGGAGCCGGGCGAAGACTAGTTTTGTTTCGGGTCCCCAGTTGGGCTCAACAGCCACCTTTATCAAAAACTTAGAAAAAAACCACCACAAAAAACGAGCCAAACTTGGCTCGTTTTTTCTTCATTCTTTTCAAAACCAACTCCACATTTGTAAAAAATCACAAAATTTGAAGCAAAAACCACAATTAAACTTTAAAAAATTGAAAATCTTATAATTTGCACAAGGCGTGTCCTCTCCACGTCATCATGGCTTGATGTTTGATGGTCGTGGGTTGTTTTTCGAAGTTACTTGCGTGATATTTGGCTCTTAGGAGGGTGAGATTGGCGCGAGCCACAAGTGGCTCGCAAAAAAAATTAGACACCACCCTCTATTTCGGTTCGCTCCGCGATGGAGATTAACGATTCAAGATTAGGTGCAAAGCCGCACGAACCCCTAGGTTTTCGAGATTGACATAAGTGGCGTATGAGGTCCCATGGTCGTCTACGAGACATGCAAGAGAAGCCGACGAGCCCGCCGAACGTAGCCACCAGTTGCACGTCCCTGTCCTATAATTCGTCGTATAACTGGTTGACATCCAACAGTTGTTACTTAATGCAAAGTCAGTCGGTGAACATTGCCTTGATGCGTAACCATTCCCTACGTTAGAGTCCCCAGCAAACATGTCGTGCCACATTTCGTAATATGTCTTGCAGTATACATAGTCTTCTGTATCCGCCCCAGTCCATGAACTTGGTGCACTATTACATTGGTTCGTTATTCCATTCTTATTTTGTGTTAGTGCTATTATTTCTCTCTCATTCTCATCAAATGCTGTTTTATAAAATTTGTCTCTTAGCCACTTCTGTAGTTCACTATTCTTCCAGTTGTTTCCAGCACTTTCTGTTGGATTAAATCTTATGTAACTTGTCAATGCTAATTCACTCAACAACTCCATGTCTTCTGTCCCATTCTGCCATGCGTCGTAGTTCATTATGTACCACTTTATTGGCTCAACTTTAAACCATACATATGTACCATTGGACTTTATTGTGGTTCCATCTTTATAAGTCTTGTCCGCTGTAGAACTATATACCAAACTTGGACCTCTTGCATATAGTTGTCCGTCTGTGTATTCATATGCATTCCATACTTGCGAGTCTCGAATGGTATATGTCTTTTCGACTTTCTTTCCAGAATACCAATTCTCAAGTGTCGTATTCATTGAGTCACCTACATATGTCTGTGGATACGAGCCAAAATACATGGTTTTTAGTTTAACCGTGCTTGCTGTTCCGTAGTATGTTCCCCCCATAGTTTCTTCGGGACCGATTGCCGAATATGGCCATGGAGCATAATGGTACACTTCATTCTTGTCAATATTTGCGTTCTCGCCTATATCTACTATACCACCCTCTTCAATATATATCGCTGGTCCTTGCTTACTGGCAGTGCATCCAGTTATTGTTCCGGCCTTTATTGTTAGTGTCGCTCCGCTTGAAACATATATTCCACCACCATACTCTGCCGAACATCCCGAGATTGTCCCGCCATTCATGGTGAAGGTTGCGCCAGTTGAAATAAATATTGCTCCACCATATGTGTTGTGACTATTTGAAATTGTTCCACCATTCATGGTGTAAGTAGAATAAGGTTCAAGGTATATTGCTCCACCTTTCTTGCTCTTGTCTGCCGAACTTGCCCCACTGTCTGACGCGTCACTTCCGCTCGCCCTCTCTTCGGCAGAGAAGTTTTTGTGGGTTACATCTTCTTTGTTATTCAAACTCAGTGGCACGATAACGCTAATTGCTATTGCAAAAACCACCAACAATGGAATAACAAAACACAATACCTTCTTTAACTTCTTCACAATGGAACTCCCCCACTGGCAAGGCTCATGTAAGTTGCGCATAATAAAAACACTCAGCGCACCCCACCCCGCCAAAATTTTCACTTTTCTTACACAATACTATACCCCCCCCCCC
>CANQEP010000043.1 GCA_947595235.1 uncultured Clostridia bacterium
CCCTCTGCGCCATATCTATTTATAACATCGTCGGGGTCGAGTCCCTCGGGCATACTCATAACATAGACGTCAAGGCCGTTGCTCTTCAAGATGTCCAGCCCGCGGAGGGTCGCCTTTTTCCCGGCGGTGTCCCCGTCGTAGCAAATGTACACCTTGTCAGAAAATCGCTTGATGAGTTTCGCCTGCTCTTGGGTCAGCGCCGTTCCCATGCTCGCAACCGCGGTGTTGAAGCCCGCTTTGTGCAGACTAACAACGTCCATCTGCCCCTCAACAACAATCAGCGGGTCGATTTTTCCATTTGTAAGTTTTGCTTTTTTTACAAGATTTATGCCATAAAGGTTCTTGCTTTTTGAAAACAGCACCGTGTCCGCCGTGTTGATGTATTTCGCAAACTCGGGCTTTGGGTCAAGGGTCCTGCCGCAGAACGCAATGACATTGCTTGAAGTGTCGATAATTGGAAATACAACCCGCCCGCCAATGGCGTCATAGGGCCTTCCGTCTTTGTTTTTTATTATTCCAACTTTCTCCATTTCGCTTTGGGTGTAGCCCTTGGATGAAAGGTAGTCAATAATTTCAGTAAAGTTTAAGGACATTCCAAGTCCAAACGCGCGCGCAAGCCTTGGGTCAACGCCACGCTTTTCAAAATATAACAGCCCGGGCTTTGCAAGTGGACTTTTAAGATTGTCAACATAGTGGCGCGCCGTATCTTTCATGAGGGCGAGCAATCTTTCTTTTTCTTGCTTGCGCTTTCTTATGTCATCTTCGTCGCTTTCGCCCGACGAGAACGAAGGAACTTCCATGTGCGCCCAGTCTGCAAGGATGTGAACCGCGCCCATAAAGTCCACCGACTCAATCTCCATAATGAACTTTATAACATCACCACCTGCACCACAACCAAAGCAGTGATAAAATTGGTCGTATTCATTCACAGCAAATGAAGGGGTCTTCTCGCTGTGGAACGGACACCTGCCCCAAAAAGAACGCCCCTTTCTTTCAAGAGGCACATACCTTGAAACAGTAGAAACCAAGTCGTTTTTTGCCTTCAACTCCTCAATGAAGCCGGACATTTTATCGTTACTAATCAAACCTTCATCCTCATCCTATTTTAAACGCCACATATACATAAGATAAATACGACATCTTTTCAAAAATGTCTTTTTTACCCCTCAAATTTTTTTAAATTTTTACTTGGTCCCCTCCCTTTCTCTCCCCAAATTCCCTCTTTTTGTTCAACTTTTTTTCCAAAAAGTCACAAATTTTTAAACAATTTTTTCCAAAAAAATTTCCCATTTTTTTTGCAAAAAATTTAACGATTTTTTTCATAAAAAAATGCGACAATTTGGCTCAAAAATCATTGCGAAAATAAGTGACTATATTTCAACAACCATGAAGAAGAAACGCAAAAAGATTGACATTTAAATAAATAATCAACTCCCAGTTCCCCACTGTCGATGGGGAAAGGTGGTGTCCTTGACACCAAAAGGGGAGGTAAATTATCAACTTTTTTCGTTTCTTTATTTTTTTAGAAAAAACTTTGAATTAAAAAATTATATACTTTTATCCGATTAACAAAAAAAGAGGAAATTGATTGAAGTATCTCCCCTTTTGGTACTTGCGTACCACCTTTCCCCATCATCAGTGGGGAACTTAATGTGGATGTTTATTTTAAGTGACGCTCCTTGGCGTTTCTCTTCAATTTCTTTCTGTTCTCTCAATCATCGTTACTAGTGGATGTTTATCACCCCTTTTGGTGAGTAAACTCACCACCTTTCCCCATCATCAGTGGGGCACTTGCGAAGGACGCAAGAAATCTGTATTTAAGTTTGGAAAAATATTAAAATAAAAATCCTCTTCTTTCCCTTTGAACCGCATGGCTCAAAAACGCAAGGAAGCAGATAAGCGAAATTTAAGATGAAGAGCGAAGAAAAGAGAACTGCCATAACACTATTGCTGTATGGCAGTTCTCTTTTCAAAGCTCTTCGCTTAAAGTTCGTTTATGTGCGGCGAATTAGGCGCGAGCCGTGAGCGGCTCGCAACAAAATATGCCTACGACGCAAGAAATTGATAATTAGATTTAAAACTTTTAATCACATTGTCATACCACTTGTGAGAAGTTGCCTTGCGGTAGTGGTTGTTGTAGGCAACAAGTCTGACCTTTAAAAAGTCCTCGTTAACTGCACCATGCCTATACAAAAACGAAAGCCTTTTAAGGTTATTTTTAAGCCTTGTTTTTGCCCTTTTCCTCAGCGCAAAAAAGAATTTGTTATTACTTGTCACTCCAATTCTAAAGCCAAGAAAACTTATGCCCCTTGTTATCTTGTGGATTTGGGTTTTTTGATTGAGTTTGAGTTCAAGTTGGCTAACAAGTTTGTCAATTCTTTTGAGACACTTAACAAGGTAGTTCTTGTCATGGTGAACAAGCACAAAGTCGTCCATATAGCGAACATAACACTTTATGCTGAGTTTTTCTTTTATGAGGCGGTCAAGTTTGTTAAGATATAAAAGCGCGAACCACTGGCTTGTTTGGTTGCCAATGGGAATGCCATATTCCTTGTCCCCAACTTTTGTAAAGTTGTATGAGTCAATATACTCATTTATTAGCCAATTCGTCTTTGGATCGAAATTTAAACGCGAAAAGGCGTCTTTAAGTTTGTCGTGAGAAATAGACTGAAAATACTTCTTTATGTCGCATTGAAGAAAATAAAAATCGCTCCCATATTTTGACTTTTCTTTTTTAACAAATTGTTTTAGGCGGTCGATGGCAAAAAATGTGCCCTTTCCAACTCTGCACGCCGCGTTGTCAAAAATTAGCACTTTTTCAATTTTTGGCGCAAGTATGTTCTTGCACAAACTTCTTTGCACCAAGCGATGCGGATATGAAAGGCTGTCAATAACGCGCTCCTTTGGTTCGTGAACCTTAAAACTTCTGTATGCGGGTATTTTGTATGTTTGGTTGATAAGGCTCTCAGACATCTTGGTGAGTTTTCGAGCAATGTCCATTTCGAAGTTTATCGTCTCGTCTTTGTGCTGTTTGTTGCGCCTGCAAAGTTTGTGACATTCAAGCAAACTTAGATATGAAAATGCTTCATCATATTCCATGTTTGTTACCTCTAAAAAAATGCTTGCATACCTATTTCTAGGGAGAGGGAAAATGTTAAGTTGCCCTCCTTTTAGCAAGCGTTATCTATCCCCCTCCGCGTGGGAGGGAAGAAAAGTGTAAGACTCCTTTGCCTTTGTGTGCAGAGCAAAGCCACTTGGCATTTACTTTCGGACTAGTAAGGCAAATCCGAACGAACCCCCCTATTGGTATTATTGACATTGTTATTGTTGTTGTTGAGGTCCCCATTATTGTTTACGTTACATGCATTAGAGGCCGACGAGCCCGCCGAACGCGAACAAGGGATATTTGTGATAGTCTTACCTTAATTATCGCATTTCTGCGTATAATCCATATTGAACACAATTACATTTTAGCATTATTGAGTGATAATGTCTAGCAAGTTTTTAAAGTTGATACTTTTAAATTTCCTTGCGTCCAAATCAAGTTCCCCGCTGATGACGGGGAAAGGTGGTGCGGTACGCACCAAAAGGGGAGATACTTCAATCAGTTTCCTCTTTTTTGTTAATTGGATAAAAGTATAGATTTTTTTTAGTCAAAGTTCTTCCTAAATATAAAGAAACGTAAAATGTTGATACTTTAACCTCCCCTTTTGGTGCGAAGCACCACCTTTCCCCATCAACAGTGGGGAACTGGGAGTGGATGCAAATAATTTGTATCTTGGTTTGGGAATATTATTTCAAACAATTAACCTCTTTCCTCTCTCAAAGCCGAAACATTCAAAGGCACGACGGCTCACTTATTGAGAGTTGCGTCTCCATGCGAACAAAAGATTTATGGCGTCGCTGACAAGAAGCGATATGTGGTAAAATTGCTTTTTCAATATGCAACCATTCTCTTCGGCAAGAAGTGAGAAGTAGCCCACCATCTTCAGTTTTGCATATGCCTCAAGTTGACAACTATCGCGAAGCGCCTTGTTCTTTTGCGGGTCTATGGCGTTGGCCTTAAAGAGGTTTTCCAAAGCGTCAATGGCGGTGTTCTGCAGTTTTCCAACAAGCGACCACCTGAACTTTTTTGGCGACTTGTCGGTGATTGTCATTATGTATGAAAGCAATTGCTTTGTTTTTGTTATGACAATGAGGTCGCCGGTGTCGTATCTTAGTGTTTGAAAAGTCTCAAGTTTCTTGTTGGCTTTCATGTTCTTTGTTGGCTTTTTGCGTTTTTTTGTTGCAAGGGCAACTTCTTCTCTAACGGCGGAGATGTCGTCTTTTGACTCAACCGAGAGCGGACTTCTTTTATAGTATTGCCCAACTTTCATGATTCTTCTTATTTTAACGCTGTCGCTTTTTGTTTCCTTGTCCATGATTTTTATTATACATCATTTTTCTTCGTGAGTGCAACTATATGAGTAAGAATAAAGCGAAAAATTGATTGCAGTATCTCCCCTTTTGGTACTTGCGTACCACCTTTCCCCATCATCAGTGGGGCACTCAAAGTTGATGTAAATTTTTATGTCACTCTTTTGAAGTTGTTTCTAATTTTTCGCTGTACTCTTATCGACATTTTAGAGATGATATTCTTCTATGCTCTTCCCAAACTTCTATACAATTCCCTTGCGTCCTCTCCCAGTTCCCCACTGTCGATGGGGAAAGGTGGTGAGTTTACTCACCAAAAGGGGAGGTTAAAAAATCCTTATTCCTCTCCAAACCTATCTATTATCTTTTGAGGGTCGGGAATTGCCTTTTTCAATATCTCGTTTATATAAGTGCAAACACCATCAAAATTGGTTGTTATATCTCCGTCTTGTATTCTTACCACTTGCATACCCATTTTTGAGAGGGTTTCATCTCGCTCTCGGTCTTTCTCTATGTTTGTGTCGTCTTCATAGTGCTGACTTCCATCAAGTTCTATAACAATTTTTGCTTCTTTACTATAAAAGTCAACAACATAACCACCAATGCGTTTTTGTCGCCTAAACTTGACGGGATGGTCTTTCAAAAACTGATACCACAATTTGCTCTCCCATTGTGTCATGTTGTTTCTTAGAACACGTGCGATATTCTTATTTGCATAGTCTTTATTATTCATAGCAATATTTTACCATAAACAAAGGTTTGCGTCTATTAAAAGAGGCTTTTTGATTGAAGTATCTCCCCTTTTGGTAGCACGCTACCACCTTTTCCCATCATCAGTGGGGAACTGGGAGTTGACGCAAAAATTTATATGCAAGTTTAGAAAAAACATTAAGTAATCAACTATAAGTATTGTTAAGGTCTAAATGAAAATTAAATATAAGTCTAATAGAGCGACATATAAATCAAGTTCCCCACAACGATGGGGAAAGGTGGTGAGTTCACTCACCAAAAGGGGTGATAAAATATCCTCTTTTTTAATGTTGACTTAGATAATAAAACTACTATTGAGTAGAACCACCAAAGTGCGACATTTCAATAAAATATCAACTCCCAATCTCCCCATCATAAGTGGGGAACTTGATATTGATACATAAAATTTAATATAAGTTTAGAAAAAACATTTAAAATATGTATCCACTTCTTTCCCTTTGAACCGCCATATTCGAAGACGCGAGGCAGCAGATAAGCCAGAGTTTTTATAAAGGGCAAAGAAAATCCTTTCTTATAAGACCAATCAAAAAAGTTTTCCGCGAACATAAAAAGAAAGAAACCCTAGGGTAGCCTAAGAGCCAAAGATTATGCAAAGAGCGAAGAAAACAAAAGCCAATAGACCTTTGCGGTCATTGGCTTTTGCTTTTCGAAACTATTTGCGTGATATTTGGCTCTTGGGCGGGGAGTTAGAAGCGAGCCGTAAGCGGCTCGCAACAAAATTGGTTGCCCGCATTTCTCTTTCGAAGCCATTTGTGAAAAATATGGCTTAGGTGCGGTGAATTAGGAGCGCGCGACAAGTCGCACGCAACAAAAATTAGACACCGCCCGTTATTTCGGTTCGCTCCGCGATGGAGATTAACGATTCAAGATTAGGTGCAAAGCCGAACGAACCCCTTGGGTGCGATCGTTGACACCATCGCCGCCGTAGAGGCCCCCACGATAGTGTACGCCACACGCATAAGAGGCCGACGAGCCCGCCGAACGGAGCCACCAGTAGCACGTCCCTGTCCTATAGTTCGTCGTGTAACTAGTATCCATATAACAATAGTTACTTAATGCAAAGTCAGTCGGAGAACATAGTTTCGCTGCGTAGCCGTTCCCAGAACTTGATGACGTTGAAAACATATCGTGACCCATTTCGTAGTACGTTTTGCAGTATACATAGTCCTCTGTATCCGCCCCCGTCCATGTGTCTGGGGCTTTATTATATTCTCCTGTTACATTATTCTTGTTTTGTGTTAGTGCTATTATTTCTCTCTCATTCTCGTCAAATGCCGATTTATAAAATTCGTCTCTTAACCACTTCTGTAGTTCACTATCCTTCCAGTTATTCCCGTCGCTTTCTGATGGGTTAAACCTTATATAACTTGTTAACGCTAATTCACTCAACAACTCTATATTCTCGGTCCCACTCTGCCATGCATCGTAGTTCATTATGTACCATTTTATTGGCTCGACCTTGAACCACACTGCTGTTCCATTGGCTTTGACTGTCGTTCCATCATGATATGTATAACTTGAACTATTTGGCTTACTACTTCCTCTTGCATATAATTGTCCATCGGTGTACTCATACGCATCCCATACTTGTGAGTCACGTATGGTGTAGGTCTTTTCGACTTTCTTTCCAGAATACCAATTCTCAAGTGTCGTATTCATTGAGTCGCCTACATATGTCTGTGGATACGAGCCAAAATACATGGTTTTTAATTTAACCGTGCTCGCTGTTCCTTCGTATGTTCCCCCCATGGTCTCCTCTTCGCCAATTTTTGGTGGAACAATGTACTTCGCCTCTTCGTTGTCCTCAATAACCGCGTTGCCAGAGACCGTAAGTTTTCCACCATTCTCAACATAGATTGCTGGGGCAACTTCGGCTTTGTTCTTTGTTATTGTTCCTCCATTTATTATACACTCGCCACCATTTGCAACATATATGGCTCCGCCATACTTGGCAGAGCATCCACTTATCTCACCACTCTCCATGGTGAAGTGTCCACCATCGGCAACAAACACCGCTCCGCCATACATCTTGGACTTTCCACTTATTGTTCCACCATTATGGGTATACCTTCCCCCACTCTCAACATATATCGCTCCCCCCTTGTCGCTCATGCTCGCTGTACCCGCTCCCGTTTCATCCGCAAGCGTCTTTTCAATCTTTGTCTCTCCCCTATTAACGCAAAGAGGAATAACAACCCCCAAAGTGATTGCCACTATAAGCACTATTGGAATAACAAAACACAA
>CANQEP010000044.1 GCA_947595235.1 uncultured Clostridia bacterium
AAGGTCGCTCCAGTTGAGATGAATATTGCCCCGCCATAGGTGTTTGAACTTCCAGATATTGTTCCACCGCTCATAGTGTAGGTTGCATAAGGTTCAAGATATATTGCTCCACCCTTCTTACTCTTGTCTGCCGTGCTGGCCCCACTGTCCGACGCGTCACTACCACTTGCCCTTTCTTCGGCAACAAGCCTTTTGAGAGAGGTGTCATCATTCACATTCATATTCAATGGCAGAACCACGCCAAGACAAATGGCAACTACAATTGCAAACGGAATAACAAAACACAATATCTTCTTAAACTTCTTCACAACCCACTCCCGTTGGCAAGGCTCATGTAAGTGCGCATAATAAAAACACTAGGCGCGCCCTACCCCGCCAAAATTTTCACTTTTCTTACACAATACTATACCCCCCCCCCCCATATAGTTGTCAAATGTTTTAAGGGGTTTTGTAAAAAAATCAAATAAATTTTTTTCAACAAAAAAGGGCGCATAAATTATGCATCCTCTTCTTGTCAACTGTCAGCGCGCGACAAGTCGCTCGCAACAAAAAACTACCTTGTCTTGTATCGGTCGTATCGCTTTTGGATTTTGCCGTATTTTAGAATTTGCTTGGCGGCAAGGTAGGTGTTGTCTTTGATGAAAGCGAGCACATCGGCGTTGACAAGTTTTATGTCAAACTCGTCAATTATTGAAAGCATGTTGATGTCGAGAGGCAGTGAAAAACTTTTGACGCCCTCTTTGTCGCCGTCTTCTTGGTCTCCCACCTCGTTTCGGTTAAAGACCACAATGAGATTTGCGTGATACCTGTAATTCGATGTAAACAGCGCGCAATCGAACCCGTTATATGAGTATGAAATTCCGTCAATGACCAGCCCCGTCTTTGTGAAGGTCAGAGGAACAATTCCCCCTTCGTTGGCGCGTGGCAAAACATACTCATGCTCGGGACTCGCGACAAGTTTGCTGTCAAAAAACTCGTCAAGCCTTTTTGCCTCGTCTTTTATTTCGCTTTTCTTGATAAATGGAAGAGCAATTGCCCCGCCAATGAGTGCCACAACAAGTATCAAAAAGACAATAAGGCTTGGCCAAAGAAGGCGCTTTGAGTCAACGAGCATCATAACAAGAACGCAAACAAGGTCCAGTCCCCCAAAAATCAAAAGTGCGGGCAGAAAATAATAGTTAAAATAGAATCTTTGTTTGTTCATGGTCGCCTTTGCATAGGCGTATATCTCTTTCAATTTGTCAAACATATATATATTATATATCAATATTAAAAGGCAAGGCAACTGTTTTTGCGCCAAACTTCTTGGCAAGCCCCCTATTGACTATTGCGCCAAAATGTTGTATAATTATGCCGAAATTTGAAGGAGGGGTAAGATATGAAAAAGTTTTTGAGCATTGTCGCCATATTTTTGTCGCTTTTGCCCCTCGTTTTTTTTGCGGGTTGCAAGAGCAAGATAACGGCAGAGTATGTGAAAAACCGCACCTATACCGTTTCAATGGCAACAAAAAACGTGAAGGATAACGACCGCGCCATAAGTGGCAATTTTCGCATCCACTTCTTTGACGAGCACTTCATGGTTGAACTTGGCGAAAGCGAAAGCAAGGACTACGGCTTTTATATCGGCACCTTCGAAGCAAGCAAAGACGAAGTCAAGTTGACCATAACCGAAATGTCGGGCACCTTCAAAGACGGCATCCCAAGTGAGTTCAACCTCTCACTTCACCCACTTCGCTTTGAGTCTCTTGAACTCAAAACCGAATATGTCTGCTCCGACCTCGTCATCGTCAAATACACCTTCTCCCCCGAGGAGTAACCCGCTCCCCGTTCCCCAACCCACATCCCCAACCATTCAACCCACAAAAAACTATGGCTTATCTGCTCCCTTGCTTCTTCGAACAACGCGGTTCAAAGGGAAAGAAGTTGATGTAAATTTTAATGCTTTCAGTGAACACAAAGATTGCCAATCCTTAGTACCATTATGCGGCAAGATTTATGTGAAATAAATGACTGTCTTGACCCCGCTCACCAGAAACGCGCAGCCACGGACATGAAGATTGCCCTCTAAGACTTAGGCGGCAAGATTTGTTTTGTTGCGTGCGACCTGTCGCGCGCTCCTACATCACCGCCTAAGAGCCAAATATCACGCAAATAGTTTTGAAAAGCAAAAGCCCATGACCATAAAGGTCTATGGGCTTTTGTTTTCTTCGCTCTTTACATAATCTTTGGCTCTTAGGCTACCCTAGGGTTTCTATAGTTTCAAGTTCGCAGAGAACATTTGATTTTGAAGAGGATATTTCTTCGTTCTTTACCCAAACTATGACTTACCTGCTACTTTATACTACATCACAAACATAATCGGGGATAGAGTTGATACTTATCCTTAAAAAATTAGAGGGCAAGATTTATGTTCACGGCAAGGCGTTTGTGTTGCGTGCGACCTGTCGCGCGCTCCTACATCACCGCATATAAGCGAACATTGAGCGAAGAGCATCGAAAAGAGGACCACCATACAGCAATAGTGTTATGGCAGTTCTCTTTTCTTCCCTCTTCATCCCAATCTTCACTTATCTGCTTCTTTGCATCTTCCAATATATCGGTTCAAAGGGAAAGAAGTTGATGTGAATTTTAATGCTTTCAGTGAACACAAAGATTGCCCTCTAAGACTTAGGCGGCAAGATTTAGTCCAAGAAGAAAGAAAAGGAAAAATCTCAGGCTCTTGGTTGCGACCAACTTGTTGGTCGCTCCACCCTCTACCGCACCTAAGCCATATTTTGGGCAAATAACTTTGAAAAGAAAAAGCCCGCACATCTATAGTGTTGCGGACCTTTTCTTTTCTTCGTTCTTTACCCAAACTATAGCTTATCTGCTTCTTTATACTATATCACCATCATAATCGTGGATAGAGTTGATACTTAACATTAAAAAATTAGAGGGCAAGATTTATGTTCGTGGCTAGGCTCGACAAGTGGGGCAAGGCAGGAGTTTATTTACATAAATGACTGTCTTGCCCCGCTTGGCAGAAACGACGCCACGGACATGAAGATTGCCCTCTAAGAGAGGATGTAGATGTTGTCGCCCTCCTCCTCTACCAACCCTAGGGACTCGCGGGCTTGCTGTTCAATGTAGGCATCACTGCTACGACGATTTATGCCCTCACGAAGTTCGGTTTCGGTGACGCTGTTTTGCTCAATTTGTTTGTCAAGGGCGCTACTTTTTGAATTAAGGCTACCAATTTTTACATATTGATAGATGATAATACAAACCAAAATGAGAAGAAGGGCAGTTGCAATCGCCGTTATAAGTTTGACCATGTTTGTGAGTTTTGATTGCGTCATTGCTCTTCCCCCTTCTTATGTTTATGATTATACACCCATTTTCCGAAAGACGCAAATATATTTTGTACAAATATTATTTCAAAAACGATTCCAAACGCAAAGCAAAGAGTTTCAAAAAACGCAAAATCTCCGCTTTCAACCTTAAAAACGCATAAAATATACACAAAACCCGCCAAAATGCACCAAACAAGGTCAGTTACAAATGTCACGATAATGTTTTTTGACGCGCGCCTTAAAAGAGAAAAAATGCTATAAATAGTGCCCGACAAAAAGCCCGCCAAGATGAAGACAAATGACAAAACAACAGCACGCACTATTTAAAAAGCCTCTTGAAAATTCCTTTTGAGCCACTGAACGCGCTATACTTAACGCCGTCAATTTCGCCTTCAACAACCAATGTGCCCTCTTCAAGGCTAAGTTTTGTTACCCTTAACGATGCGCCCGACACCGACACCATGTTCACTTTTGTTTTTGCCAGAACGCACTTGTCAACTTGGCTGACCACCTCAACAATGCCCGTTAAGAGTATGCGTTTTTGATTTTCTATTGTTATGGTTTGATTTGCCAGAGTTTGCTTGTTTTCCATAAAACACCTCTGGTGCATTTTATGTTGATTTTTGCGCTTTTATGACAGCATATAGTCATTTGAGCACAAGAACTTTTTGAGGTTGGTGTTGCGCCTGACCATATACTCGTTTTTTATCATATGATAGATGTTGGTCTTTTTTCCAATCAAGACCACCATTTTCTTTGCCCTTGTCACGGCGGTATACAAAAGGTTTTTGCTAAAAAGCATAGGGTTTCCGCCAAGAATTGGGATGATGACGGCATCAAACTCACTGCCTTGACTTTTATGGATTGTTATGGCATAGGCGTGAACCAAGTCTTCCATTTCAACAATGGAGTAGCCCGCGCGTCGCCCGTCCTCGAAGCAAACATACACCTCGCCACTCTGCACGTTTATTTGGTCAATGTAGCCAATGTCACCATTAAAGACGCCCATTCCCTCAACAACGCGCCCGTTTTCGATTTTTATCCACTGCTGTTCATAGTTGTTTGCGGTCTGCATGACCTTGTCACCCACGCGATAGATCACTTTGTGAAACTCCATCTCTGCCTTTGACGGGTCTTTTGGATTGAGTTTTTCGCGAAGGAGAACATTCAAGTTGTTCGTGCCCGCGTCGCCCGCCTTCATGGGAGCAATAACTTGGATTTTTTCGCTTGGAATGTCACTTCTAAACTTTGGAATGCGCTCAGCAACCATATCAACAATCTCGCTTGCCACCTCGCTTGGCACAAAACTTGACGAATAGAAAAAGTCGCTACTCTTTTTTGAAAGGTCGGGCATCTCGCCGTTATTTATGGCGTGGGCATTAAGAATTATCATGCTGGTCTCGGCCTGCCTATAAATTTGGGTGAGCGTGAGGGTGTTAACTTGCTCGCTTGCAATGATGTCGCCAAGCACGTTGCCCGCACCAACGCTCATAAGTTGGTCCTTGTCCCCCACCAAAATCAACTTTGTTCGCGGAGTGAGTGCCCTTAAAAGACTGCTAAGAACATAGACATCAATCATGCTCACCTCGTCAACAATAACAACGTCGGTTTCAAGAGGGTTGTTCTCGTTTCGGTTAAAGCCCAGCCTCCCCGAATTAAAGTTCACTTCAAGCGCGCGGTGGATTGTTGCCGCCTCTTTGCCCGTCTGCTCTTCCATACGCTTTGCCGCTCTGCCCGTTGGAGCCATGAGCATAATTTTTTGACCATGCGCCTCAAGAATATGCAAAATTGCCTTTATAATCGTTGTCTTCCCCGTTCCGGGACCACCCGTGATGACCGACACTCCCTCTTTGCACGCACTTTCAATAGCCCTTCGCTGGTTCTCGTGCAAAGCAAGATTGTTTGCGCGCTCGAACTCGTCGATGTCCTTCGCGTAGTTTAGTTTCAAGTTTGAAGAAGTGTTAGACAAAAGTTTCAACTTGCTGGCAATGTATTTTTCCATGTTATAGAGTTTTGTTATTGCAACGGCGTCTTCGTCGTCAAGAAGAGTGGACTTAAGCGTCCCCTCAATTTCAAGATTGGTTATCTCGCCAAGAACTTCGCCCTCGTATGAGACTGGAAGTTCAAGAGTGCCAAGAGCACTTTCGCAAAGTTTGTTTTTTGCAATGACGGTTGAGCCTTGTTTTTCGGCGTACTCGTTAAGGCAATAGACAATGCCCGCCTTTATTCTGAATGGGCTGTCCTCTTTAACGCCCATCTTCGATGCAATTTTGTCGGCAGTTTTGAAGCCCACGCCGTCAACATCCTCAACAAGTTTATAGGGATTTTTTTGAAGCATGAGTTTTGTTTTGTCTTTGTAAACTTCATAGATTTTTACTGCCAAATTGATAGAAATGTCGTATTTTTGCAAAAACATGACCGCATTTTGCATTTTTTTGATGTCTTGGTAGCACTGAAAAATCTCGACCGCCTTGCGCTCACTCACCCCTTTGACTTGCTTTAATTTCATGGGCTCTTCTTCAATGACTTTGAGCGTCTTTTCGCCAAAAACGTTGACGATATTTGTTGCCGTGACAACCCCAACGCCCGTTATGAGCCCCGACGAAAGGTACTTTATTATTGTGTCTCTTGTTGTTGGCTCACTGATTTTTATGCTGGTTGCGGCAAACTGACGACCATACTTTGGATTGACCTGATACTCGCCCTCCAAAACCACTTCTTCGCCCGTTCCAACAATTGGAAACTTTCCCGTTGCAACAGAAGAGACCATACCTTGCTTTATTTCAAGTATGGTGTAGCCCGTTTCTTTGTTCCTAAAAATTATGTCGCCAACGACCCCTTCAAGTTTCATGACTTTAATATACTCTTTTAATGGGGCGATTGTCAATCGCAAGGCTTTGCATAAAAAAACAAAAAACGCAAACACTAACATTATGAAAAAGTTTGTTTTGTCTTTAATGTTATTTTTCACTTTCTTCCCTCTTCTTTTCGCGGGAGAAGAGGCGCAAGTTTTTGCAGACGACAAAAGACCGCAGATGTGCATAATAATCGACGACTTTGGCGGATGGGACCAAAGCGGAGTTGAAACAATGCTCTCGATTGACGCGCCACTCACTTGCGCGGTCATCCCCGATGTTGACAACACCAAAAAAAATGTTGACGCCATAAAAAAGGCGAACAAAGAAGTTATTGTTCACATGCCAATGAGCGCACATGTGCGCTTGCCCGAAAATTGGTACGGCTCATACTACATCGCAAGTGGCGACAGCAAAAACACCGTTTTTGAAAAACTAGACAAGGCATTTGAAAGCGTTAATGGTGCAAACGGTTTTAACATCCACATTGGTTCGGGCGTCTGCCAAGACAAAAAAACCGTGGGCTATGTCTATGACTGGGCAAAAGAAAACGGCAAGACATTTGTTGACAGTCGCACGCATATGGGAACAATTTGTGAAGAGGTTGCCAAAGAGAAAAATATGCCATACTATGGTCGAAACGAGTTTCTTGAGCCCGAGGGCGACCGCTCATATGAAGGAGTCTGCCACCACCTCATGGTCGGGGCAAATGTTGCAAAAGAAAATGGCTCCGCAATAGTCATTGGCCATGTCGGG
>CANQEP010000045.1 GCA_947595235.1 uncultured Clostridia bacterium
GGTTCACTAGCTCAGTCGGTAGAGCACTTGACTTTTAATCAAGGGGTCCCGGGTTCGAATCCCGGGTGAGCCACCAAACAAGCGGTTGTGGTGAAATGGCAGACACGCTAGACTTAGGATCTAGTGCCGAGAGGCGTGGGGGTTCAAGTCCCTTCAACCGCACCAAAAAAAACAAGCCCAAAGGCTTATTTTTTTTGGTGTTATTGATGAGATTTGGCAACCATGCACTGACGAGAAATTACTTTGCAAAATATTTATGCGATAACGTAAAGGAGCAGATTGTATTAGATTTTCGAATTTAAACAACCGCACCAATGCAAAACCAAATTGAATCATAATTGAGTTTTATTTTGCGTAGTACTAATTTTGATAAATGACCAAATAGTTAATGTAGTTTGCAAAAATATGAAAAAAACAACTGAAAACACGCTATTGCATAGGTGGATTAAAAATGAAAGTTATAGTTTTTTATGGAACAGAATGTAATAATAAAACCGCTTGGATACCATGGTTGAAAGAGGAACTTCACAATCAGAATATAAATTGCATTGTTCCAAACTTGCCAACTCCACAAAATCAAAACTATCAAACATGGTCAAGCGTTGCAGGAAAAATACAATTTGAAAATGATGACATTATAGTTGCATGGTCAACAGGTGCTGTTTTTTCTGTCAGATATTTATTCGAAAACAAGATTTTTGTAAAGAAACTGATTTTAATTAGCGGTTTTAACAATTATGTTGGGAATGTCCCTTCTGTTGATAATATAAACAAAAACTTCTTTTTGAAAGATTTGAAGAATGTGAAAAATATCGCAAATAAAATTATATGTTTTAAAAGCGATAATGACCCATTCATTTCTCAGAATGCGCTAAACAACTTTGCAAAAGACTTAGATGCAGAAATAATAAACATAAAAAATGGCGGGCATTTCAATAGTAATGCCGGGTATAACGAATTTCCACAATTATTGAAGCAAATAATAGACTAATGATTCATCTAATTTTTAAACATCCAAATGAAAATATAGAGGGTAAAGCCCTCTCTTTTTCTTGTTTTGTATGTTGGGTTGTGATAAAATATAAATTAGAAATAAAATAAAATGCCCATGTTAAAGAACTCATAGGGGAGTTAAAGTATGATATCAATTGAGCAATATAGAGACCCATGGCTAGCGGAAAAGTTTGATAGTTTTATTGGTTTTTATACCAGAGAATTTTTTTGTTTGGATAATTTTTCGTCGTTTGCCGTTGTTTACAAGGGAGTGAAATATCCAACCGTTGAACACGCGTATCAATCGCTGAAATTTACTAAAACGGCGCCTGAAATTGCCAAAGAAATTCAAGAGAGTTTTTCTGCATATGATGCTTTGACCATTGCCCACAATAATATTGACAAGCAAAACCCCAAGTGGGATGACATTAAGGTCGGCATCATGGAGGAACTTTTGCGATTAAAATTGGCTCAAAATCCTTATGTGAAACGCAAGTTGTTGGAAACAAAGGACTATATGCTTTGCGAAGATAGTCCCAAAGATAGTTTTTGGGGAATAGGAAAAGACAGAAATGGTCAAAACCAACTGGGGAAATTGTGGATGAAATTGCGTAGCGAATTATAGCGGGGAATGGCCATTGTTATTTGTGCATCATTTGTTGAATTTGGCGCGCTAGACTTTGATTATAAGACTTGGATGTTCAAAATGATTTTATTGGGGGAAGTAAATTGTACTACTTGGGATTGAAAAAGAACACGGTCAAAAACAGCAACTTCTTTGAGAAACTTATTTTGCTTAAAGGGGACGACGAGTTTTCGTATGAGCATATGTTCGGCAAGGACATTGACTACAACGCCATGGCAAATTTTAACGAGATTTCAAGATACTTCACTATTTGTATTGAAAAAGTTAAGGCCAAAGATAAAAATGCAAAGTTTATGCTCTATAATCAAGCGGCTGTCGAGTTTATGAACGATACATCAGACATTGTATGTTTGAACGATGTTGAACTCATACGCCTTTTGAACAACAAGCCAAGGTGTCGCGAACTTGTAAGCGATGTTGCCAACATTCTTGACTACAAGTTTCTTAAGGCGGGAGAAATTAGTTTGGCAAAACTGGATAAGTTGTTTGGTCAAAAAAACGGCAAATATGTTGTTCAACAGCCCATTGGCTTTGGTGGAGAGGGAACATTCTTGCTTGAGGGGGACATCGCTTTGCCTCTTGAAAAAGGAATAACATACTCGGTCTCAAAATATGTTGAAAATCCGCTAAACATCAACAACACGTTCATGATTTCTGACAACGACATTTTGATTTTTGAGGGCTCTATACAAATTGTCAAGGTCGAGGACCAACTAAGATACGACGGCTTTGACTATGAGGGCTACAAGAATTTGGACAAGTCTATGCTCAAAAAAGTGTTTGAAACAACAAAGGAAATAGCAAAGAAGTTGCAGTCAATGGGCTACAGAGGTGTTGGCGGAATTGACTACATTATTAGTGGCAAAAAACTTTTCTTCATGGAGATAAATCCAAGGTTCCAAGTGTCGTCACAAGAGATTGACAGAAGGCTTGTTGAAAGTGGGCTTCCAAGCATCTTTGAACTTAACTATCTCAGTTTTTACGACAAGAAAAAGTTTGGCGAGTTGGTGAAAAAAATTCAAAAATAAAATGGCAGATAAAGGGGAAATATCATGATTGATTTTGAAAAAATAAAACAAAAGGGCACTCTTCTTGAGGGCGACAAATACGACAAGTTGTGGTTTGAGTATACAAATGCGGGTGTCTTTGCAAGGAAACTTGAATTTTTGCAGTCGTATGCATTCATAGACGATAATGAGGACTTTAATCAAGGGCGCTACGACAAGTTCGCCGACTTTTTGAAAGAGTTTAACGAGTACGCGCTTGGCGGAAAAGAAAATGTCAAAAGATTGCACTTTGTTAAAAGGCCGCTTAATAACTATTTGAAAATGGAGTTTTACACCTACCTTATAAACAGCAAGCACGGGCAAGAAGTGAGAATTAACGAGGACAGGAGTCTTTTCCCCGAAAAGGTGTACGACTTTGTTTTGTTCGACAATGGCAACTTGTTCCTTTTGGACTTTGGAAAGAATAACGACAGGTGGGTTGGCGCGTGGCGAGTGACCGACAAAACTGCCATTAAAGAGGTTGCGGCGTGGTATGACGGCGTCTATAAAAAATCTGTAGATTGCAAAAACCTTATGAAGCCTGACGAAGCTATTATAAAACTCATGAAAGAGCGGGGAATATTATAGGCGGGAAGTATCCGCTTATTTTTTGTACGGTCTGGAGGAAATTGCAAAGAATCTAATATGTTTAATAACTAATAATTGTTTTTTATATTGTTTTGGAAAATAGAAGTTAAAATTTTTCATCGGTAATAAAAAGTCTTGAAGTGGCGACGCTGTTTCACTAGTATTATAAATACGCCGAAGAAGAATAGACCACTTTTAGGGCTTTTCAATATTGACTTTGGGCAGGAATTGTGCTATAATCTGCCAGTTATTTATGGATAAACTTCAAGAACTTAAAGAATTTTTTTCTGACACGAAAAATCGTCAATTTTTCATTGACCAAGCCAAGAATGTTCCTTACAGTGAGGACGGGCAACTTTATGTTGACTGCCTTGTTTCTAACTTCATAAGGACTTTTCTTGCGACAGAGAACATGGACTATGCGCTTGAGTTCGCAAGGTCGGGCGAAACGCTGGACGCGTTTTTATATTTGATGTACAACGAATACGACGGATTTGCAATCACAGATATTGAACTTCCATCAAACAAGGCAATTTTGAACTATTACATTGACGTTTTGCACCTTTCATATGAAGAGGCGTTTGACAAGTTCACTCAAAGTGCTTGTGAGTATGCGTATTTTGGCTTTTCAGACAACAAGCATAGCACGGTTAAAGTTGAGGGGCTGAAAACAACTCACGACCTCGAAGAGAAAGAGGACATCGACGCGCTCCCAGAGGGGATAAAGAACCATTCGGGCTACTTTATGTTCTATTTTGACGACAGTCGCGGGAAAATCAACCTTGCGCGAACACCTCGAATTGCAATGAATTATGCACATCTTAATATGCCCGAGTGGTTTAGGGCGTTTTGCACGGGGTTCAATTATCCATATTCAAGATATCTTGATAATGGCGAGAAAGAAAAGATAGAAAGTCATATATTTGATGTTTGCTACTTTGAGCCCGAGAGCGAAACGCGAAAAATGGTCAAGCACTTTTTTGACAAATATTGGGAAAAGTACGTTGAAAACAACTCAGAAGTCGCTCCAAGACTTGCGATTGTGAGGGTGGAGAGGACTTTGCCAAAGGGGAGCGACTTTGACCTTAAATCAAGAAAAGATGTTTTAAGACAAATGAACAAAGTTGACTTCCACAACTTCACCATTTGTCACGACATTCCGCCAAGCGAACTGACAATCATTGAAATCCCTCATGTTTTGAGTAAAGACAGTGAAGAAGAGAAAGGTGAAGAATAACACAATATATTGTATTATCACAGACATAACACAACAAAATATCTATTTATGCATTCCGCTTTTGGTTATTTAGGCTTCTATTTTTATTGTATTTTTTCTATAAATCATTTCTTTACAAATTCACTTTGTTGCGTAATATTTCATTTATGTTATAATTCTTTTTGAGGTGAAAAATGAAAAAGTTAGTTATTTCGTCAAGCGCAAAGGTATATGACAAACTTCAATCCTTTATTGACACTATAAAAGGTGAATATCAAGTATTGGATAAAGTCCGTATTCTGGATAATAATAACTTTGAAGAAGAATATAAGAAACACCATATCGCTTTTTATAAAAACTTGTTAAAAGCCGATGTGTATCTTCTTTTTAACCCAGACAAGGACTCAATTCTTGGATATATTGGCAGTGCAAGTTTTGCAGAACTTAACTTTGCCGTTTGCCAAAACTTCTTGAGAGACAAAAAGATTGATATCTATATTTACAAAATGCCGGGAGAGAAAGTTAGTTGCTACAACGAAATTAAACTTTGGCTTGACTTAAAGTGGATTAAGTTGTGGTCGGAATAATGAATCTATCAAAAACAATTTTACTAAAAAAGCCAAGACATTGTCTTGGCTCTTGTTTTTTGAAAAACTATTCCCACTTCCAATCTGCGATTTCTGGAAGGTCAACGCCGTTCTCTTTGATGTAGGCGTCGTGCTCACTTAGTTTTTTCTCAAATTCCTTTTCTATGGTGCGTCTTGTTGCGGGGTCGATGTTAAGATACTTGATGGCCTTTAATATCAGGTGATATCTGTCGATGCCGTTTCTCACTCTCATGTCGAATGGGGTTGTTATTGTCCCTTCTTCGCGGTAGCCCGAAACGTGCAAGTTTTGGTTATGGCGATTATATGTCAGTTGGTGAACAAGTTGCGCGTAGCCATGGAAGTTGAAGATTATTGGCTTGTCGGTTGTGAAGAGTTTGTCGTAGTCTTTGTCGCTGAGGCCGTGTGGGTGCGCGTCGCTAGAAACGAGTTTCATGAGGTCAACAACATTTATGAACCTAACATTCAATTTTGGTAGATATTTTTTGAGTAGAGTTATAGTCGCAAGGGCCTCAAGGGTAGGGGTGTCACCGCAACTTGCAATGACAAGGTCAGGGTGAGCGGTGTCGTTCATGCCCGCCCATTTCCACTCGCTAACACCTTTTGTGCAGTGCTCGATTGCCTCGTCCATGTTGAGCCACTGATAAGATGGATGTTTTGATGCAACGATGATGTTGACATAGTTCTTACTCCTTGCGCAATGGTCATAGCAAGAAAGAAGGCAGTTCGAGTCAGGTGGAAGATACATTCTCACAACGTCTGGCTTTTTGTTGACGATGTGGTCGAGCATGCCGGGGTCTTGGTGGGTAAAGCCGTTGTGGTCTTGCTGCCAAACATTGCTGGTTAAAATGAGGTTGAGTGAAGAAATTGGCGCCCTCCAAGGTATTTCATTGCACGCTTTGAGCCACTTTGCGTGCTGGGCGACCATGCTGTCAACAATTCTTATAAATGCCTCATACGAGTTGAACATTCCGTGGCGCCCCGTCAAAAGGTAGCCCTCAAGCCAGCCCTCGCACATATGCTCAGAAAGGTACGAGTCCATAATTCGTCCATCGTGGGCGAGATGGTCGTCGCTTGGAACAAGGTCTCGGAACACTCTTTGTTCGGTTTCAAAAACCTTGTAGAGCCTGTTGCTCATGGCTTCGTCAGGGCTGAAAATTCGGTAATTTTTATTGGATTTGTTAAGTTTGAAGATGTCGCGAATGAACCCGCCAAGAACCATCATGTCTTGCGCCTTAACGGTGCCATGACCCTTGAACTGCACGGCATAGTCGTACATCGAAGGGAGTTTGAGTTCCTTTAAAAGCAAGCCACCATTCGCATACTTTGATGCGGTTATGCGCTTGTTTTTCTTTGGAATGGTGCTGGCGATTGACGGAAACAATCTATAGTTTTTGTCGAACACTTCGTCCATGTTGTAACTTTTGAGCCAGTTTTCAAGTTCCCTCAAATCCTCTTCATTTTCAATGGGAAGAGGAACTTGGTGCGCCCTAAAAGTGCCCTCAACTTGGTTGCCGTGGGCAAACTTTGGACCCGTCCAGCCCTTTGGAGTTCTTAAAACAATCATTGGGTATTTGATATTCACCATTCCGCTTTGGATTTTGTCGATGTCTTCAATACATTTGTCCATGGCTTCTGCCATAGCGATGTGCATTTTCATTGGGTCGGAACCTTCAACAAAATATGGGTTGTAGCCGTAGCCTTGCATGAGGCTGACAAGGTCTTGCTTTGGCAGTCTTGAAAGAACTGTCGGGTTGCTAATCTTGTAGCCATTGAGGTGCAAAACGGGAAGAACAACGCCGTCTCGTCCGGGGCACAAAAACTT
>CANQEP010000046.1 GCA_947595235.1 uncultured Clostridia bacterium
AATACCTCTTCCCCTTCGCGCCACTTGAAAGCAAGAACGCAGCCATTGATGCAGCAATGCCAACACAAATGGTAGAAACGTCGCACTTGATGTAGTTCATGGTGTCATAGATGCCAAAGCCTGCCGTAACACTTCCGCCCGGGCTGTTGATATACATCATGATGTCCTTTGTTGGGTCCTTTGCCTCCAAAAAAATGAGTTGCGCGATAACAAGGTTCGCGGTGTCGTCGGTTATCTCGCCCGACAAAAAGATAATTCTGTCTTCGAGCAGTCTTGAATAAATGTCGTATGACCTCTCCCCGCGGTTGGTCTGCTCAACAACCATAGGTATCAAAACATCTTTCTCTTTCATTGCTCTTCCTCGCCTTACTTTATATTATTAAGTTCTTTCAAACGATTTATAACTTTTTCGCTAAGAATAGTATTTTTTAAATATTCTTTGCCATCATCTTTCACATCTCTTTCAACGTCAGAAACGTTCCTTTTCGTTGCAGTTGCAATTTCTTGGATTTTTGCAGTGATGTCTTTTTCGGTGACCTTGATGTTCTCTTTCTTTATGATTTCTTCAAGAACAAGAGATGTTTTAACGCTCTTTTCGGCGTCTTTTTCGCGCGATTTCCTAAACTCGTCAACCGTTGTTCCAATATACTCAAGATATTGGTCAAACTTCAAGCCTTGATATGCAAGGCGCTGGCTCATGTCTTGAATCTGGTGGTCAATTTGGCTCTCAACCATGGCTTTTGGAACATCAACCTTTGCGCGCTTAACAACCTCGTCAATGAGTTTGTTCTCGGCCTCAATCTCAGCATCGTGAGTCTTGTGCTCCTCGATGTGCTCCTTTATGTGGTCTTTGAGTTCTTTGAGTGTGTTATGCTCGCTGACAGACGATGCAAACTCGTCGTTAACCTCTGGCAAAACCTTTTCACGAATGCCAAGTAACTTTACTTTAAACACGGCTGGTTTGCCCTCAAGGTCTTTGCTGTGGTATGGCTTTGGGAAAGTTACATTAACGTCTTTTTCTTCTCCAATCTTCATGCCAACAACTTGGTCCTCAAAGCCGTCAATGAAGGTGTGGGTGCCAAGTTCAAGTTCTTGGTCGTTCGCTGTTCCTCCGTCGAACTTAACGCCGTCAACACTCCCCGAGTAGTCAATGTTAACAAGGTCGCCAAGTTTTGCGGCTCTGTCGGTCACTTCAACGAACTTGACTTGCTTTTGCCTTAAAGCCTCAACCTCGCGGTCAACCTCTTCTTTTGTTGCCTTGGCAGATTTTTTTGTCACTTCGATGCCGGTGTATTCGCCCAAAGTGACCTCTGGCAAAACGGTTACAGTCGCCGAGAATTTAACTCCAGTTTTGTCCATTTTTTGAACCTTAAGTTCGGGATAGTCAACTGGGAAAAGTTCCTTTTCCTTGTCAAGCATCTTGGTGTAGTATTCGGCAAAACTGTCGTTGAAAGCGTCTTCATAAAAAACGGTTTCGCCATAAGTTTGTTCAAGGACTTTTCTTGGCACCTTTCCTTGCCTGAAGCCCTCTTTCTTATATTCACCTTTATGTTTTTGGTAGGCCTTTTCGATGTCTGCCTCCCACTCTTTTGCGTCAAGTTCAAAATCTATAGTAACTTGCCCATTTTTCTTTTCGTTTAGCGTGTACTTCATCATAATCTCCTTATTGTATAATACTTGTAATAGTTTAAATCTATTTGCAAATGTTGTCAAGTTAAAATAAAAAAGCCATAAAAAAACCTATATAAAGGGCGCGAATTTTGGCGAAAAAATGCCGAGGGACAAGCCTCGGCGAAGAATTTTAGTATAGCACAAGCACAACAAACGTGAATATTGCAAAAAGTCCAAAGAACACGGAGCCAATTATTCCCCACACTTTTTCATTCTTTGTGTGGACAACCTCAACCTTTTGCCCTTCAAGACCTCCTTCTTCAAGGCGTGCCTCTTCACTTTTGTTTAGCGTTGCGTCGGCGTGCTCTTCTTTAACAATGTCCGACGCTTTGAAAAGTTCCACCGTGTGGATAATCATTGACGCGCACATTAACGAAAAGCCAACAACATAGAACGCAAGCGCAAGAGTTATACAAATTGACGAACTGACGAACTGAAAAATCAGCACGCAAATTGTCGCGCAGATGAGCGCAACATACTTTGCCCAGTCAATACAAGCGATAATTTCTTTCTTTGTCATAATTCACCTTTACACTGCTGGAAGGAAGAATGCAACAACAATCAAAACGACTGCAACTGCCCAAACAATCCAAATCCAAAGTTTTTTTCTTTTTGCAACATAGAACAGCGAAAGAGCAATCAAGATAAGATAAGAAATAACGTTTGCAATTGTTGAAAATGCTCTTGATATCTCCCCCGAAAGTCCCACCTTTGACAAAAGAAGTGAAATACCAACGCAGATAACTGCAACAAACGATATCAAGTTGAGTAGCCATCCGCCACTCTTCACTGGTTTTGGTGATTGTGTGTTATTGTTATTATTAGCCATAAAATACCTCCTAACAATATATAGTTTATCAAACCCAATCAAAAATGTAAAACATTGTGAGCCAATTAGTTACTTTTTTTCAGTTTTTTTAACGTTTCAACAAAGTATTGAGGCATCTCGCACGAAAAGGTCATTCTCTCTTTTGTTGTCGGGTGCGTAAGTTCAAGTTTTATGGCGTGCAGCAGTTGCCCCTCAAGATTAAACTTTTGCTTTGCAAAGCCATAGACCTTGTCGCCCACAATGGGGTGCCCAATGTATTTTGCATGGACGCGAATTTGGTGAGTCCTTCCCGTCTCAAGTTTGAAAGAGCAAAGAGTATAACCCACATACCTTTCAAGCACTTCGTAGTTGGTTATGGCAATCTTTCCGCTGCCTGAGACCGCATATTTTCTTCTGTCACCCTTGTCGCGGTCCAAAAATGTGGTTATCTTTCCGCTGTCGTTTTTCAAAACCCCTTCAAGCAAGGCAACATACGTCCTTTGCGCCGAGTGAGTGGCGAACTGCTCCGCCAAAAACGCGTGTGCTCGGTCGTTCTTTGCAACCACCAGTAGCCCCGATGTGTCCTTATCTATTCTATGAACAATCCCCGGCCTTGTTGAATCCATTTGCGAAACGCTCTTAAAGTGGTATAGGAGCGCATTGACAAGCGTGTGGGTGTAGTTGCCGGGCGCGGGATGAACCACCATTCCTTGTGGCTTGTTTATAACGGCGATGTCGTCATCTTCATAGACTATGTCAAGTGGTATGTTTTCGGGCTCAACGTCCTCTAGCCCAACCGCCTTTGAAAAACAAATAGAAACAACCGCGCCACTTTTAACAAGCGCGCCTGCCTTTGCCGTCTTGCCGTTTATGAGCGCACCACCGCTGTCGATTTGCTTTTTTATTTGCGAGCGGGTCCAGTCGTCAAGATTCTCGCTCAAAAAAACGTCAAGGCGCTGGGGAGCCACTTGGCTGACAAAAAATGTCTGCTCCACCCCTATTTGTCCCCCTCGCTGTCGTCGTTTTTCTTCTTAAGTTCGTCGCGAATGCCTTTGAGAGTGTCCAACTTGTCGCTATTTTCCGAAGGTGGCTGTACTTTTGGCTCGGGCGCCTTTTTGTCCTTTCTTAAAATTTGCACAATGAGGCCAATGATGAACATAATAACCCCAATGGTTATGGCAATGTCGGCAACGTTGAAAATGGCAAAGTTGATGCTCTTAAAATAGATGAAGTCTCTCACGCCCCCAAGAAAGATGCGGTCGATGAGGTTGCCAATTGTTCCCCCAAGAACAAGCCCAATGCAGATTTTGTTGAACTTGTTAAGATATTTCTTTGAAAATATCACATAGAACATCGCGATAATGACAGGTATTGAAACAATGATAAAAAATATCGTGCCGTCTTGCATCATGCCAAACGACGCCCCCTTGTTAAAGGTGCTTTCTATCCAAAGAAAATCCCCAATAAGGCTCATGTTCATGCCATAGATGGTCGCCTTTGTTATTTGGTCAATGATGATGACTAGTGCCGATAAAATTAGAGAAGTTATCATAATAAACATATTTTATGTTTTTGTGCGACTCTTGTCAATTGTTTGCGAAGGTAAAAAAATATCTAAAAACACAAAAAAATTTTATCATACCCCTTGAAAAATGTTCTAAGATGTTATAAAATATAATCAAATAAATTTGTGAGGTAAAAATTATGGCAATTGAAAGAGATGTATTCTTCGCTGTGGGAAACGTTATCAACAACACAACATCTTGGACGACTCTGACTTGTGCTCCATTCGACACAACCTATGGCGTTGTCTCTATTGATGCAAATGGACGCCCACAACCACTGCTTGGCGCATCTGTTCATGTTGACATCCTTGCAGTTAATCATCAAAATAACACTGCCACTGTTGTTATTGCGGGCGTTTCACCAACGACTGGAACTCCAATCAGCCGTGAAATAAAAGTCAAACTTAACGACTCTGCGAATGTGTTTATTCCCGAACTTCAAACCAGCATCATTTGTGGGATTGCCGACCTTGACCCAGCAAAGGTTGACGAGTCCATTGCCCGCGTAAACGCAATCGCCGGCACCGACTTCATAACCGCCTCAGGTCCTCAACGCGGTGGCAACTAACCCTTCCCGCTTGTATACCGACAGAATTCTTAAAAATAAAAATTCACGGATTTCGCCCGTGAATTTTTTATTTGACCAACAAAATCAGCCGGCGCTCCCGCCGGCTGATACTCTTTTGTCCAAACTAATACCCAATAATGTTTCTCAAAAGGTCAAGTTTGCTTGCCTCCGCAAAGAAGTTCGCGAAACTATAAGAGGTGGCTCTAGTCAAAAGTCCAAGGTCCTTTAACCTCTTAGCATAAGACCCAAAGCGCGTGTTGATATTTGCAAGAACATTTCTATAATCATAATTGACAAGATAACTGTTTATATATTTTGAACTTACTTGCATCATGTTTACGTAGCCCGGAGGTAAAAATCCATTAAATGCACCTATTTCACTTATAAAGAAGCATCGCCCTTGTTGGTAGTACGCCTGCAACATTGGATGGATATTTGGGTCAATTGAATATAGCGCATCTATTGGAATCATTATATGATCATAATATGAAACAAGTTGTCCCCCATTTAACGACGACAAGATCCCATTATATCCATTTCCATCTGTTTGCACTGCTACGGGTATTAAACTAAAGTTATTATAATTCCCCCAAATGTTTTGTAACAAAGCACGATATACCTGCCCAAAATCATTGGAAGAATCGTAGAAAAATCCTATACGATCCCTATAAATAGGAAATGCATTCTCCAGAGTATAATTATACGATAAAACAAAGTAGTTTTCTGCATCGCCAGTTATGAGAGTAGCAGTGGATGATATATTCTTTAAAGCATCGTAATCGCCCGTAGGATAGTAGTTAGTATACGGGATATAACTTGATTTTGGTATAAAACTGCCACCTGGCCAATAGTTACTAGCACCAGTTGAATATGCAGAACCCAACGCACTTGGGAAATATAAATCGACGACATTGTTGTTATTTGATTCCATCGAAACATAATCATCGACTGATACTTCTGCAATCATAATGCCCAGACCAGGAATCGTGCTTTCGAATCCCCCGTTAATTACTAAGTTGTAATTGTTTTCAAAATTGGAATCTGAGATTGAATTTAGGTTTCCATTATAATTCTTTAAATCATTAAATAACAAAATTAACGCTTTCTCATAAGGACTTAGAGTTCTTCTTGTATCTAACCCAACAACAAGACTTGCGTTTCTAGCGTAAATGAAGTTCGCTGTTATTGTTGTGCTTGAATTTATTGTACCGCTTGTACTACTCCAACTATTAAACAGATATCCACTACTTGGTTCAGCGGTAATTTTTGTAGAGCCTATAGTGAGTGTTCGATAATTAGTTGAATATGATGTTCCTGCCGCAACTTCTATACTCGTTTGTGACACGCTTCCGCCCGATCCGGCTCTAATTGTAACTGTAATAGTGCTTGCTTTAAAGTATGCATAAATAGTTGTTGAGCCTGTTACCGTTCCCGATGAGGTGCTCCAGTAGTCAAAGGTGTAGCCCGAGTTTGCCGTCGCGGTAACGCTTGTGCTACCAATTGTCAATGTGTTTCCACTACTACTTATGCTTGTCCCATACGATGCCGTTATCGAACTTCTACTAACCCTTCCACCGCTACCAGCATAAATATAAATTGTATATGTAACCTCTTCAAAGCGTGCGTAGATATCCATGTCACCATTTACAGTGCTTGACGACATATCCCAGTAGTCGAACGAATAGCCCGTATCTGCCGTAGCAGTAACACTAAAACTACCAATCGTCAGTGTGTTGCTACTTGTTCGTATGCTGGTTCCATATTTGGCAGTCGTTGAACTCTTATTAACCGAACCACCAGTTCCAGCATGGAAGTATATCGTGTAGGTGTACGCTTCAAAGTATGCATAAATGGTCATGTCATCAGTGACTGTTCCCGAAGAATAGCAGTCCCAATAATCAAAATAATAGCCCGTGTCTGCGGTCGCTTGTATGCGTGTTCCGTTAACAGTCAAAGTACTACCACTTGTGCTATAACTTGCACCATATGGAACGTCATATACCGCACTTCTGTCAACTGAACCACCAGTACCAGCATAGATGCTAACGGTATAAGTTAATTCATTGAAGTATGCATATATTGTGGTCGTTCCTGTAATTGTGCCCGAAGTTTTGCTCCAATGGTCGAATTCATAGCCGTCATTTGCATAGGCGTAGACATAACTATTCCCAATTTTAAGTCCGTTGCTACCATAAGTACTTATGCTAGAGCCATATGGAACGTTATATAACTTGCTGTCGCTAACCGTACCCCCACTCCCCGCAGAGATTGTTACTGTATAAGTATTTATCTGGAAGT
>CANQEP010000047.1 GCA_947595235.1 uncultured Clostridia bacterium
CGAGAGCGAGTTCAAAGTTGATAGTTTCGATGTCGCGGATGGGGTCAACCGAGCCCTCAACGTGCGTGATGTTTGGGTCGTCAAAGCACCTCACAACGTGAACGATTGCCTCGCACTCGCGAATGGAGGCAAGAAAGCGGTTGCCAAGTCCCTCGCCACGAGATGCCCCCTTTACCAGCCCCGCGATGTCCACAAATTTGAGCGACGCATAGGTGGTTTTTTTCGCGTTATATAACTTTGTTAAAACCTCAAGCCTTTCGTCGGGCACGGCGACCACGCCCACATTTGGCTCTATTGTGCAAAAAGGGTAGTTCGCACTTTCGGCGCCCGCCTTTGTTATTGCATTAAAAAGTGTACTTTTTCCAACATTTGGAAGACCAACAACTCCAAGTTCCATAATTTCTCCTTTTACCCGCCTATTATACACAACGCGCGCGAAAAAATAAAGGAATTTGATATAAATTTTTGCGCGAGGTCATAAAATTAGTTAGGGTAAAAGTTATGAGCGTTCTTGTTGCACTTATTCTTGGAATAATTCAAGGGCTGACCGAGTTTCTGCCCGTGTCGTCTAGCGGACACCTCTTGCTTGTTGAAAACATCTTTGGCATAAGCGAGGGGAGTCTGTTTTTCAACGTGCTTGTGCACTTTGCAACGCTCATTGCAGTTGTTTTGGTGTTCTGGAAAGACGTGGTTTATCTTGTTCGTCATCCGTTCTCGAAAGAGATGGGCACCATTATAGTTGCTTGCATTCCAACGGTCATCATCGCGCTTCTTTTTGAGCACTTTGCCGATGAGTTCGCCATGTCCTCTTTTGTGGGGTTTGGCTTTCTTGTGAGCGGAGTTATAGTTGGCTTAACCTCAATTTTGCAAAGGCGAAAAAACGCAATTTGCACCCCGATTGACTACAAAAAAGCACTCGCAATAGGCTTTGTGCAAGGACTTGCAGTTTTGCCAGGAATATCAAGGTCGGGGAGCACCATTTGTGCGGGGCTCATGATGAAAACCGAAAGGGAAGAGGCTGGCAAATTCAGTTTTTTAATTAGCATTCCCGTCATTTGCGGGGGCATGATTTTTGAGATTATCGACGGGTGTCGCTTTGGGTTTGGCAAGGCTTTGGCACTGCCGTCAATAGTTGGCTTTCTTTCTGCCTTCGTTGTTGCCCTTCTCACCATAAAACTCATGATGAAAGTTATAAAAAGTGGCAACTGGTGGCCATTTGCCGTGTACCTTGTTTTGCTCTCAATTTTCACTCTTCTTAACCAATACGTCTTTATGTGGTTCTAAGTGTGTTGCGACTCGTTTGCGAGTTGCAACAGAGATGTTAAACGTCGGTGACGTTGTCGCGGATGAGAAACATTTCCATGTGGGAAGTGTCGGTGGAAGATATCTTTGAGAGAGGAAGTTTCATATAGTTGGCGGTTGCCTCGGCAAGGATGTTGCCTTCGTGGTCAAGGATTTTTCCACTGCCCGAGAATGTGCGAGAGGTCTCGCTGTCTATTTGCCCGATTGCCTTTAATGGAACGTCATAGGGAACGGGCTTTCTGTACTTCACTTCAATGTTCATTGTCACTCCCCAAAGGTCGGGGTGGTCAATCCAAATTGCTCTGCCAATTAGTTCGTCAAGAAGGGCACAAATCATGCCACCATGCGTGCGCCCCGGGTAACTTTGGTGCTCGGGCAAATACTTGAAGAGGGCAACCACCTTCTTTCCTTCGGTTTCATAAAACCTTGCGTTAAGACCAAGTTTGTTGTCTATTCCGCAGACAATACAATCATGGCTGTTGTCTTGCTTTTTTGTGACTTTCATAATTGTTCCTCGTAATTTTTATGCGTATTTTCATTGAATTTCATGCGTTATTTTTATAATTTGCAAAAAATGGCGTGTTTTTCATGCGAGTTGCGTTAAAAACGGCGTGTTTTCTGCAAAATATGGCAAATTTGTCTTAAAAATAGTGTAAATTAGTCGGCAAATGGGTCGGTGAGAACAACAGTTTGCTTTCTGTCTGGACCAACTGAGAAGAGGGCAATAGGGATGCCCGTCAATTTTTCTATGGTCTTTAAGTATTTTTGTGCGTTCTTTGGAAGGTCCTCAAAAGTCTTGGCTTTTGAGATGTCCTCTTTCCAGCCTTTAAGAGTGATGTAGTGCGGTTCATAAGCCTCATACTCTTCCAAAGTTGCTGGAATTGTGTAAACGTCTTTGCCCTCATAGACATATTTGTCGCAAACCTTGATTTCGTCAACGCCGGTAAGAACGTCAAGAAGGGTGACCGCCCAACCGCTAATTCCACTAATGGCACCGGCGTGCCTCAAAACGCAAGTGTCAAGCCAGCCAATTCTGCGTGGGCGCTTTGTTACAGTGCCATACTCGTGTCCGCGTTCGCGAAGTTCGTCGGCAAAGTCGCCAAAGAGTTCGGTTGGGAATGGACCTTCGCCCACCCTTGTTGTGTATGCCTTTGCGATGCCAAGAACATAGTCTATGCTTGAGCACGGTATTCCGCAAGAGAGCGGTATGGAGTTCGCCATTGGCGAAGAGCAAGTGACATATGGATATGTTCCATAGGTGAGGCAAAGCATTGCACCTTGCGCGCCCTCAAACAAAATTTTTGTGCCTTTCTTGACCTCTTTTTGCAAAAAGGTTGCGGTGTCGGTGACATATGGCTTCATCTTTTCGCCAAGAGCGGAGTACTTTTTGAAGACCTCTTTGAAGTTGAGTTCTTCAAGGCCGAAACTTTTAAGTTCGCGGTTCTTGAACTCCACTGCATTTTTGAGTCTTTTTTCAAGAGTGGTTTTGTTAACAAGGTCGCCCATGCGAAGGCCAATTCGCGCGGACTTGTCGGTGTAGCAAGGTCCAATTCCGCGACCCGTTGTTCCAATCTTGCCCTTGTCGAGTGCCCTTTCGTTTGCGCCGTCAAGAGTTCTGTGATAGTCGAAAAGCACGCTCGCGCGGTCAGATACCATGAGTTTTGACGTGTCAAAGCCCGCAGACTTCAAGACTTCGACCTCTTCTAAGAACGCTTCGGGGTTGATGACCATGCCCGACGCCATAACGCAAGTTGTACCTTTATGAAAAATTCCCGAAGGTATGAGCCTTAGCGCGTACTTTTGACCATTGAAAACAATGGTGTGGCCGGCGTTGTTCCCGCCTTGAAACCTAACAACAATTTTTGCTTTTTGGCTGAAGTAGTCGGTGATTTTACCTTTTCCTTCGTCGCCCCATTGACTGCCCTCAATAACAACTCTTTTCATTTGATTTCCTCCAACATATATATAGATTAAGTATACCACACGAAAATTCAATCTCATATTCATTTTTGATATTTTGTTGACATTTTTGAAAAATAATTATACAATAGCCTTATCTTAATAGGGCGCCGAGAAAGAGAGTAGGTTTGGGCGGTCATTTTCAAGCGAGGCAATGGCGGTGAGAGGTTGCCAAATGATTCAAACTGAAGGACACTTTTGAGCCCAAACTCACAAAGTGGCTGGACTTCCAGCAAATTAGGTGGCACCGCGGAAAGAATTTTTCGTCCTAATGGCTTCGGCTTTAGGGCGTTTTTTTAAGGAGGATAACATGACAATTAGCGAAATTAAACCGGGAGAAGTGGAAATTCAAGGATTTATTGAGAACCTACGCGACAAAAAGAGTATGCAGTTCGTGGTCGTTCGTGACCTTTCGGGCAAAGTGCAAGTGACCGTTGTTAAAGACGAAAAGCCCGAGATTGCCGAGATATTTTCTCACGCAACGCTTGAAAGCACTGTAAAAATAAAGGGCAAGGCCGTGGCGAACGAGTATGTTAAACTTGGGGGCATAGAGATTTTGCCCGACGAGGTTGAACTCACAAGCCACGCCGAGCCATTCCCAATCGGACCCGAGAGTTCGATTGACCAAAGGCTTGACTACCGTTGGATAGACCTTAGAAGTCCGGCAAAGGCGCTCATCTTCCAAGTTGAAACAACTCTTAACCAAGCGCTAAGGCAGTACTGCATTGACCACGGCTTCATAGAAATCCACACTCCAACCTTGATTGGCGCGTCAAGTGAGGGGGGCGCGGATGTTTTCGAGGTCAAGTACTTCGACCGCAAGGCGTACCTCATTCAAAGCCCACAATTTTACAAGCAAATGGCAATGGCGTCGGGATTTGAGAAGGTGTTTATCAACACGCCCGTCTTTCGTGCAGAGAAGTCTCACACAAAAAAGCACGCCACCGAGTTCAGCGGTTTTGACATCGAACTCAGTTACGTTTCAAGCGAAGAGGACGTCATGAAAGTTCAAGAGGAAATGCTTGCCTATGCCATAGGTGAGGTCAGCAAAAAGCACGGCGAAAAGGTCAAGGAACTTCTTGGTGTGGACATCGTTGTTCCAAGCGTGCCATTCCCAAGAATAACCGTTCGCGAGGCATATGGTATTTTGCGCTCGCTTGGGCTAAACATCAAAGACGGCGACGACTTTACCACCGAGCAAGAGGTCGCACTCTGCAAGTATATGGAAGAAAAGAACGGGCATCAATTCTTCTTTGTTCGAGAGTATCCGTCGAAGGTGAGGGCGTTCTATACCATGGCGAAGCCCGACGACCCCGAATATTCAAAGTCGTATGATTTGTACTTCAAGGATGTTGAACTCACTTCGGGCGCACAGCGTGAGCACCGCCCAGACGTGTTGAAAAAACAAATTGAGGAGCGTGGCATAGACACCACTCCAATGACCGACTACATCAACTTCTTCAAAAACGGATGCCCACCACATGGGGGCTTTGGGCTTGGTCTTGACAGATTTTTGATGCTCCTTCTTGACCTTCCAAGCCTTAAAGAGGCAATGTATCTGTTCAGAGGGCCCGACAGGCTCAATCCATAAAACGAGGTGAAACATGAAAAGATTAGAGATTAGAGATTTATATAAAAATTACCAAGCCTATGGCGACAAAGAGGTCACCATTTGCGGATGGCTTCGCTCGGTTCGTGACTACAAAAATCTTGCGTTCTTGACAATCAACGACGGCGCGTTCAAAAGCGTGCAAGTTGTTGTCGAGAGCGAGAAGAACAAGAACTATGACGATGTTGTTCATCAAAATGTGGGCGCGTCGTATCTTATCATGGGCAAGGTCATTTTGACCCCAACCGCTCAGCAACCATTTGAAATCAACGCCAGCCATGTTGAGGTTCTTGGCACCTCTGACCCAAGTTATCCGCTTCAAAAGAAGGGGCACACGGTGGAGTTTTTAAGAACCATTCCGACCATAAGACCGCGTGGCAACCTTTTTAATGCCGTGTTTAGAATAAGGTCGGTCGCCGCCTTTGCCATTCACAAGTACTTTAACGAACGCAACTTTGTTTATGTTCACACTCCAATAATCACGGGGAGCGACTGCGAGGGCGCGGGCGAGATGTTCCAAGTAACAACCCTTCCACTTGAGAGCCTTCCAAAAGCGGACGGCAAAGTGGACTACTCGCAAGACTTTTTCGGCAAAAAGGTGTCGCTGACCGTCTCGGGGCAACTTCACGAAGAGACCTTGACCCACGCCTTTGGAAAGACCTATACCTTTGGCCCAACCTTTAGGGCAGAAAACTCAAACACCTCGCGCCACGCCGCCGAGTTCTGGATGATGGAGCCCGAGATTTGTTTCTGCGACCTTGACGAACTTATGGACAACGAAGAGGAAATGGTCAAGTACTGCATTGGCTACGTTATGAGCGAGTGCAAGGATGAACTTGAATTTTTGAACAAGTTTGTCGACAAGGAACTTTTGTCAAGACTTCAAAATATCGTGGGTAGCGAGTTTGTCCGCCTTGACTACACCGACGCCATTGACCTACTTTTGAAGGCAAAGAAGAAGTTTGAGTATCCCGTCAAGTGGGGCGTTGACCTTCAAAGCGAGCACGAAAGATACCTCACCGAAGAGGTCTTCAAAAAGCCAGTGTTCTTGAAGAACTACCCAAAGGACATCAAGGCGTTTTATATGCGACAGAACGACGACGGAAAGACCGTTGCCGCCGTTGACCTTCTTGTTCCCGGCATTGGCGAACTTATAGGCGGTAGCCAAAGAGAGGAGCGTCTTGACAAGTTAACTCAGCGCATCCACGAACTTGGGCTCAAAGAAGAGGACTATTCGTGGTACCTTGACACGCGTCGCTACGGCACCAACAAGCATTCGGGCTATGGCCTTGGTTTTGAACGCTTTGTCATGTACCTTACCGGCATCTCGAACATTCGAGATGTGGAACTTTTCCCTCGTACCGTCGGCTCAATTCAGGGCTAAAAAGGCACATCTAACTTTGTTACAAAAAAATTTCCAGACAGTCATTTATTATTTATAAACTCCTGCCTGGAAATTTTCTTGTGCCTCGTTATATATGCCTTTTTAGCCCTGAATTGCCGTTATTTGTATGGTTTTTCGTTAGTTTTCTTCGTGGCTGCGTTTCTGGCGGGCGGGGCAAGACAGTCATTTATGATATTGAGTACAATAAAAATAAAAAAATCAACTTTATCCACGATTATGTATATTTTGTAGTATAAAGAAGCAGATAAGCGAAATTTAAGATGAAGAGGGAAGAAAACAAAAGGCCGCTGACCTTTATGGTCGCGACCTTTTCTTTTCGATGCTCTTCGCTTAAAGTTCGTTTATATGCGGTGGAGAGTGGAGCGACCAACATGTTGGTCGCAACAAAAACGCCTTGCCACAGGCATAAATTTAGCCTTGGATGTTTGGGTTGCGAGCCACTTGTGGCTCGCACCTTCATCGCCGCACCTAAGCCATATGTGTGTGTTGCGTGCGACTTGTCGCGCGCGCCGACATCACCGCCTAAGAGCCAAATATCACGCAAATAGCATCGAAAAGCAAAAGCCAATGACGGACGAATAAATAGAGAAATAGAAAAAGAGGTGAAGAAGTCCACCCCTTTTGGTGTC
>CANQEP010000048.1 GCA_947595235.1 uncultured Clostridia bacterium
GCCTATGTCACAGCCACCTGGATACGCAACGCGCGCCCGCTTGTACTTTGCAAGAAGTGGTCCAAGCATGAAGATGCTTGAGCGAATGTCTTTTGCAAGCATTGACGGAATTTCAAGTTTTGTTAGCCCCTCGGTCTTTATGATGACCGACGAGCCCTCTCGCTTGACTTTTCCCCCCATGTTTTCCAAAATTTCAAGCATTTTGCTGACGTCAATGATATTTGGCATGGCCTCTAAAACTATTTCATCATCTGTGAGAATGGTTGCGGCGATTATTGGAAGAACTGCATTTTTTGCGCTTTCAACCTCCAATTCGCCTCGCAAAGGTTTTCCACCTTTAACAATAAAACTATCCATTTGTGCCTCACTTTGAAGTTCTATTATACTTTATGGTGAGCCTCTCTTTTTTGTGAAACAAGTTGAAACTTGAAAGAATATTCTCTTCAACAATCTTGATTTTTCCAATGGACGCAAGGTGCGACTGCTTGTCTATGTTAAGCAAAACGCCAACCGCCGCCATGAAGACCACTATTGACGTGCTTCCCGCACTTATGAACGGCAAAGGTAGTCCTGTTGGCGGTATTGAGCCCGTCACCACAGCCACATTCATGATTGTTTGAACGGCGATTATTGTTGTTATGCCACTTGCAAGGTAGCACCCAAACCTTGTTGGCGCCTTCATGGATATTATAATTCCCCTCACAATAACAACCAAAAACACAAGTAGCAAAATCACGCACCCCAAAAATCCAAGTTCCTCGGCTATTATTGAGAAGATGAAATCAGACTCGGCAAACGGCAAGAAAAGGTACTTCTGCCTTGAATTAAAAAGCCCAACGCCAAACAATCCCCCATTTGCCAGACCATAAAGTGACTGTACAAGTTGAAAGCCCTCGCCCGTCGCCGACGCAAATGGGTCTATGAACGCTATGAGACGCTTGAGTCTGTAGGGCGCCAAGACAACTAGTAGCACGCCAAGAGCGAGTATTGGAACAGCCAAAAGTGCGAAGTGTTTGAACTTTGCTCCCCCAACAAATAGCATGGATATCATTGTAACACCCACGCAGATTGTTATTGACATGTTTGGTTCAAGGATAATAAGAAGGCACATCAGTGCGCCCATCAAAAGCGTTGGCAATATGCCCTTGAAAGACTTGACCTCGTTTTTTGCCTTCGAAAGGCTTGCCGCCGCAAAGATGACAAACCCAAACTTTGCAATCTCGCTGGGTTGAAGAGTGAAAAATCCAAGGTTTATCCACCTTTTTGCGCCATAGACCTTCACTCCCACGTGAGGAATGAAAACAAGGGCAAGCAAGAGTAATGACAGCCCAATAGCAATCCACTTGAACCTCTTTAATTTCTCGTATGAAAAGAAGTAGAAAAACACCATTGCAGCAAGGCCAATGAGCGCGCCAATGACTTGTTTTTTAAGAAAGAAGTATTTGCTATTATATGTGAGTTCTGCAGAGTAATAGGATGCCGAAAAGACCATGACACACCCAAAGACCACAAGCGCCAAGACAGAAAAAAGCAGAAGGAAGTCAACCCTCCAACCTCTTTCTTTTCTTAGACGATACTTTGCGATTTTCACTCTTTTCTATCTCCCTGACGATGCGCTTAAAAATCGTGCCACGCTCTTCGTAGTCACTAAACATGTCAAACGAGGCGCACGCGGGCGACAAAAGCACAGTCTCACCCGTCCCCGAAAGCCCGTATGCCAAATACACAGCCTCTTTAAACGACTCCGCCTCAAACACGTTTGAAATGTCGTGACGCTTGCAAGCAAGAAGTATCTTTTCTTTTGTTTCGCCCACAACAACAATGTTCTTTATGACGCTTTTTAAATTGCAAACAAGTTCGTCGAACTCAAATCCCTTGTCACTGCCACCCAAAATGAGAGTGGTTGGCTCGTCCATTGAAGAGATTGCAACAAGGGTTGAAGAGATGTTTGTTGCTTTGCTGTCGTTTATGAAGGTCACGCCGTTTATTTCTGTGACATATTCAAGTCTATGAGAGACCCCTTTGAAATTATGTACTTTGGCGCGAAGATTGTTCTTGTCCTCTCCCGCCAAAATACTGCAAAGCACCGATGCTAGAGTGTTTGAAAGGTTGTGCTCACCCTTCAAGGGAACTTCGCTCACATTAAAGAGGCGAAAGGTCTCTTCGCCATCATTGAAAAATACCATGTCCCCTTGAGCATAACAGCCCTTGCAAGCCATTTTTGTTGAAAAATAAAAAATTTGAGACTTTATAAATGACAAGTCAAGGCTTTGCAAAACGGGGTCGTCAAGGTTGATGACTGCAAAGTCGCTTGGCATTTGATTTTCAAAAATCCTAAGTTTTGCCTTCAAATAGTTCTCAAATGTCTTGTGTCTGTTGAGGTGGTCAACAGTGACGTTCAAAATAGCGGCGATGTGCGGTCTGAACTTGTCTATGCTCTCAAGTTGAAAACTACTGACCTCCAAAACCGCATAGTCCTCTTCTTTTGCGTCCAAGCAAAAATTAGAGACGGCAACTCCTATGTTACCGCCCACAAAAACATTTTTCCAGCCCTTCAAAAGTTCGCCAGTAAGAGTGGTCGTTGTGGTCTTTCCGTTTGTGCCAGTAATTGCAATTATGGGGCACGCAAGTTCTCTTGCGCCAAGTTCAAGTTCGCCAATGACCTTGACGCCCCTTGCCTTTGCCTCACAGACCAAAGGATGCTCCTCGCAAACGCCCGGACTTATGACCATAAGTGATAAATTCTCAAAAATCCGCTCTTTCAATCTCTTTAGTAAAAATTGCTTTTTGTCGTCTAGCAAATATGTTGAAAAGCCCAATTTTTTAAGTAGTTTTGTTGCACTTTTTCCGCTTACACCTGCCCCCAATACCAAGGCCTTCATAATCCCCCCTTCAGAGCAGTTCTATGAGCAAGGTGACAAGTCCCAAAAGTGTTGTTATAACGCTATAGGCAACAACAATCCTAACCTCGTGAACCCCCTTTTTTTCAAAGTGGTGATGGAGAGGCGCCATAAGAAATACTCTTTTTTTCGTTAGTTTATAATATGCAACTTGAATAATAACCGACAACGAACTTAAAGCGAACATAAAACCAAAGATTGGAATGTATAGCGTGTTGCGAGAGAATATCGCTATTGACGCGACAAGAGCGCCAAGAGCGAGCGAGCCCGTGTCTCCCATAAAAATCTTTGCGGGAAAGCAGTTGAACACCAAAAAACTCAGCATTGCCCCAACAAGCACAAATCCCAGCAAAATGAGGTTTTTGTACTCCATGATATACAGCGCACTTGCTCCCCCTAGTTTTGTTGAAAGGCTAAGAAACATTATGGCAATAATGGAAATCGTGTAGCACATGGTGGTGCTTGACGCCAGCCCGTCAAGGCCGTCGGTGAGATTGACCGAGTTGGTGGTAGCCAAAAACACGAATATGACAAGAGGAATTATCCACCAGCCTATGTCCACCGTTTTTGAGGTGAACGGAAGTATTATCTTTCCCCCAAGATACTCGTTTTTGTAAACAAAGATTGCTATTGTGACCGCTATTGCCAACTGAAAGAGCACTTTTTGATATGCCCTAAGTCCAAGATTGCGCTTGAATTTAAACTTTATAAAGTCGTCCAAAAAGCCAGTGAGACCGTAGCCAATGAAGACAAGCAAAGATATTGACGCAAGCAACTTTGCACCGCTAAAAAAGATGTAGGCAACTATTGACACCGAAATAAGAAAAATTATTCCCCCCATTGTTGGAGTGCCTTGTTTTGCGCTGTGGTTTTCAACATAGTGCAAAATGGTCTGTTTTATTTTTTCTTTTTTCATAAAACTTATAACAAATGGCGATATAAGTAGCGTCAAAAGAAAGCATATAACCGCTGATTGAATATAAGCAAAGTACTCTGTCATAATGTGTCCCCTATTTTTTTAATTCGCTCATTATCTCTTCAACAACTCGCCTGTCCTCGTATGGCGTTTTCACGCCAAGCATATCGATATATGGCTCTGCGCCCTTACCCGCAAGCACGATTGTGTCACCCTCTTTTGCCATGGAGATTGCAAGCCTTATTGCTTTTTTTCTGTCAAGTTCCACCGAGTATGGTTTTTCAGTGAGTCCCAAAGCAACGTCACGCGCGATATCTTCGGGTCTTTCATAGCGCGGATTGTCGGTCGTTACAATGGTGTAGTCGGCAAGGTCGCTAGAAATTTTACCCATAATGCTACGCTTTGCTCTGTCGCGATTGCCCCCGCACCCAAACACAGATATAACTCGCCCGTCGGTTATTTCTCTTGCGCTTTTCAAGATGTTGCAAAGTCCGTCGGGAGTGTGGGCATAGTCAATGACCACTCTAATGCCATTAACGTCGTAGGAATTGAACCTTCCGTCCACCTTTTGAAGAGATTTTAGGCCCCTTTTAATGGTTTCAAGGTCAATCCCCGCAAGAATGCCCGCACCAATGACCCCAAGAGCATTTGAAACATTGAAACCGCCAAGAAGTGAGAGTTCAATTTCCTCTTCTCCGACAGGGGTCTTGACAGTAAATGTTTGACTAGAAGTATTATGCGCCTCATTTGATGCAATTATGTTTGCATCGTTGAAGTTTGGATTCACTCTCTCCCTTGAGTAGGTCAGCGCTGGCAAGTCAGTTCGCAAAAACAACTCTTTTCCAAAGTCGTCATCAAGGTTGAACACCGCCATTTTTGACATATCTTTTGAAAATAATTTTGCCTTTGCCTCTCCATAATTGTCCATATTAGAAAAGAAATCAAGGTGGTCTTGCGTGAGGTTTGTGAACAGTGCTATGTCTGTCATAATACCCCGTGTTTTCTGCAATTCAAGGGCATGAGCGGACACTTCCATGCAAACTGCGGTTGCTCCCTTCTCTTTAAAAAACGCAAGAGTTTTTAAAAGATAAATGGGGTCGGGCGTTGTCAAATTGCTGTCAAGTTTGACGCCGTTTAAAAACACTCCATTGGTTCCAATAACCCCTACTTTGTGCCCCGCCTCTTTTAAGACTGATGCAAGCATATATGTGCTTGTTGTCTTGCCGTTTGTTCCAGTCACGCCAAATATCAACATATCTTTGTCGGGGTGGCCATAAAAGTTGGCAGACATTTTGCTCATTGCCTCCCTAACGTCGTCCACCTTTATTGTTGTTACGCCCGAGATGTTCAAGTCCTTTGACGAAACAACCGCACTCGCTCCACTTGCTATTGCGTCAAGAATAAACTCGCATCCGTTTACCTTTGTTCCCTCAATGGCGAAAAATAGTCCCCCATTTTCAACCTCTTTTGAGTTGTGCGTGAGCGATTTTATGTCTGCATCTTCAAAGTTGTTGCACTCCGCATCAATGCCTTCAAGTAACTTACTTAGTTTCATAATCCCTCCTAAAACATGAGTAGCACAATGTCTCCAAAACATACCTTTGAGTTGGGTGAAGGAATCTGGTCTTTAACATATATTCCGTCGCCCATGGTGAGGTACTGAAAGCCCATTGCCGTCAACTTCTTTATTGCCTCGGTCGTGGTCATCCCAACAAAACTTGGAAGTTCAATGTTCGCCTCCATTCGTTTTGCCTCTTCTTCGGCGTTTTCGTTCTTTGGAGTCTCCAAAACATCAAATATTGCCTCAAAAATGCTCTTTGCAACTGGCGCGGCAACAACTCCACCATAATACGCCCCTTGTGGCTCGTCTATGACGACCAAAAGTGCATATTCGGGCTGGTCGGTTGGATAAAATCCCATGAACGAGGCAACATACTTCCCTTCGGCAATAGCGCCATTTTCGTACTTTTGTGCCGTGCCCGTCTTTCCACCAATATCGTAGCCAGCAATGGCAGCATTCTTGCCACCCCCCTTTGCAACAACATCTCTTAGCATTGAATTGAGGTCCTTAATTTTTGTGCCATTTAGCACTTGCCTTATCTTTGTTGGCTGTTTTTCGTAGACAATGTTGCCATAGTTGTTGCTTATCTTCGTCACAAAGTGAGGTTGCATGAGGGCTCCACCATTTATGCTACAGCAAACCGAGGTCAACAGCGCAAGCGGAGTCAGTGCGATGGACTGCCCAAAGCCCATTCTTAGAAGGTCGCCTTGCTTAACATATGAACTTGGCATCAAAACCCCTTTGCCCTCGCCCGGAAAGTCAAGGT
>CANQEP010000049.1 GCA_947595235.1 uncultured Clostridia bacterium
ATGCTGGTGTGGCTCAATGGTAGAGCATCTGACTTGTAATCAGACGGTTGTTGGTTCGATTCCGACCACCAGCTCCAATATGGGAAGTTTGCAGAGCGGCCAAATGCATCGGACTGTAAATCCGACGACTTCGTCTTCGGTGGTTCGAATCCACCACTTCCCACCAAAAAAAACGACGGCACCCTTTGTGGTGCCGATGTTTTTTTCTTGTGGGAAGTGGTGGAATAGAATAAGAAGCCCGTTGCGGGACTATCAATATATGCACTCACCCATCCTCATGCGTAGAGACTAGGGCAGCAATTTGCCCAGATTTTTGAGATAAAAGCAAGAATTAAGTTCTTGGCAACATGTCGATGTGCCAAGGTTTTAAGTCGCGGCTTTTAGCCAAAAAGATGGGATAAAGTGCGGTGAACTGACGCGCGCGGCTCTTAGAGCCCAAGCAAAGAAATGTTCTAATCCACCACTTCCCACCTCTTTTTTGTTTCTCACCTCGCATGCCCCTCCTTCTAGTTTAGTGTGTGGACAGTCCGAAATACGTGACGCTCAGAAAACAAAAAGTAAGCACGAATTTTCTTCGCTATTCCGTCGCTTCGCTCCTTACGAATCCACCACTTCCCACCCGTCGACATATATCATGGCAAACTTTATTTTCATTTGATTTTTTTCTTAATTATTGGTATTATTATCTAGGAGTTTAAGAATATGGTTAAAAATGTTATATTTGTTTGTGGACTAGGTGGAGATGCTGGAATGACATATGTCGCAGAATTGAAAAATTTTTGCGAGTCAAAAAGCATGAACTTCTTTGCACCAAAAATGCCAAATTTTGAAGACGGTATCACCTATCAAAAATATGTTGAAAGTTTTGAAAATCTATTAGAACATAAGAAAATTAACCTTAGTGAGACATTGGTGATTGGACAATCGGCAGGTACAAATTTTGCCGTTAAATATTTTGCAAATCACCCGACAATTTTAAGTGGATATATAAGCGTTTCGGGTTTTTCTGCAAAGCCAGACCAACCACTCTTTAAAAACAGTACAAAATTATCCGCTCTTGAAAGTTTTTATGCCACAGATAAGGAATACGAAATTTTCAAAAACCTTTTGTTCCCCAAATTTTCTATTTACGGAGGAAAAGATTGTTTTTTCACCAAGAAAAATCTCAAAAATTATGCCACCAAAATTGGAGCAAAAGAATACTTCGATAAGAATGGTGTTCACTGTACAATCGCAGAGAATGTCAGAACACATCTTCTTTTACACAAAGTCATTGAAGAAAACTTTGCTTGACCTATTTGTTGTATAGCAACCCACTTGCAAATTGTGGTTCTTTCTATAAAAATCAGCGAAGTAATTTCGCTGATTTTTAGTGCTCGCCCGTTTGTCCAAAACACAATGAGCATACCACTACATGTTTATAGTATAAGTGTTATTATCAAAATTATTGTTAGGTGCAGCGGATAGAAGATATAGAAAAACCACTTGAGATTGTGCTTGCCCTTCTCTCCATTATAGAGAGCAATAAGGCAAAGAGAAACAAGTGAAAAGAGTTGCAAAAGACCATATGGCTCAAAGCCACTAAAAATATAGTCCTTTATGCCCATAAGATACAGCACACTCGCTGAAAAGGTGAAAAACATTGCCCTACTTTTTCTGTCGTTTTTGCCACCAAAAAAGTAAAATACCATAACCAGCAAAACGCCAAAAATTCCATAGTCAATCACTGCAAAAGGCTCAGCGCAAATAAGAAATGAACCAATTAACAACAGGCTAATTAGGTTGATTATTTCGTGTTTTTTATAGTTTTCTATAAGAAAAATGCAGAAAATTGCAAGTAAAAATGTAAAAAGTATATTAAAATTGTGTATTTTATGCAAAAAAGCATATGGGACTTGTGAAATTACAGCGAAAAGTAGTAATGTGAGCACATATTTTTTTCTGCTATGCGTGTGCCTTAGTCCCTCAGCGATGAAAAAAGCAAAGATTGGGAACGCCAGTCTACCAAGTAGTCTAAGTGGCCAAAACCCGTCAAAAAAGAAAAGCCCCACATGGTCTAGGAGCATAAAGACTGCTGCTAAAATTTTGAGGCTATTTCTGTTCATTAGTCAATACCAAGATAGTTGTTATAGGTTGTTTCTTTGTCGAAGACCTTTGTCTTGTCAAGAACGATAATTCTGTTTGCAACGGTTTGCAAAAGTTCGTGGTCCTGAGAAGTAAAGAGCATTGGAGACTTGTAGTTTATCATGCCCTTGTTAAGCGCGGTTATGCTTTCAAGGTCAAGGTGGTTGGTTGGCTCGTCTAGAATTAGCACATTGCCCGCCTTAAGCATGGCGCGCGCAAGCATACATCTCACCTTTTCACCACCGCTAAGAACCTTCGCTTTCTTCATGCCCTCTTCACCAGTGAAGAGCATTCTTCCAAGCCATGAGCGAAGATAAGTTACATCCTTTTCTTGAGAATATTGCGCGAGCCAGTCGACAAGTGAAAGGTCGCACCCCTCGAAGTAGGCGTCATTGTTTTCTGGCAAATACGAAACCGAGGTTGTTGCACCCCACTTGAATGTCCCCTTGTCGGGTTGCTCCTCGCCAACAAGGACTTTAAAAAGCATGGTTATAACATTTGCTTTATCGCAAAGGAATGCAATTTTGTCGTTTTTGTTGACAGTGAATGACACGTTCTCAAAGAAGCCATTTTTTGTTAGGCCTTCAACTTTCAAAATCTCGTTGCCAACATCTCTTGCTGGCTTGAAGTCGATATATGGATACTTCCTTGACGACGGCTTGATGTCAACAAACTCCAGCCTTTCAAGTTCTTTCTTTCGGCTGGTGGCCTGTTTGCTCTTTGATGCGTTTGCCGAGAAACGTGCAATAAACTCTTGAAGTTCTTTGGCGCGCTGTTCTGCCTTCTTGTTTTGCTCCTTTGCCTGCCTTGCAAGAAGTTGGCTTGTCTCGTACCAGAAGTCGTAGTTGCCAAGATACATATTGATTTTTCCGTAGTCAACGTCGCAGATGTGAGTGCAAATCTTGTTCAAAAAGTATCTGTTGTGAGAAACGACAATGACGGTGTTTTCAAAGTCAAGCAAGAAGTTCTCTAGCCAGTTGACCGTTCTAACGTCAAGGTTGTTGGTTGGCTCGTCCAAAATGAGGATGTCGGGGTTCATGAAAAGTGCTTTTGCAAGCAAAATCTTGACCTTGAGTTTGGGGTCAACGTCTGCCATTTGAACGTAGAAAAGGTCGGGGCTTATGCCAAGGTCTTGCAAAAGAGTTTGCGCCTCGCCCTCAGCCTCCCAGCCGTTGAGTTCCATAAATTCATTTTCAAGGTCCGCCGCCCTCAAGCCGTCTTCATCGCTAAAATCTGGCTTTGCATAGAGTGCGTCTTTCTCGTGCATAATCTCAACCAGCCTTTCATGACCCATAATGACCGTGTCAAGAACGGTATAGTCGTCGTAGGCATTTTGGTTCTGTTCAAGAACGCTCATTCTTTTGCCCTTGTCAATGACAATCTCGCCCGAACTAGGCTCAATCTTTCCGCAAAGAAGTTTCAAAAAAGTGGACTTCCCAGCCCCGTTCGCACCAATTATTCCATAGCAGTTGCCTTTGGTGAATTTGAGATTTACATCTTCAAAAAGCACTCTTCCGCCAAACTGCAATCGCACATTGTTAACTGTTATCATAACCTCTCCTTTATCTATGTTAATATACAATACACTCAATGTATTTGTCAATTATTCACAACTCAAATCGCACAAATTTGTTTTACAACTCCCGCGTCAAAATGCTACACTAAATAAAAGGAGATTTTTTATGAACTACACAATTCTTGGCTGCGGCAGATGGGGAAGTTTTATCGCGTGGTATCTTGACAAAAACAACCACAAGGTCACCACTTGGGGAATCGAGACCGACCCTTATGTTGTCAACTTTTTTGCAACGCGCAAAAACAACTATGTTGAACTTCCCGAGTCGGTAAAACTGACCACCAACCTTGAGGAGGCTGTGAACGAAAATGACTACATTATAATCTCAATAAGCAGCCAAAATCTAAGGTCACTTGTCTCAAATATACGCTTGATCGATGGCTACAAAGACAAGTACTATTGCCTTTGCATGAAAGGTATCGAAGAGAGCACTGGCCTTCGCCTCAGTGAAGTTCTTATCGAGGCTGGCATTGCCCCCGACCACATCGCAACATGGGTTGGCCCCGGGCACATCCAAGACTTTGTTCGCGGAATTCCAAGCATGATGATTATTGACTCATACAGCGAAGAACTTGCAAAAACCCTTGCGAAAGACCTTCGAAGCGACCTTATTCGATTCTATGTTGGCCACGACATGATTGGAACAGAGATTGGCGCGGCTGCAAAAAATGTTATGGGCATTGCAGCCGGAATGCTCGACGGCGTTAACATGACCAGCCTTAAAGGTGCGCTCATGGCACGCGGAACAAGAGAGATTGCGCGCCTTATAAGAGCGGTCAAGGGCAACGAACTTTCGGCGTATGGGCTCTGCCACCTTGGAGACTACGAGGCAACGCTGTTCTCTCCTCACTCGCACAACAGAATGTTCGGCGAACTATTTGTCAAAAACGAATACTTTGACAAACTTGCCGAGGGGGTTCAAACTTCTTATGCCCTACTCAAAATGGCAGAAAAAGTGAATGTTGAAATGCCAATAACTCAGACCGTTGCCGACATAATCTCGCACAAAAAAGACTCAAAAACCGCGCTTGACCACTTGTTTATGCGAACAAATGTTGACGAATTTAACTAAAAAGAGCACCAAATTGGTGCTCCTTTTAAAATACTTGTCTTATAAGTTCCCTCACTCGCTCGGCGTTTGCCTTGCCCGAGGTTGCTCGCATAACTTGACCAACAATGAAGCCCTCAACTTTTTGTGGCTCTTTTGCATAGTCCAAAACAAGTTTTTCATTATCTGCCTTTAACTTTTTTAAAATTCCCAAAATGTCGTCGTCAGCAACGCTTGAAATGAGATTCATTTCTTTAACAAGCACGCCTACGCTCTTTTTCGACTTTACAACCTCGCCAATGAGCGTTACGCCAACCGTTTTGGTGATTTTTTTCTCTTCAACAAGTTTGATTATCTCGCACAAATCCTCCTCGCTTATCGGGAAAACGAACTCCTCTTGCTCTTTAACAAGTTTCATGAGGTCAACCATTATCCAGTTGCTGATTTTTTTAGGGCTGTAGAAAATGCTAACACACTTGTCGTAGTAGTCGGAAATGTACTTCGACGAGGTCAAAATCTCGGCATCGTATCTTGGAAGAGCATATTCTTCCATATACTTTTTTCTTCTCTCTTCGGGGAGCATTGGTATCTCTGCCCTTATCCTTTCAACGTCGCTTTTCTCAACCTTGATTGGAAGAATGTCGGGGTCGGGAAAATATCTGTAGTCTTGCGAATCCTCTTTTGAGCGAAGGCCCAAATTTTTACCACGAGCGTCGTCCCACTTGCGTGTCTCTTGAACGACCCTTCCTCCGTCGTCAAGGATTTCGGTCTGGCGCTTTATCTCATATTCAATCGCGCGCGACACACTCTTGAACGAGTTGAGGTTCTTCATCTCTGTTCTTGTCCCAAGAACGCTTGAACCCTTTGGCTTTAGCGACAGGTTAACATCGCACCTTAGCCCACCCTCTTGCATTTTGCAGTCGGCAATGTCGGCGAAAATCAAGTTCTCTCGTATGCGCCTCAAAAATTCGTCAACCTCTTCTTTGGTTGAAAAATCGGGCTCGGTCACAATCTCAATTAGCGGAGTTCCACCGCGGTTATAGTCAACAAGCGTGCCCACCGCCTTGCTGATGTGCGTGAGTTTGCCCGCGTCCTCTTCAAGGTGTATGCGGTTGAGCCTCATGAACTTGCCACTTGAAAGCGTGATGCCTCCACCAACGC
>CANQEP010000050.1 GCA_947595235.1 uncultured Clostridia bacterium
CGTGTATCTCTATATTGCGGGCATCTCGGTCATGGTTGGGCACATATACCCCGTGATATTCTTGTTCAAGGGGGGCAAGGGAATTGCAAGCATGCTTGGAGTCTTTTTGGCAGCCGACCCCATTGTGACGCTCATTGTCATTGCGTGCGCGCTGGTGTGCTGGCTGATTTTCAAGTATGGTTCGCTGGCAAGTTTCTTGTGCGTGACCGCGCTCACCGTCTATGAGGGAATAAAAATCAAGCAAATGGCTCTTGCTGAGTCAAATGTTTTGTGTTTGCTCTTGTTCATCATCTTTTGCCTCACTTGGTATGCCCACAGGTCGAACATTGAAAGACTACTCTGCGGAAAAGAGAGCAAGGTCAGTTTGATAAAGTCAACAAAGAAAAAGATAAAAGAAAATCAAAAGCAGAAATAGATTGATATTGTGCGCCGTTATCGAAAAATGGGGGATTTTGGCGGCTTTTGTGCTTTGCTGAAAAACGTGGCATTTTTCGGGGCATGACATTGCCTAAAATCAAGTCAAAAACTTGAATAATGATTGACAAGCAAGAATAATATTTTATATACTAAGTGGGATAAGGAGTTACTATGAATAAAAGTAGAGGATTTTGTATTGCAATGGGTATCTTGGGCTTTTTCTGGGGAGTTGTTTACTCGTGCACCCTCATTTTGCTTCCAGTTGCAATCTATTGTTTTTTAGGCGCAAAATTTTATATGGACAGTTCGTCGCTTACCGATAGCCAGTTGTCTTCGCTTAAGCATTCGTTCATTGGCTATGCAATTTTCTTTTCAATAGTGGGATTCCCATTGGGACTACTCTCAATATTCCCAGCCGTCTTTGTTTCTAGCAACAATGTCACAATAACAAGTGTAAGTGAAGACAATTCTGAGCAAAAGTCAACCGAGGCAGAGGCAGTGGCAGAGTCAAAAGTTGAGAGCAAGAACGAGACCTCAAAAGAAGAGACCATCGAAAAACTCGAACATCTCTATGCTGAGGGACTCATAACAAAAGAGGAGTTGGAGCGTGCAAAGGGCGACCTTGACAAGCCAACCGAGAACTGAAACAAAGGGGAGACAAAACGTCTCCCTATTTTTTTGCTATTTTATCATTTTATAAAAGAGGCTCAGTGGCGAGTTTGAAAAAGTATTCATAATCCAAAGAGGGCGCGCATATAGTTTAGCAAGTCAAACAATCGGAGGGTGTTATGGATAAGTTTGAAATCTACGACGACATTGCCAAACGCACTAACGGAGACATATATCTTGGTGTTGTTGGCCCCGTAAGAACGGGTAAGTCGACATTTATTCGCAAGTTCGTGCAAGAACTTGTTTTAACCGAAGTAAAAGACAAGCATGAAAAACAAAGAATTATAGACGAATTGCCTCAGTCTGGGGCGGGCAAAACCATCATGACCGTACAGCCAAAGTTTGTGCCAAATAATGCCATAAAACTCAATTTTGAGTCGGGCGTTGAGGCAAGGATAAGGCTTGTTGATTGCGTTGGCTACATGATTCCGGGTGCCACGGGCGACACCGAAGACGGCGAACCAAGAATGGTGAAAACCCCTTGGAGCGACAGCGATATGCCATTTTGTGAGGCCGCAGAAATTGGCACAAAGAAGGTCATAACCGAGCACTCAACAATAGCGGTCATGGTCACCAGCGACGGCTCAATCACCGACATCGACCGTCTAAGTTACGTCAAGGCAGAAGAGAGGGTAGTTAGAGAACTAAAAGAGGCAAACAAGCCGTTTGTAATCGTGCTCAACTCAACTTCGCCAACAAACGACTCCGCAAAAAATCTCGCGACCGCGCTTCGCGACAAATACAATGCACCGGTGGTACTCTGCGACGTTTCAAAACTCTCAAAAGATGACATCGACAACATCATCACGCTGGTTCTCTACGAGTTCCCAGTGCGCTCAATAGAGTTCACAACTCCAAAGTGGGTCAGAGCATTGCCTTTTGCCAGCGAGTTCGTGCAAGAACTTGTAAACGGAGTTAGAGAGAGCGTTAGCGGTATCTCAAAAATGAGCGAACATATTGCTCTTGCGTCGCTGTTTGAGGACAACGAGAACATCGAAAAGCCCGTTCTTTCGTCGCTCTCTTTGGCAGACGGAACAATCCGCTATGAACTTCCAGTTTCAAGCAAGTTGTTTTACAAAATGCTCAGCGACGAGTGTGGCGTGTGCATTGACGATGACTTCTACCTTATGAGTTATATGAAAAACTTGACCCACGCAAAGAAAGAGTACGACAAAATCAAGGACGCTCTGGAAAGCGTGAAAGAAAAGGGATATGGGGTTGTTACGCCGTCACTTGCTGAAATGACACTTGAAGAGCCTCAAATTCAACGCAAGGGCAATGGCTCACTTGTAAGGTTAAAGGCCAGTGCGCCAAGTCTGCATATCATGCGCGTTGACGTTGAAACCGAGGTTTGCCCAGCCGTTGGCTCTCCAGAACAGAGTGAGACCATGGTCAAATACCTTGTTGAGGGCTTTGAGAACAATCCTCAGGGCATTTGGGAAACCAATATGTTCGGCAAGCCGCTTTCAAGTTTTGTGCAAGACGGAATTGCCCAAAAAATTGCCAATATTCCAGAAGAGGCTGAGGTCAAGATGAGAAAGACCATGACAAAGATTGTGAACGAAAACAAGGGCGGTATAATTTGCATCTTGCTATAACTTTGTGACTAAAAAATCTTAATCAATCGCATAAACAAAAAAAACAGATAGGACAGAACCTATCTGTTTTCTTTAAAATTTGTTCATTTCTGCAAGGAACTCGAACTGATTTGTAACGCCCTTGTTGCTTTCCATTTTCGCGTCGCGGTTTATTGACCAATAAGAGAGCATTCCATATCCGTGTTCTTTGGCGTGGGCAACGACTTTTGCGGTCATTTCGGTCGTGAAGGTTGGGTAGAGCGAACTCTCGTAGCCAATGTCAACGGTTGCACCCGTCTTTTGATATGCCTGCGCCTCGGTCAGCGACGAGCCATAACTTGCCCAAATTTCTTGCATCTGCACAATGCTGTTTTCTATGGCTCTTATTGACGCGTCGCCGTAGTCCTCGTTTTCATAGACACCCGTGCCATAGCACATGGTCATGGAGTTTATAAGGTTGATGTGCACCCCTTGTTCAAGGTACGCCTTTATGATTTTTATCTGTTTGTCTTGCCAGCCACTTGGCATGATTGGAATGGTCAAAACAAGTTCAATTCCCGTTTTGTCTTGCACTTTCTTTATGGCTTTTGCGTTGGCAACATTGGCAGATTGAACTTGGTTGCTCTCTTCAATGTCAAGGTCAAGGCGCTTCAAGTCGTAGGTGTCTATTACGTCAAGATAAAACTCTTCAAGTTTGGTGACATCTTGAGTCACAATCCACGGAGCGTCTCCAAGTTGACCACCAACCGAAATTGTATACTTTGCGCCCATGCTCTTAAGGTCAGAAATGGTCTGCTTTATCTTTGGATACTGGTATCCGTCGTTTCCCTTTTCGCTGAGTTCATAAAGACCGCCCCAGCCCCAGCGAATGTTCCCCTCGCTGTCAAGAGGCTTTTCCATGTCGGGCTGAATGAATCCAAGGTTATAGTAACTAATGCCCGTCTGTTCCTCAACAAGCGCAAGGTTTGGCACTCCGTTTCTGCTGTATGCCGAAGTTAACGGCACCCAAGAGGAGAGGTCAACAAATGGAGCAAAAACATGGCTTTTCCAACCGCTCTCACTTGTTCCGCCATCGCCATTGCCACCACCACCGCCAAGATTGACATTTGTCAGTGGGAGAGTGAATATAAGAATTAAGCACACCAAAAATAGTGCCCCAAGGGAAGAAAATATTGGGATATATCTTATCTTCCACTCGCGCGTCAGTTCTGTCTTTCGTTTTCGTGAATTTTTGCTCATATATTCCTCGCGTCAGTTTTTTCTAGTATGCGCAAAGCACGGTCTTTTTATTCTTGATGTGCTGTTCGATGTTATAAATGGGGTAGGAACATGACTATATAATGTGTATTATGTTAGGCATAACTACTATATGTTGTTGGTGTAACGCTAAAAATCAAAAAATTTCGTGACAATCAAAATAGGTCTTTACTTTTCGTTGGAAATAGTGTATAATAACCGATATTGAATAAGGGAGTTTTTTTATGAAATCTAGTAGTTTGATAACGCTTGACAATTTGGTTCGCAAACTCGAACATAAAATTTCGGGAAGGAGAGGTGTTTTGCCGGGCGAAATCGATTTTAATATCTTTGAGTACAATCGCCCAGAGAGTTGGGGGCTTTACAGAACATACAGAAAGCAATTCAACGACATTAATTTGTTCGATTTTACCGAGGACGAGCGCGTGCTCATAACAAGGCTATTAAAGAAGGACAAGGCGTCTGTTTATCAAGCCAACCGCAACCTTTATTATCACCAAGTTGACGCACTTGGGAACAGAGTTAACTCTAAGGATGCTTATGCGCTAAATTTGGAACAACGAGATTTGTTTCAACGCGAGCGCAATTTGATAGAAAAGGTTGAGGGCTTTATGCCATTTTTTGAGCGTGCATCCATTTTGGCAGATAATGTCAAGAGGGGGGCTAAGAAGGTAGTTGCAAAACTGCAAAAGAAAGACCTCAGTCAAATAACCTTCACAAAACGAAAGTCCACCGCTGAACTAACTGGGGATGAGGCGTTCATTCTCTACTGCGTTGCAAAGAAGTATTATTGCGACGAGGCAAGGTGCATTATGGACAAACTCGAAATCAAGTATCCTCAAAAATCTTGGGACATATTCAACGTTGACCTCACTGAATATGCCGCAAGAATGAAACTTCTTGAAGACACCGACGACCTCAAAGTCAGCCACGAAGCCCTAAGACGACTTGTCCTATCAGAAGAAGACGAGCAAGGTCTCCACTAAAAATCGTCGCCAAATTTTGGCGACGTTTTTAATGCACCAATAAGTATGTTTTTTATGAGCAATAAAAAAAGTGATCTCGTCACTTTATTTAAACAAACTCGCAAGCGAGCCCGAACAAATAATGGTGCGGTTGACAGGAGTCGAACCTGCATGAGTTTCCTCACACGGACCTGAACCGTGCGTGTCTGCCATTCCACCACAACCGCATGTCTTTATTCTAGCATTGACTATGAAAAAAATCAACTTATAGTCTCTAATTTTTGTTTTTTCATAAAATTTAGTCATTTTTATTGACATATTTGATTAGTCATGTTAAAATTTGCAAGTGTGTTGAAAATCTCTGTGCGGGTGTAGCTCAATGGTAGAGTTCCAGCCTTCCAAGCTGGCCGCGTGGGTCCGATTCCCATCACCCGCTCCAACACTATGTGTCTGTAGCTCAGTTGGATAGAGCATCGCCCTTCTAAGGCGAGGGTCAGGGGTTCGAATCCCTTCAGACACACCACCTTCTTTAATAAAAAGATAAAGAAGAAATCAAACGCTTGTAATCGGCAATCACAAAAACGAAATATATTTGCTCGCAAATATATTTTGAGAGGAGAAGTGAGCATGATTGACGCTGGCAACTTTCAAAGAAAGTTGGTTGCGATTGAGGGCTAACTTCGACGACGTGGTGGGTGTGGCACAGTTGGTTAGCGCGCCAGGTTGTGGCCCTGGAGGTCGTGGGTTCGACTCCCACCACTCACCCCACAAAATTTAATAACCCATTGGGGTGTCGCCAAGTGGTAAGGCACAAGACTTTGACTCTTGCATTCGTAGGTTCAAATCCTGCCACCCCAGCCAAAAATTTTGAAGCCACCGTTTATAATGGGGTGTCGCCAAGCGGTAAGGCATTGG
>CANQEP010000051.1 GCA_947595235.1 uncultured Clostridia bacterium
GCATGAACGTAACAATGGTAAGAACTCCGCGCACCTTTCAAGCGAATTATTCATCGACTTCATCTCAAAGGGTGTGCTGAGCGGAGTTCTTACCATTGTTACGTTCATGCCCCAAATTGTGCTCTTGTTTTTGTGCTTAAACTTCCTCGAAGATGTTGGATACCTCTCACGCGTGGCACTGCTGTTTGACGGCGTTTTCAAAAAACTTGGACTTACGGGGCGCTCGGCGTTCTCGCTCATCATGGGGTTCGGTTGCACAACCACTGCCATAATGACCACGCGCAACCTTGACAGCGAGGGGCTAAAAAAACGCACGGCACTTTTGCTGCCGTTCATGAGTTGCAGTGCAAAATTGCCAATCTATGCAGTCATATGCTCGGCGTTTTTCAAAAAGTACAAGGCGCTCATGGTCTTTCTTGTCTATATGCTTGGCATAGGGCTCATGCTACTTGTGTCGCTTATTATGAAAGGTCGGGCGAAACCCAAAGAGGACACATTCATGCTCGAACTTCCAAAGTATCGTCTGCCGAACACGAAAAAGGTGGTGCTAAACGCCATGAAGAGCGCGGGCGACTTCTTTGTTCGGGTTGGGGGAATACTTCTTTTGTCCAGCATTGTGGTGTTTGTGCTCTATAACTTTTCATTCAAACTCACATATGTTAAGTACACTGCCGACAAGAGCATTCTTGAGAGTATTGCCTCGGGTTTAAGGTATTTGTTTATTCCTCTTGGGTTTGGCTCGGCGGGGGCGGTCATTGCCATTTTGTCGGGACTTGTGGCAAAAGAGATGGTGGTGTCGTCGCTCTCAATAATCAACTCTGTTGTTGCGTCGGGACTGGCTGAAAGTCTGCTCGTTGCAAGTTCGCCCGTGCACTTCACCTATGCCTCGGCTGTGAGTTTTGTTGTTTTTGTGCTCTTGTATCCGCCTTGTATATCCGCGTTTTTCTCAATGAGAAGAGAGGTGGGGACGGCGGTTGCGGTTAAGTCGTTTTTCTTGCAGATGGGACTTGCATACGTTATGTCGCTGTTCATCTATGCAATTTTGTACTTCGCAGAGAATAGTTTTTGGTGGGTTTCTGTGCTTTTGTGTTTTGCACTTGCCATTGCCGTTACTATTGTGGTAAAATGTAGCAAGAGAAAAAAAGAATATACGCTTGAGACATATAGGATAAATTGCAGTAATTGCAAGGAGAAGTGCCATGGAAACAATAGTTTATAGCGGAGACGACATAAAACTTGTAAAACTCATATCAACGAGATTTCCAAAGATGAGTTACGCGTGCATACAAAAGTTGCTTAGGCTGAAAGACATCAAGGTCAACGGCAAAAGGGTTGGCGAGAACGTCGTCATAAAGTCGGGTGACGAGGTCTATGTTTATGCAACAAGCGAGATGATAAACGGCATAACATTGAAGCCCGTTGTTGTCTTTGAGGATGATAACATACTAGTTGCAGACAAGCCTGTTGGCATAGAGGTTGAGAGCGACAAGTACAACGACCTCACGCTCTCGGTCAACAACTACCTTAAAGGAAAAGGGCAAATGGCGAGCCCCGTTCACCGCATAGACAGAGGAACGCGCGGACTGGTTGTCTTTGCAAAGAACAAAGAGGCGTACGCCGAACTTTTAGACGCGTTCAAAAGGCGAACGATTGACAAGTTCTACCTTGCCATGGTTGTTGGAAGGCCACCAAGAGAGGAAGAACACTTGTATGCGTATTTATACAAAAATCCGCAGACCGCGACAGTCAAAATTAGCGACGACCCATTGCCGGGCTATGAGCCAATAGAGACCAAGTATCGCGTTATTGAAAGGCTGGAGGGGCGAACTTTGCTTGAAGTTGAGTTGATTACTGGAAAAACTCACCAAATACGCGCGCACCTTGCTCATGTTGGCTTGCCACTAGTGGGCGACGGAAAGTACGGCAACAACTTGGTCAATCGCTCATTTGAGGCAGACAGCCAAGCGCTAATTGCCTACAAAATATGCTTTAGGTTCAAGCCAAACACCCTTCTTGCATATCTTAACAACTCCACAATCGAACTGAAGAACGCAAAATTCTAGCATGATGAATAATCTTTGCCTCCAAGCCCATACTAACAAAAAAAGGTTTGGAGGCTTTTTATGAACGCGAGTTTGTGGATATTGTCTGCGCTTATAATTCTTTTGATGTTCGGCGCGGGACAGAGAATACTTGACCAAATGAGGCTAAACGACAAGCAAGCCATACTTGTTTTGGTGAGCATGGTCATTGGTCTTCTTATTCCGCCAATTTATATTGGAAAATACTTCTGTTTTTCTATTGGGGGATTTGTTATTCCTCTCATCATTTGCCTTTATATGCTCTTTTCGGCGGGCTGGAGCCGAGACTTGTTGAGGGCGTTTGTTGGAACAATCATTGTTGCGGGAGTCATCTATGGACTGCAATGGCTACTTCCGTCAAAGACAGAAACGCAAGACATCATTGACCCGACATTTGTCTATGGCATTGTTGCGGGAATAACCGCGTATGTGCTGGGCAGAAGTCGAAGAAACGCGTTTATTTGCTCGGTGCTTGGCGTTTCTCTTGCACTTCTAATTCAGTTCATAGTTTCTTGGTGCACGGGAGCAAAGATTGTGCTTGGACTTGGCGTTGGCGGGGCGTTTGGAACAATAATTGTTTCAACTCTCATTTCTGTTGGTCTCTGCGAGTTCCTTGGAAGAGCGTTTGAGGCGGCGGATAAAGACGACGAAGAAAAGATATTTAACTTTGAAACTCACACCTACGACAGCGAGAAAAATGGAAAACTTAACAAAAACAAGACAAGGGCACTTGCTCTAACCACCGCAAGTGGCGAGACGGGGACGACCTCAGACAGCGATAAGGTTGAGGGCATAAAGCCCCAAAAATCACCAAGCAAGAAGACTAAAAAGGTCACTCACAAGGATTTGAAGGGTAAAGGAGGCAAGAAAAATGAAAAGAAGTAAATTATTTTTGATGCTTACCTTTGTGATGTTCTGTTTTGCGCTTGCACTTGCTTTGCCAAACACTGACAACATTAGTTTTGCGGTCGAGAGCCCAAACTACTTCACAATCTATGACTACGACAACCCGGGGCAAATTGTACTTGTTAAGGGCGAGGGGGTCGAGGTTGGCGATGAGTATCTTAGCGCCGACAACAAACTCTACAGAATTGTTGAGGTGGATAATAGGGCAAAGACGGGCAAGGCTGAGTTCATAAAAGACGAGCAACTGCCAAAATATAAGATAAAGAAGGCAACAAACAAGGTGACAGCGTCGGCAAAGTCGGGCAAGAAAGTGGGAGTCTATCACACGCACAACGACGAGAGTTACATTCCAAGCGACGGCTATGACAGTGTTTATGGTGAAGGGGGTATCCACGACGTTGGAAAGGCGTTTGTTGATAATTTGAAGGGGCTTGGCATTGAAGTGGTTTATAAGACCGATCTTCACTTGCCACACAATTCGGGAGCGTACACCCGCAGCCAAACCACTGCGCAAGCCATTTTGGACACGGGCAACATCGACGCGCTCTTTGACGTTCACCGCGACAGCACTCCTCGAAAGGAATATGTGACCGAAGTTGACGGAGAAGAGATGAGCAAAGTCCGAATGGTCATTGGAACGGCGAACCAGAACTATGACGAGAACAAGAACTTTGCCTACTCAATAAAGGCGTACGCTGACGAGGTCTACCCAGGGCTCATAAAAGACATATATATGGGCAAAGGCAACTATAATCAGCAACTTTTGAGCCGTGGAATGCTCTTTGAAATGGGTTGCGAGAACATTGAAAAGGAACTTGCGATAAAGTCCACAAAGCCTCTTTCAAAGGTGGTTGACGTGGTGTTGTTCGGCTCGGACAAGGCAAGTGAAAAGAGTTTGACCGATGTTGAACTTGTTGACGAGAACAACCAAAAGACAGTGATAACTGGCATTGCAGAGGGAAGTGCTGCGTCGGTCAGTTTCATTTGGATACTACTTGGCTCAATTGGATTTTATCTTTTGATACTTGGAATACTTTGTATCTTCTCAAAGACTGTGAGGTATAAGACGGGTAGATTCTTCAAAGAACTCTTTGCAATAAGAAAATAGGCAAATTCCTTGCTAAACTCCTTATATTTATTTATAATATAAGAAAAGGAGAGGAAAATGAGTTTGCCAGTTGTTGCCATAGTTGGAAGAAGTAATGTTGGAAAGAGCACACTCTTTAACCGCATTGTCGGGAAAAGAATATCCATTGCCAAAGACGAAATGGGCGTTACTCGTGACAGAATCTATGCAACTGCCTCATGGGCGGGGCATGATTTCACACTTATAGACACCGGTGGAATTGAAACAAAGGGCATAGATGAATTTTCCAAAGAAATTGAAAAACAAGCAGATATTGCGATTGCTATGTGTGACATAATACTATATGTTGTGGATAATCAGTCTGGCATACTACCGGCCGATCGCGAACTTGCCGAAAGACTAAGAAAGAGCAAAAAGCCAATTGTGCTTGTTGTTAACAAACTTGATAACTACAAAGAAGAGGACTTATACGACTTTTATTCTCTTGGACTTGGTGAGCCTTTTGGGGTGTCTAGCATTCAAGGTAAGGGTGTGGGCGACGTTCTTGACAGAGTTGTTTCTCTTTTCAAAGAAAGAAAAGAAGAAAAGAGCAAGGACGGTGTCTTGAAAATTGCCATCTTGGGCAAGCCCAATGTTGGAAAGTCCAGCCTTGTGAACCGCATTGCGGGTGAAGAGAGGGTCATTGTTTCTTCTGTTGCGGGAACAACGCGCGACAGCATTGACGTTCCCTTTAAGTATAACAAGCGCGAGTATCTTTTGATTGACACGGCAGGAATGCGAAAAAAACGTAGCATTGATGAAGAGACCGTGGAGAAGTATAGCATTTATCGAACGCTGGACAGCCTTAAGCGTGCCGACGTTATTGTTGTTGTTTTTGACGCTTCTCAGACAATCAGCGAGCAAGATGTTAAGATTTGCGCCCTTGCACACAACGAAGAAAAGCCCATTGTCATTGTCATGAACAAGTGGGACAAGGTGGAAAAAGATAATAACTCCATGGCGAAGATAACCGCGCAACTTGAAAAAGACCTTGCGTTCATGAACTACTTCAAGCCAGTTTATCTTTCGGCGTTGACGGGTAAAAAACTCGACAAACTTATGCCCGCCATCAACGAGGCTTATGCCAACGCCAACAAAAAGGTCTCTATTGGAAGTTTCAACGACATTTTGCAGAGCGCGTACTCTGTCACCGCGCCACCAATAAAGAAAGGGAAGAAACTTCGAATTTTCTATGCAACGCAGTCGGGAGTTTGTCCGCCAAGTTTTGTGCTCTTTGTCAATGACACAAGCCTTGTGACCGACAACTATCTGAGGTATCTTGAAAACACGATAAGAAAGTCCATTGACTTCACGGGGACGCCTATAAAACTCACTGTAAAATCCAAGAGAGAGGAGGATTTGTGATGGTCTGGTGGCACGTTCTTTTGGTGGTTGTTATTTCGTACTTCATTGGTAACATAAGTTTTTCGCGAATGCTTGCAAAGACCAAGAAAAAAGACATAACAAAACTTGGCAGTGGCAACGCGGGTAGCACCAATGTCCTCAGGAATTTTGGGCTACTCATGGGGGTCATCAACCTTGTTTTGGACATCTTGAAGGGCTTTCTTCCTTCATTCTTGGCGTATATAATCTTTGGCCACAACCTTGTTTATCTTTATATTGCGGGCATCTCGGTTATGG
>CANQEP010000052.1 GCA_947595235.1 uncultured Clostridia bacterium
TTACATATCCGCTAGCGCGGAATTACATATCGCCTACGGCGAATTACATGTCGTTTTTTACAAAAACGAATTACATATCAAACTGCGTTTGAATTGTTGATGTATATTTTTATATGTCACACTTTGGCACTTCTTTTCGATTTTTTCTGTTCTCTCAATTGCCGTTGGTAGTGGATACTTTATCACCCCTTTTGGTGCCTAAGGCACCAAAAGGGGTGATAAATTATCAACTTCTTAAAGTCAACTTAGAATTCGGAATAATAATTGAATAGAAACGCCAAAGTGAGACACTTAAAATAAGTATCAACTCCCAGTTCCCCACTGTCGATGGGGAAAGGTGGTGCCTTTGGCACCAAAAGGGGAGGTAAAATATCAACTTTTTTTCGTTTATTTGAGTATACTATAAACTTTGGTTAAAAGAAATTTATATATTCCTATGAGCGCAATAAAAAAGAGGATACTGACTACTGTATCTCCCCTTTTGGTGCCTACTGCACCACCTTTCCCCATCATCAGTGGGGAACTTGATTAGGACGCAAAAAATTTGTATGTAAGTTTAGGAAGAACATTTCAAATAATCATCCTCTTCTTTCTCTTTGAACCGCTTTGTTTGAAAACGCGAAGTAGCAGATAAGCCATAGTTTTTATAAAGGGCAAAGAAAATCCTTTTCTATAAGACCAATCAAAAAAGTTTTCCGCGAACATAAAAAGAAAGAAACCCTAGGGTAGCCCAAGAGCCAAAGATTATGCAAAGAGCGAAGAAAACAAAAGCCAATAGACCTTTGCGGTCATGGGCTTTTGCTTTTCGAAACTATTTGCGTGATATTTGACTCTTGGGCGGTGAGTTAGAAGCGAGCCGTAAGCGGCTCGCAACAAAATCGGTTGCCCGCGTTTCTCTTTAGAAGCCATTTGTGAAAAATATGGCTTATCTGCGGCAATGTTGGAGCGCGCGACAAGTCGCACGCAACACAAACATGACTGTCTGAGATTTTTTTATAACGCAGCCCTAGGCGTAAATGTCGCCAATCCATAGAAAAATTAGGCGGCAAGATTTAGTCCAAGCAGAAAGAAAAGGAAAAATCTCAGGCAGGAGTTTATTTGCATAAATGACTGTCTGAGATTTTTTCTTTTCTGCACTGGTTGGGCCAAATGTTGCCGCCTAATCGTTTTTGTATGGCAAAAGAGCCATAACCCTCGCCCTCTTTATAGCGTTGGTCAACTCTCTTTGATGCTTCGCACAAACGCCAGTTGTTCTTCTTGGGATAATCTTGCCCTTTTCGGTCATATACTTTTTGAGCCTTGCAGTGTCTTTATAGTCAATGGCTTCAACCTTGTCTTGACAGAAAGTGCAAACTTTCTTTGGGCTCTTTCTGACCTTCTTTGGGTTTTTATCGTCATAAGTAGCGTTGTTTTGATTTTTTTGTTGCTTTTTCATTTTCTCCTCCTCGTTACATTAAAATGGAAGGTTGTCGTCATCAATAGGCTCAAACTTGTCAACAACATTTTTCTTTTCAGCTGGCATAGGCTTTGCCTTTTCGCCGTCGTCACCGTCACCTTGGCGAGTTGTTAAGAACTCAACCTCGTCGGCAACAACTTCGGTTATATAGCGCCTTGTTCCGTCTTGCCCGTCATAAGAGCGGGTTTGAAGTGTTCCGCAAACGGCAACTTTGTTCCCCTTTTTAAGGTACTTGTAGCAGTTGTCGGCATTGCCACGCCAAACGATAATAGGAATAAAGTCGGCATCTCTTTCGCCGTCTTGACCAGCAAAGCGTTTTTGAACCGCGATGGTGAACTTGCACAGCGAAATGCCGTTGTTTGTTGTTGTTAATTCAGGGTCTTTTGTTAAATTTCCAATCAATATAACTCTATTCATAAAAATTTCCTCTTTCTTTTATTTTGAAACAATCATATGACGAACAATGCCGTCTGTTATTCTAAGTTGAGCGTCGAGCACTTTTGGAACATTGACGTCGGCTTTGAAGTTCATAAGAACATAATAGCCTTCGTTTTTGTAGTTAATTGGGTACGCATACTTTCTAACGCCCCACTTTTCTGGCTCTTCTGCCTCACCTTTATTGTTTTCGACAAGGCTTTTGACTTTTGCGATAAGTTCTTCCCTCTTTTCATCGGTAACGCCCGTGTCAACAATATAAAGCAGTTCATAGGCTTTCATATTTTCTACCTCCTTTTGGACTTATTCGGCTTTAGAAAATCCTTCCTAAAGCAAGGATAAGTTCATTATAACAACTTTTTTTGTTTTTTGCAAGCATTTTTAAAAATTCGCGTATAGTATATATAGTTATATATGGTTAATACATTTTCGTCATTTTAAAAAGAGTAAAATATTTGACAACGGCGGGGCGCATATTGTAGTATAAAAATATAAATTCTAGTGTGGTGAAAAAATGGCAAAAAAAGAAAAGATCACTAAAAAAGACAATACAAACCAAGTCAAAATAGAAGACGTCATCAAGCCTAGCGACAAGGCAGACAAAAAGGTTGACGCCAAAAGCGAGAAAGCCGCAAAGGTGGACAGCGCGCCAAAAAAAGAGGAAAAGCCCCTTAAAAAAGAGGCGAAGCCTTTGGTTGTTAGTGGCGACGAGTTCGAGAACGCCCTCCCGCAAAAAGAGGACAAGTCCTCAAAAAAGAAGGGTGCCGACAAGTCCGACAAGAAAAGTGGCTCAAAGACCGACAAGACCACCAAAGACGAAAAGAAAGGGGGCATTTTTTCTAAACTCTTCAAGAAAAAAGAAGAAGAGCCCGCAAAGCCCGTTAGAGTTAAGCGCGTAAGAACCGACGCAAAGACCGGCCTTACAAACGAGCAAGTGGAAGAAAGAATAACCAAGGGCCAGACCAACCACACCCCTAACCAAAGCGTTAAGACCTACAGAAGAATATTCCTTGAAAACACCGTCACATTCTTCAACATCTTGTGCCTTGCGGTTGCCATAAGCCTTATTTGTGTCGGTTCGTGGGAAAACTGCATGTTTATGGTCATCATTATCGTCAACACCGCCATTGGTATCATCCAAGAAATTCGCGCGAAAAAGACGGTTGAAAAGTTGTCGCTGTTAACCGCTCCCGAAGTGCGCGTTGTTCGTAACAGCCTTGAACAGACCATAACCACCGACGAGGTCGTCATCGACGACATACTGGTGCTCTCAACGGGGAAGCAGATTGTTGCCGACAGCAGCATTGTTGAAGGCTCAATCGAAGTTAACGAAAGTATGCTAACGGGCGAAAGTTTGCCAATAAAGAAAAAGGTGGGCGACACAATCTATGCGGGCTCGTTCGTTGTTAGTGGCAACTGCACCGCACGTGTTGAAAAGGTTGGAAGAAACAACTATATCCAGCAACTCGCCGCAAAGGCAAAGCAATACAAAAGGCCAAAGAGCGAACTATTTAACTCGCTAAAAATGATAATCAAGGTCATTGGCGTGATAATCATTCCTATTGCCATTTTGATGTTTATCAACAACTATGCCAGCGCGCGTGAGGGCTTTAAGGCATACGACACAATAACCAACACCGCGGGCTCAATTATTGGCATGATTCCTGCCGGAATGTTCCTTCTTTGCTCGGTTGCTTTGACCGTTTCTGTCATCAAACTCGCAAGGCGAAAAGCCCTTGTTCAAGACCTTTATTGCGTTGAAATGCTCGCAAGGGTCAACGTGCTCTGCCTCGACAAAACTGGCACAATCACCGACGGCACAATGAAAGTTTATAACTGTCTGCAACTCACCAACACTCAATATACTCTAAAGCGCATCATGGGCTCAATGCTCTCTGCCCTTGGCGACAACAACCAGACAAGCCAAGCGCTCATCAACTACTTTGGCTACAACAAAGAACTCAAGCCAATCGCGACCGTTCCATTCTCGTCTTCAAGGAAACTCAGCGCGGTAACGTTTGAGAACGCAGGGACCTACATCATGGGCGCGCCCGACTTTGTTGTTCCAAATATGCAAGACGAAAAAATCAACAACATGATTGAGCAATACGCAAAAGACGGCTACCGCGTGCTCCTTCTTGCCTACTCCCCATCAAACATCATCAAGGACAATCCTCCATCGAACCGCACGCCAATCGCTCTTCTCATTCTTGAAGACAAGATTCGTGACGATGCCGTTTCAACCATCGCGTGGTTCAAAAATAATGGCGTAAAAGTAAAAATCATCTCGGGCGACAACCCTCTCACTGTTGCAGAAATTGCAAAGCGTGTCGGGGTGGACAACACCGAAAACTTCATCAACCTTGAGGGCCTAAACGAAAAGCAAGTCATTGCCGCCGCCAACAAGTATACCGTGTTTGGCAGAGTTACTCCTGAGCAAAAAGCAATCCTCATAAAGGCCATCAAGTCTGGCGGAAACACCGTTGCCATGACGGGTGACGGCGTCAACGACATCCTCGCTCTTAAAGAGGCAGATTGCTCTGTCGCCATGGCAAGTGGTAGCGAGGCAGTTCGAAGCGTCAGCCACATGGTGCTTCTCAACTCGGACTTCGGCAGTATGCCCGAGACCGTGCTTGAAGGAAGAAGAGTCATCAACAACGTTCAAAAGTCAAGTTCGCTCTTCTTCATGAAAACAATCTTCACCATTGTGTTCAGCGTTGTCATGCTGTGTCTGAGAGAGAGTTACCCATTCAAGCCCGCACATATGCTCTTGCTTGAAACATTCGTCATCGGCATTCCGTCGTTCTTCTTGGCGTTCTTGCCGAACGACAAGCCCGTGCAAGGTAAATTTATCTATAACCTCATACGCAACGCACTTCCGGGCGCAATCACACTTCTTCTCAACATCTCTGCCGTTTATCTTTTCGTCTACCTCACCGAGGGCTCAATCAACAACACCGTGCTTCTAACCTCAATGAGCGCAATAACCTTGACCCTTACCGGCCTTGGACTACTTTTAAGGCTCTGCAAACCTTGGACAGTCCTAACGGGGCTTCTGTTCACGGTCATGGCAATATGCTGTATTGTTGGACTGGTGCTGTTCCCTCAAATATTCCCGAAGATTCCAACCGTTTCGCTAAACCTCACTCAAGAACTTTTTGTATCAATTCTAATCATTGTCTCTCCAACCCTAATCAACTTCATCTATAAACTCTTTGAGAAGATAAGAATATAGCCGCCTTATCAAGAAACTAATTGCAAGTCTGCCAATCGCAGACTTGTTTTTTTGCGCCAGTAATGCCAATAAAAAATAAAAAAATGAAAAATATACCC
>CANQEP010000053.1 GCA_947595235.1 uncultured Clostridia bacterium
GGTATCATATTGTGTGAGAAAAGTGAAAATTTTGGCGGGGTGCAAGCGCTGAGTGTTTTTATTGTGCGCGGTTAAATGACTTCGTCGGTGAGGGGTGGGACTATGAAAAAGTTGAAGTTTATTATGTTCTTTGTTGTTCCGTTTGCATTGGTTGTTGCAATTGTTACTATGGCGGTTTTGCCCCTTGTTTTCAACAGAGATGTGTCGCAAAAAACAAAGAACCTTACCGCCGAAGAGCGGGCGAGCGGGAGCGAGTCATCGGACAGCGGTGCGAGCGAGGCGGACAGAAGTTTGAAAGGTGGAGCAATATATCTTGAACCATATGCCACTTATACCATGAACGGCGGAACAATTTCGGGGAGTAGCAATACCTATGGTGGGGCTGTCTTCATTTCAACTGGTGCAACATTCACCATGAATGGTGGAACAATCTCGGGATGCTCTGCAAAGTATGGCGGGGGAATATATGTTTCCACTGGTGCAACGCTAACAATAAAGGCGGGGACAATAACAAAATGTACCGCCGAGCAAGGGCCTGCGATTTATATCGAAGACGGGGCGAAAGTGGATATTGACGAGAACGCGAATATAAGCAAAAACGAGATTTATCAATATAAAAAGGGACCAATTACCGAGATTGGTCCCGAAGAAACAATGGGGGGTTCATACAATGGTGTGGACAGCACGGTTAAACTCAGGACTGTGTACTTTGGAACATATCCGCAAACTTATGTTGGCGACGCAATGAACACCACTCTTGAGAACTGGTACTCGGGCAAAACGAAAGAAAAGACCTACACCATTCGCGACGCGCAAGTATGGGACGCGTATGAGTACACCGACGGGCAACTGTATGCAAGGGGAAGTAGTTATCCGTATAGTACGAGTTACAAATATAAAGATGGAACGACAATAAAAGCCAAAGGTAAGGCGGTTTGGTTCAAGGTTGAGCCAATAAAGTGGTACATAATGAACTATGATGCATGGCAGAATGAAGGTGAAGACATTGAGTTGATGAGCGAACTTGCGCTGACAAGTTATATACGTTTTGATGATGCGACCAGTTCGTGGACGGATAGCGAACTACAAACTTGGCTTAATGGAAACTTTTATAATAGTGCATTTGATGAGAGTGAGAAAACGGCAATAAAACTAACCGCGAATAAGAATAGTAGAACTGGATATGAATATCTAGAAGAGCCAGATACTTGGACAGGTGAAATAACGAATGACCATGTTTATTGCACAACATTTTATGAAGTATCTCATGGAATGTTTGTTAACGAAGAAAATGCAGGAAATGGTTATGCTTCAAGGCAGTGTTCACCGAGCGACTTTGCTTTAAGCAACAACTGCAGTATGTCGACAAGTTACACGACTAACTATAGAACGGGAACGTGCAATTGGTGGCTACGTTCTGCAGGATTCAAAATTGAGCCGAATTTTTTGCCAGTAATGAAACGAGCTGCGAGCGGTCCGCCAGCCGCGTGTGGTGTGAGTTCAAGCGGTTATATTGGAGAAAGCACTGCGTATTGGTTCAATAATTGTTATTCAGTTACTAGTTCAAGCACGGCCACCCGTCCCGTTTTGCATTTGAGTGCTTAGGGATTGTTTATAACTTTAAGTGCTCCGCATTATGGTGGGGCGCTTTTTTGACAAGTTGGAGGAATTTGGGCGAAAATGATGCCATTTTTGGCAAAAAGTTGAGGGATTTTGCGTTTTTTCTTTGCACTTTTGCGGAATTTACTTTATTATATAAGAAAAAAGTCAAATATTGTGAGGATTTGAGATTTGATTTATCAAAATTTTTGAGAAATGTGGGCTAGTTCTTTGGATGTTGAGGGGAGTATGAGATTTGTTTTGGATTCAAAAAAAATAAGACCTTGCGAGCCAAATCTTTTTGGGCTATTTTTTGAGGATATCAATCATTCGCTTGACGGACTACTTAACGCAAATTTGGTGCAAAATGGGTGGTTCGACTTTTCATATTTCACATATGGTGAGCCAAAAGTGGTTTGCGAAAATGACTTTGCAAGGTTTTGGGAACTCGGCGATGGCGCGGTGGTAGACACAAAAGACGCCATTCACAAAAACAGACCAAACTCGCTTGCGGTTCGCGGTGAAAATGTTGTTTTCAAAAACCTTGGCTACGACTTTCATAACGGGCAAAAGATGTTTGTTGACGCGGGCGAGTATGTTTGCGAGTTCTTTTACAAGGCAGTTGGGGGCGCAGAACTTGAAGTTGGCTTTGAGTTTGAGGGCGAAGTTAAAGAGAGCGCAAAAATTCATCTTGAAAAGAGCAAAGAATACAAAAAGGTCTCTCTCTCGCTCCGTAATGAAAGGTGCGGGTACGCAAAACTTGTTTTTAAGGTGACAACAAGCGGGGCGAACTTTGTTGGGCTGAGCCTTGCAAGCAAGAGGTATCTTTCGCCAGTTTATGGCAATGGCAAACTCAAAAGCGAGGTTGCTAGTGCGCTAGATATTGGTGCAAAATTTTTGAGGTTCCCGGGCGGTTGCCTTGTTGAGGGCGATGTTTCCACCGATTACCTCTACGACTGGGAGAATACCATTGGTCCACTTGAAGAGCGAAAGTCCAAGCCCAGCGTTTGGGGATATCTTCAGTCGAACGAAATTGGATTTTTCGAATACTTTTGCCTTTGCGAGCGTCTTGGACTTCTGCCCGTTCCCGTTCACCATGTTGGAGTTGTTTGCCAGATAAGAACTGGGGTTCAGCGCGGGCTTGGGTTCATTAGGCTTGACCCAAAGTCTGCCGAGTTCAAAAGGCGAGTCACCTCTTCTGTTGCGCACCTTGTCTACTTTGCGCTTGGAGACCCCGACAGTACTGACATTGAGGAGAGTGAGTGGGCAAAAAAGCGAGCAGAAATGGGACACAAAAAGCCGTTCAATCTCAAATTCATTGCGCTTGGAAACGAGAATTGGGGAAGGGAATATTTTGAGAACTTTGAGGCGTGCCTTAGCGGAATAAAGAATTATCCTCACGCGGGTGAGAAGGTCGACCTTGTGAAGAAGTTTGGGCTGACCATACTCTCAACTGTGGGGGTGGACATCAATCCGCAAGACAGCAACCCGTCGTGGGTATATCTTAACAAGACGCACACCGACCTTGTTGTTGACGAGCACGTTTACAACACGCCAGAGTGGTTCATCGACAACTACCCTCGTTACGACCACTACGACAAGCGCCTTTCAAAGGTGTTCATGGGCGAGTACGCTTGCCACACCAACGCAAACGGCGAGGGCGTTCTTGGGGGAGAAAACAACTTTGTTGCCGCCATGTGTGAGGCAGTGTTCATGCTTGGCATGGAGAACAATCCCGACATTGTAAAACTCTCTTGCTATGCGCCTCTTCTCAACAAAGTTGGCTCAACCAACTGGGTGCCCGACCTCATACACTTTGACGGGCTAAAAGAAAATGAGACGCCGTCGCTTGCCGTTCAAAAGATGTTCATGAAGTGCCACGGCACAAAAGTTGCCAAACTGGACTTTGAAAAAAATCTTAAAAATGAGGCAAAAATCAAGTTCTCGTCAAAGAACAATTCGCTTAAACTTGAAGATATAACCAAAAGTGGTGAAAAACAGACCTTCAAAGAGGGCAAGGCGTTTGAGGACGTTGTTCTTACCTTTACCCACAGTGTGGGCGACGAGTTGAAGTTCACTTTTGAGGGCGATTGCAAAACCACTTTCAATGTTTTTGTTGACCACGGCCATGTCTATTACGAAAAAAGATTTTCCGGCAAGCGCATGACCCTTGAGGACCTTGGTGAAATTGCTCTTGAAAGCAAGTTTAAAATTTCATTCGAAAAAGAGTGCATCAAAATTTTGGACAAAAATGGAAAGGTGTTAAAGCAAAAACACATTTGGCTGAGCCGTGAAAGAGTGTTTGCAAATGCCACCTTCGACAAAAAGCATATGTATATAAAAGCAATAAATATTTCAAATAAACCAGAAAGTTTTGAGTTTATCCTTGACGAAAAGTTAAATATAAGTAAAATAGAGGGTACAAAAGTGTCACTTTCTGAAAAGTGCAACAAAAAAGAGAAGAAAATTAGCATGAGCGGTGGCAATGCACTTCGTGACAAACTTGAACCAATGAGCGTGAATTTTTACATTTTGAATTTATGAATGTATAAAATATATCAAAAATAACAAAAAAATACAAATAAGAAGAGGAAAATGATATGTGGGCTTATGAATTTGCAAAAAAGATTATTGAAGAAAGACCAAATGAAGAGGTCTATACAGTAGCGTCGGGGGTCAGTCCTTCGGGCTTTATTCACATCGGGAACTTCCGCGAGGTTGTCACTCCATTTTTGGTTGCAACGGCGCTGAAGAAACTTGGAAAGAAGGTTAGGTTCATTCTTTCAATCGATAACTATGACCGATACAGAAAAGTGCCAGCCGGCATCCCCGAGGACTACGCAAAATATATTGGAAGAAGTTATGTTGACATTCCGAGCCCTTTCACCGAGAATGAAAGTTATGCGTCGTTCTTTGAAAAGAGGTTTCTTAATGAACTCAAAAGGGTGGGGATTGAGCCCGAGGTCATTTATCAAGCCGACGAGTACCGCAGTGGAAGGTATGCCGAAAAGATAAAACTCGCCATGGACAAGCGTGGTGAGATTTTTGACATCATCGACAGTTTTAGGACCCAAGACGCCGAAGAGGGCGAGAAAGAGAACTATTACCCAATAAGCGTCTATTGTAGTGAGTGCCACAAAGAGACAAAGACCATTCTTTCATACGACGAAAAGACGGGCGACTTCACCTATGAGTGCGCATGCGGACACAAAGAGACCGCCAACATCTTGACGGCAAGAAACATCAAACTCCAATGGAAAGTTGACTGGCCAATGAGGTGGCAAGCCGAACACGTCATTTTTGAAACGGGTGGCATGGACCACTCCACCGTTAACGGGAGCAAAGATGTTGCCGTGCGCGTTTCAAAAGAAATTTTTGGCTACGAGCCACCAGTCTATGAGCCATACAACTTCATTGGCATCAAGG
>CANQEP010000054.1 GCA_947595235.1 uncultured Clostridia bacterium
ATAAAGGTTGCTCCAGTTGAGATGAATATTGCCCCGCCATAGGTGTTTGAACTTCCAGATATTGTTCCACCATTCATTGTATAAGTGGCATATGGTTCAAGATATATCGCTCCGCCTTTCTTGCTCTTATCTGCCGTACTTGCCCCGCTGTCCGAGGCGTCGCTACCGCTTGCCCTCTCTTCGGCAGAGAAATTTTTGTGAGTTACATCATTCTTGTTATTCAAACTCAGTGGCACGATAACGCTAATTGCTATTGCAATAATCACCACCAAAGGAATAACAAAGCATAGTATCTTCTTTAACTTCTTCACCACCAAACTCCCCACTGGCAAGGCTCATGTAAGTTGCGCATAATAAAAACACTCAGCGCGCCCTACCCCGCCAGAATTTTCACTTTTCTTACACAATACTATACCCCCCCCCCCATATGATTGTCAAATGTTTTAGGGTTGTTTTAGGAAAAACTTTAAAAAATTATTTGCGACATAAAATGCAATTACATGTCCATCTACGATGGAATTACATATCGCTTACGCGAATTACATATTCGCCTACGGCGAAATTACATATCAAACTTTGTTTGAATTGTTGACGCGAGAAATTTATATGTTAGTTTAGGAAGAACATATAAAATAAAGTATCCTCTTCAAGTTCCCCACTGTCGATGGGGAAAGGTGGTGCGGTACGCACCAAAAGGGGAGGTTAAGTATCAACTTTTTCGTTTATTTATTTTTAGGAAAAACTTTATCTATATAATTTTTAAACTTTGCAATAACCAACAAAAAAGAGGAAACTGATTGAAGTTTCTCCCCTTTTGGTGCCTAAGGCACCACCTTTCCCCATCATCAGTGGGGAACTTAAATTTGATATTTTATTTGAGATGTCCCACTTTGCATTTCTTTTCAATTTTTCCCTGTTCTCCTAATTTCCTTTACTATTTGATTTTTTACAATGCAATACATTCAAGTAACGTTTTTCGGGGCGAAGTTTGCATCTATAACAAGACATAAAAATTATCAATCCTTAATACGTTAGGCGCCAAGATTTAGTCCAAGAAGAAAGAAAAGAAAAAATCTCAGGCAGGAGTTTTCGTCGAAATAAAAGACATTATAAAAGGGAACTTGCAAGCAAGTCCCCTCCTTTTTCGTCTTTCATTTCTCCTCTCCCCACGAACTTCGCTACTCTCACTCCGCGGGGACCCCTTTTTATAAATGAGTGTCTGAGATTTTTTCTTTTCTGCACTTATTTTTTTTACAATGCAATACATTCAAGTAACGTTTTTCGGGGAGAAGTTTAAAATTAGAGCCCAATGTTGTATCCTTCGTACCGTTAGGCGCCAAGATTTAGTCCAAGAAGAAAGAAAAGAAAAAATCTCAGGCAGGAGTTTATATATAATAAATGACTGTCTGAGATTTTTTCTTTTCTGCACTTATTGGGCCAAATGTTGGCGCCTAACTAATGGAGAGGACTTCCACCTCGTAGGAATCCCCCATCGGCGTGGTGATTTGGACCTTGTCGCCTTTCTTCTTGCCCATAAGAGCCTTGCCGATTGGCGACTCATTAGAAACATAGCCCTTGTCGGGGTCACTTTCAATAGAGCCAACAATTTTGTACTCAATTTCTTCGTCCATCTCTTTGTCAAGGACTTTTACGGTTGAGCCAACGCGTACGGTCTCGCTGGAAGTTGACTTCACGATTTTTGCAAGGCGAAGGGTGTCCTCAATCATTTTTATCTCGGTTTCCATTCGTCCTTGTTCGGCGCGAGCGGCGTCATATTCGCTGTTCTCACTAAGGTCGCCATACTCTCTTGCGGCCTTCAATTTTTCCAAAACTTCGGGTCTGCGAACATTTTTAAGGTATTCAAGCCTTTCTTCTTTTTCTTTTTTTCCTTCAAGTGTGATATAAATTTCTGACATTTTTGTGCCTCCTAAATTAGCCAAATTGATGGTTTTTTTATATATTATATTTCAAATAGAGAAAAATATTTCATTTCTTTAATTGACTAGCATATTTTAAAGCGACTTTAAAACTTTGTCAATCATTTTGAACATTTAGTTGCATCTTGCAAGCGAATTTGATAAACTAAAAATATGATACGAATTTGGGCAAGGGTCATTAAGAACCACAAGATACAAAAAAGTTTCGTTTATGAAAGCATAGACAATTTTCACAAAGAGACTTTTTATCTTCATATGCAAGAGATTTGCCACAGGCTGGACATTCCAACGCCCGTTGTTCTTTCCTACCACATCAACTCATACGTTGAGTTTTTTAACTGCAAATTTCTCCCCCGCGACTTTGTTGAGAGCGTGAACTTTGACGCCCTTGAAATTGAAGACGCGTCAATAAAGTCATAAAACCGCCGAGCCAATCGGCGTTTTTTTTGCCAATTTTTATAGCGGTTCATTAAGGTTAAAGTTGTCGAAGATGCCCGCAAGGTATGTTGCATCCTCTTTTGAGACGTCACTCATGATGCAAACAACGCTGATGTTAAGATATCTGTCGCTAGAAAGTTTGGCAAGTTTTGGAATAAAGTTGCCATAAAGGTATTTTGGAAAGGTCTCAACAACGCTCAACAGCCAGCCGAGGTTGTCCACAAGAAGGACGCATTTTTCTTCAAGCGAGGCAATCATTCTTGCCCTTTCGATGGCGTTTTCAATGACCGCCATAGTCTCATACTCGTCACGCGAGCCCACGCAATAAAGCCTTGTTATGCCGTCATCGCTGGTGCTCATTTCAAGGCTGTCGAAGTTGACCGACACAACCTTGTAGCCCTCAGAGACCAGTTTTTTTGCAATAAGGTTACTCATCTCTGCCCGCTCTTTCGGGGTCTTTGCATAGACGATGTTGCTCTCGTTGGTGCGAATGGTTATGTCTGAGCCAATTTTTATGAGTTTTGACGCACCACGCAACTTGACGTTCCCCGTTCGGCTTGCCAAATTGCCATTGATTTTTATAATTTGAGAAACGGTCTTGCCGTCGTCGCAGAGCAAGAACTCAATGAGGTCGCAGTCTTTAAGAGAGTAGTCAAAGGCGATTTCTTTTGGCAAAATATAGTCATTTTCGCTAGGAATATAGCGAAGTTTTCTAACAAAGAAACTTCCGTTCTCGTCGCACACAACACCGCGCTTTAGGGTGCTGACCTTGGTCATGTCGTCGTTGTTTATGTACTCAGCGCGAGGGCTGGCAACCATTTCGCTTGAACCATAGTCATAGCGGTCAACATAAACAAATTCGGTCGATGCGTCGGGCTCATTGATTTTCTCGATAAGGTCAAGATAGAGTTTGCAAGGCTTTTTGTTGTCTTTTGGGGGTCTTCCACGACCCTTGCCAATCTTTCGCACGGGCGTTTCGCCATAGATAACCGCAAGAATGCTGTCGACAAGTTTCTCTTTTTTTAGCGATGTTGGGCTAACAACTCCAAGGTCTTGACCAAGTTTTCTAAGGTCATAGATGCCAAGTTTCATAAGTTCGTCACGCGTGTAGAGATTTTTGAAATTGTCGTTGAAGTTCATAAATATTTCCTCTTTCGACAATATTAGCATATTTTAATAAATTTGTAAATTATTTGAAGAATTTATTTATCAATTCAACAAGTTTGGACTTATAGACGATGTTTTGCGGGTTGCTTCCCTCACTTCCAATGAAGCACAGCGGAGGATAAACAACGCACCACCAGTTGTTGCCCTCTCCCGTTCCAAGGTTCAAAATTAGCGCGTCGTAGTAGCCATGTTCAAGCGTGAAGTCACCATAACTGCGAGTTGGGAAATACTCCTCTTTTAGCGCCGCGTGGCTGGTGTAGTTCATGCCGTTATTTTTCAAGACCTCGTTTGCCACCTCTTCAATGCCACAAAGATTGCTTTCAAGAATTGCATAGACCTCTTTGAAGGTGCTCCCCTCACTTATTTTTGGCGTCAAAAAGTCCACGACCGCCGCCTTGACCTCATACTTGACCGCTTGGTCGCACTCTTGGTTGCTGTTCGCCCTTATGTGCACGCGAAGATAAGTGCTTTCATCTTTTTTCTTGCCCACCAAAAACAGCGCGCCCACACTAGCGACCGCGACTAACAAAACAATCATAGCAATAATTTTTTTCATGTTCTCACCTCGAAAGAAATTGTTGGCAAAACACAGATATTTAGCACAAGAAAAAAGGCAAAACCGATGTTGGTTTTGTCTTTTCTTGGAATAAAATGGCGTTATTCAAAATTGATGTTTAATGGAGAGTAAACAACCAATCTAGTTCCCTCAGTGAGCCCCTCGTTTGCAAATGGGTTTTGCTCCAAAATGTCCTCGGGGCGCATATTAAGCACTTTCGAAACGGCGAACAAGTCCTCGTTTTCGTCGGTCACATAAACGCGTATTGTTGCGTCGTCGACTTGCTTTTCGTCGGTCTCTTCGATGTCTTTAACAAAACTCACAAAACCGCTAGAATAGTTCTTGCAAATTACATTCACCATGGCCTCAAGTTCAATCTCGGTTCTGTTTCTTAGCCTTGCCGACACACTCTTCACGCTGGCAGTCACTTCGCAGTCTTTCATGAGGGTTTCAACTTGAAGCGCAAAAGGAATTGTGCCATTAAGTGCCAGTTTTTCGCCCCCAGCCTCGCAAACAAGTTCAACCTGCACTCCCCCAGAAACGCACGCGCCATTTTCGGTGAATGTGGTCTCGCTAAGCATAGGCTTTGAACTTGTTACCATGAGCACTTCATCAATTTCGATGCCCGTTTCAAGTGTGGAAGTGAAGGTGCCCTCTTCTTTTATGTCGCCCTCGTAGTTCTCTTTCAAAACGCACTCTCTTGACGCATTGATGTTCTTTGATAGTGAGAACGCGTCCTCAACAACTGTGATGGTCTCTTTTTGATAGACTGCCAAAAAAGATTGAAGTTCAACCGCAAAAATAAGGTTGGTTTTGTTGTCGATATCGCTGACCGATGCCGTGACTTTAAGTCCGCTCAAAACAACTGACGCGTCAACAATGTTGGATGGAGTGGACTTAAAGTAACGGCAT
>CANQEP010000055.1 GCA_947595235.1 uncultured Clostridia bacterium
AAGTTATGCATCCCATTCTTGTCAACTGTCAGCGCGCGACAAGTCGCTCGCAACAAATACGCAATTTGCAAAGGCAAAATTACTTCTTCTTGCTGTCTATGTACTTAACAAGGTCTTCAACGGTCACAATGCCCGGAATTGCCTCGTCGGGAATGGAAATATTGAATTCCTCTTCAAGGCTCATAAGCACCTCAACAAGGTCCAAACTGTCAGCCCCAAGGTCAGATGCTATATTGGTTTTTGAGTTGATTTTTGATTTGTCAATTCTCAGTTGCTTTGCAAGAATTTCGATAACTTTTTGCTCTGTCATAATGTCCTCCAAATGGTTTAATATTAATATGATATCACTTTTGATTTTCAATCGCAAGCGTTTTAATTGGTTTTTGCCTTTATGGTGTTTTTGACCTCGGCAGTTATTTGCATTGAGTGACCGCCACGCAAAATCTCGAATGTCACCCTTTCACCTTTGTTCATGGCGAACGCATAGTCCTCTAAGGAATACATATTAACCATTGTCACCGAATATGTCGAAAAACTGAAACTCAAAATGATGTCGCCCACTTCAAGCCCGCTTTCACCCGTGCTACTCTTGACGCGCACTGCCCTTTTTGCAATTGTCTTTCCATTTTCAAGCGTCACCGAAGAGACGTTACTTCCCGCATCGTGTTCAAGGGTTATGCCAAAGTCGGCGCGCTCAACCGAAGAGTTTCTCATGGCTCTTGTTGCAATGTTGATTGCAAGAGTGCTTGGAATTGCATAGGCAATGCAGTCCACCGAAGTTTTTGAGGTGTCGTTGCTCTTGACCGAAACAATGCCCAAAAGTTCTCCCCTTGCATTGAAAAGTCCGCCGCCGCTGTTGCCCGTGTTTATTGGGGCAGAAATGCGCATGACTCTGTGCTTATAATAAGGGTCGTTGTCAACGTCGATAAGTTCGCTCGTCACCGAAACAATGCCACTCGTTGTGCTGAACCCCTTTCCAAGCGGGTTGCCTATTGCAACAACGTCTTCACCAAGCGAAACATAGTTGCTTTCTGCAACAGCGCACGCGGTTGCGCCACTCTTTTTGTACTCGTCTTGATACTCTTTCTTGTCCTCAATTTTCAACACCGCGATGTCATACTCGGTTGTTGCGAACACCTCAACACATTTTATTGGCTTGTAACTGTCGTAGAGAAGTACAAATATTTCCTCTTTGTGGCTAACAACAACGTGGTTGCAAGTGACGATATACGCCTCACCCTCTTGCTTGTTGTCAAAGAATATCACTCCCGACCCGCGCGACGCCATGTCAGAAAAGTTGTCTGCATTAAGGTCAGACTCTTTCTTGCCGTTTAGTCCCGCATTGACCAAGACGACCGACGGAAGTGCCCTTAGCGTGACCGCCGAAACGTCAAGCCCGTCGGAGTTGATGGTATAGGAGTTGTTGTTCGTTGTCTGCCCCCCGCCCCCGCGACGAGTGAAGACAACAATTCCCAAGATAACGTTGAAGATAATAAGAATGCTTACAAGAAGAGCAACCGCCTTGTTCGGCGACACTACTTCACTTTTCTTCATCCCCCCGCGCGACTTTTTGTAGTTGCTTTGCCTTATTATCGAGTCGCTGTCGTAGGGGATTTTGCCATTATGTTCATCTTCGTAGTTTTTCATTTGCTCCCCATATTATTTTACATCAAACTTGCGTGCTCTAACAAGCAAAATTATAACATAAACAATCAAAATAATTCCAAACACGCCAAGAAGTGACCAAAGCACAATCTTCAAAACGAGATTGTCCTTGTTTTCTCCCCGCTTTGCAACAACTTTGAACGACACTTTATAGGTGTCTTCCTCGGGTCTGACTAGCCTTGTTCCCCTAACCTGCACCTCAAACTCAAACGTTCCAACCTTTGATGCAACAATCTCAATTCGTCCGTCGTCAAGCATGGTTACAGTCAGTTCCTTTGGAACATTAACAACCTCAAAGTCCCCCACGGTTGTTATGAGCGAACTTGACTGCACCGAAATGATATACTTCTCGCCCACCACCGCACTGAGAGCGTTGATGTTGAAGTAGATTGGGTTGAGTTCTCTGACCTCGAACAACTGCGTGTGGGTGAAAATGTCCTCGCCCGAGAGTGCGCAGTGGTAGACAAGTTTATATGTCCCTTCAGTTTCAAACTTAAACTTTTCGCCCGAGAGCACCTTCTTTGGCTGGTCCTCGGGGTCCATGACAGAGGCTTGCCAAGTGTAGCCAAGAGGTCCACCGCCCGAGAAGTTCCCGTCTTTTTTGAGGTCAATCTCCCCCAAATACGCATATCTCACCGCGCTGTCGAACAAAGGAATAGAAAGTTCGTCGCCAACAACAAAACTATTTCTCATAGTCTCGTCGATGTCGTTATAACTCATGATTAAATGCGCTTGCTTTTCAAGGCAGTTTATTGCATTATCCTCGCTTTTCTGGTCTGAAACATAGACGTTATAGAACGTGAGAGTGGCATACTCTGTGATTTCGCTGACGGGGTTCGTGAGGTAACTGAGGTTCATGCTTTTCATCTTTTGATTTGACGCGTCCCCCGAAATGCTCATGGCACTTGAAAAAGGAAACTCCATGAGCCTCCAACCATGAGGTTGACGCCCAGTCGAAACGTCTGAGATGGTGTCTGTCAGTTTGTTTGCAGAAATCTCCCAGTCCACGCTCGCCCCGTTTTCGAAACTGAGGCTAATGCTGAGATTGTGAAGGTCATAGTTGTCAAAATTTATCCACATGAAGAGCGACTTCCCGCCAACGCTGTCAAGAGCGGGCGCGTCTTTGAACTTGACCATTTGGTCAACAATTTGATTTTTTTCGTCTCTTTTAAGCCTAAAACTCATGCCCGGAAGACGCCTTAACCCGCCGTCCTCTTCAACAAACTCGCCATTTTCGTCGGTCAAAAATGGCTTTAAGTTTGACACCTCATCAATATTATATAGGTCTTTTGTTTGGGTTGGAGTGTCATTGAATGACGAGGGAACAAGGCTATAAATAATTTCTTCATCAGCAAAGGCAAGCGACTTTGGAACAAAGCACGCCATTATAACTGCCACTGCACAAAAGCAAATTATTGACCTTAGAAATTTTTTCATAATATATCCTTATATTCTTGGCAACTGCCAATCAATTGGCTCACGCCCATGAGACAACAAAAACTCATTGGTTTTTGAAAAGTGTTTGCACCCGAAAAATCCGTTATACGCCGAGAGCGGGCTTGGATGCGCACACGCCAAAACAAGATGTTTTTTTTCGTCAATTAGTGGCCTCTTACTCTTAGCATTTGCTCCCCAGAGCAAAAATACAACTGGTTTTTCAAGATTGTTAACTTTTTCGATGATCGCATCGGTAAAGGTCTGCCAGCCCAGTCCCGCATGGGAGTTGGCTTGACCCTCGCGAACGCTCATGACCGTGTTAAGAAGAAGCACCCCTTGTTTTGCCCAAGAGACAAGGCATCCGTGGTTTGGAATGGTGAACGAAAC
>CANQEP010000056.1 GCA_947595235.1 uncultured Clostridia bacterium
CCTCTCTCAAAAGTCTTGTTGCCGAAGAGAGGGCGAGTGGAAGCGACGCGTCGGATAGTGGGGCAAGCACGGCTGATAAGAGCAAGAAAGGTGGAGCAATATATCTTGAACCTTATTCTACTTATACCATGAATGGTGGTACTATTTCGGGAAGTTCAAATGTTTATGGCGGAGCAATATTTATTTCAACTGGTGCAACCTTCACCATGAATGGCGGAACTATCTCGGGATGTTCGGCAGAGTATGGCGGTGGAATATATGTTTCCTCTGGTGCAACTTTGACCATTAAGGCGGGCACAATAACGGGTTGCACTGCCGAGCAAGGACCAGCGATATACATCGAAGAGGGGGGTATAGTCAATATTGACCCCTCGGCAAATATTAGCAAAAATGATATATATCAATACACAAGTTGGCAACCACCTGAGGTTGGTCCAGAAGAGACCATGGGGGGATCATATGACGGAACAGCAAGTACAGTTAAATTAAAGACCATGTATTTTGGCTCATATCCACAGACGTATGTTGGGGATGCAATGAACTCTACGCTTGAAGGGTGGTATTCTGGGCAGCCGGTTAAAAGGACATACACAACGGGCAATAAAACCAAAGGGTATCTTACATGGAATGCATACGAATACACAGACGGAGAATTGTATGCAAGAGGAAGCAGTTTGCCATTTAGTTCTGGTTATACATATAAAGGCGGAACTACAATAAAGCCAACGGAAACTTATGTTTGGTTCAAAGTAGAACCTATAAAGTGGTACATTCTTAACTATGATGCATGGAAGAGCAAAAGTGAAAATATTGAGTTATTAAGTAAACTGGCATTGACTGGCAATATTCGTTTCAGTTCATATTCTACAGTTTGGAAGGATTCTGAATTACAGCAGTGGCTTAACGGAGACTTTTATGAAAACGCTTTTGATGATAAAGAAAGGGAAATAATAATGTTGACTGCAAACTTAAATAGCAAAGGTGATGAGGCATACAAGGACCCAAGCCAATGGACGGGAGACATAACGAAAGACTGGATCTATTGTAAGACCTACTATGACATGGGGAACGGTATATTTGCTGGCAATACTAATGTTGGTAATGGACATGCTTCCAGACAATGCAGTCCTAGTGATTTCGCCATAAGCAATTGTTGTTATATGGAGACTAAATACACAACAAATTATAGGGCCGGGACGTGTGATTGGTGGTTGCGAACGGATGCTTATTATATTTATTACGTACGAGCAAGAGGGGTCATAAATGATCCGGCAGAATCTTCTGGTGGCCCTGGCAACAATTGTTACATGGGCGTTCGTCCCGCTTTACACCTCGGCATTTAGAGGTTGAAAGGCAAATAAAGATTATGAAAAACAAGGCGGGAGCCTTGTTTTTTGAGTGATGATTGTATAAAATTTGATTATTTGTGCAGTTTTTTACAATTTGGGGTTTAGAATAGAAAAGATGGTTATTTCAAAAGTCTGAGGTCGTTGCCCTCGATTTGGGCGAGGAAACTTTCACGCTTGTTGCAAAGGCGACTGAAAATGCGCTCATTGTAGCGGGCGAGAATCTCGGCGGGCGAAAGGTTGGTTGTGGTTATTGTCAGTTTGTTGAGGCGCGACCTTTCAGAGAGCAAAACAAGAAGATACTCGCGCGTCACGTTCTTTAGTATTGGCTCGGTGCCAAGGTCGTCGATTATAAGAACGTCGGGGTCAAGAAGCGCGTTCATATAGGTTTGTTTTTGGTCGTCAAAAGACGTGTGGTAACTGAGAAGTAGGTTGTTCATGCCAAAGGCAGAGACGAACGAAACAAGGAAGTTGCGGTCGATGAGCGCCTTTGCAAGGCATTCGACAATAAAAGTTTTCCCGACCCCGGGCTTGCCACTTATGACTATGAACTTTGGCGAAGAGGCGGGATAGGTGGAGGCAAGGTCCTCAAACTTCTTTTTGAGCTTCAAAAGTTGAGATTTTTGCGTGTCGTTTCTGATAATTTTTTCGTTAAAGTCTTTGAAGTCGCTGAGTTTATCTTTGCCCGAGCCGAAGTCCTTAATTAGCATGGCGTTGAGGCGCTTTTTTAGGCAGTCGCAGATGCCACCATTAACATATCCAAGGTCGTTACACTTCTTGCACGAGTACTTTGGCTCGAACGACGACGGGTCGATGTTCATTGTCTTTAAAATTTTGAGTTTTTGCGCCTTCACTTCGCCTAGTTCTTTCTCGGCGTCAAGGGTGTTTTTGCTATAGGCTCTGAGTTTGCCAAGCCTGAAAGAAAGGTCCTTTTCTTTGCGGTCAAGTGCGACAAAGTCGGAATTCTTTTTTGCTTTTTCAAGGTTAGAAAAGGCAATGGCTTGCGCGCGCGCCCTCTCTTTTGCAAGTTCGCTCAAACATTTTTCTATGTATGCGTTTCTGTTCATATCACACCTCGATGTCGTCTAGGCTGTCAAAAAGAGCGTTGAGTTCTTCTTTAGTATATTCGTGCTCGCTGAATCCCGCGCCCGTTTCCACCTTGTTTGCAGTGCCGAATTTTTCAAGTTCTTTCTTTGCAGACTCGGTCGTTTTTATGTTCTTTGAGTTTAGGTCAAGAAGTAGTTTGTTCATGTAGCGAAGGGGCCAAGCGGTGCCCTTGCTCTTTTCAAGTGCAAGGTCGATTATCTCGGGCGAGAAGTGCCAGTCTTCTGTCCAAGTCTTGTAAAAATCTCGGTCCGACGAGTTAACGCGCCTTACAATTCCAAGTTTTTCAAGAAGTTTCTTAACAACGCTGTCTTGCGAGACTATGGTTGAGATGTAGTTGTTAAGAGAGGCGGTTGAGACTATGCCAAGTTTATAGAACTTCAAGACCACTTCGTTCATGAGCGAAAGCGACTTGATGTCTTGCTTGAAGCAATATGATGCGATTTGCGACAGAGTTTCGGCGTCGTAGCCCTTGTTGAGCCAGTCCTTGACATAGACTTCGACAACGCTTTCGAGGTTCTGGTAATAGATGCCAAGGGTTGAGGTCACTTTTTTTGCAACAGAATACATCTCTTCCTTTTCTTTTGAATAGTTTTCTATTTCTTCAAGGGTGAAGAGTTTTTGCTCGTAAAGTTTCGAAAGGGTGTCGTCAAGTTTAGAAAATCCCCCCTTTTTGTTGAGGCTCTTTGCAACTTCCAATATGACGTTACTTGTGAAGCCATAACTTGCCGTCCACTTTTGATAGAGGTTGCGCTCCTCAAGGTCTGCCTCACGATTAAGCCCAAGGGCTTTGAGAATTTTTGTGAGTTCTGCGCCCGACTTTTCAATCTCCAAAAGTTCGCTTTCAAGGGCGGTGGTGGTCTTTATACCGCGGTCGCCAAAACTCTTTGCAACTGCCAAAATGTA